>CAIQKQ010000087.1 GCA_903872425.1 uncultured Opitutia bacterium | reverse complement strand
CGGGTGGCTGTCTTCGCTATCTGACATCACAGTTATGTCATGCCGGCAGCGTAATGCGTGAGTGCAGCTTGAAATGAGTCATTGACAGCCGAGCATAGCCGATACAATGTCTCACTTCCTGTTGCAGGGTGGAGCAGCCTGGTAGCTCGTCAGGCTCATAACCTGAAGGTCGTTGGTTCAAATCCAACCCCTGCACCCATTTTTTACTTCTGATGGTGAAAAATGAGAAGCTAGGTTGCCAGTTGACGTGGCAATCTAAGCATGACTCACGAAAAGACGTTCGCCGTCTTACGGTTCGATAAACCGCTACGGCGCCCGTTTATTTGCACATTGGCATCGACACGCTTTCTGCTTATTTTTAGATCATGCAGCTCTGCAAAAGCTAACCGCACGATAAGCAGTTTGCGCCAAACTCGGCGTCGCGATCGATTTGCTCATTGCCCGTTCTCTCTCCACCGCGTGAACACTGCTTCGACAACTGGCTTCTGGCGCCGCCGCTTCGGCGACCCCATCCTCGCCCAGCTCACACAGGGCGTCTCGCCCGAAAAACTCGCTGCCACTTTCGCGGTCGGCACTGCTTGCGCGTTGTTCCCATTTCTCGGTTTCACCTCGCTTCTCAACGTTGGCGTCGGGCTGGCCTTGCGTATGAACCAGCCGATCCTCCAAACGCTCAATCAACTCCTCGGCGCGCTCCAACTCGTGTTAATCCTCGTTTATGTACATCTTGGCGAGTGGCTCTGGCACGACCTCGAAAACCGCTTCACCATCTCCGACATGCTGAGCACGTTTCACAATGCCTCCATCGGCGAATTTCTCCAGCGCTTCGGCTGGGCCGGAATCCATGCGTTTACGGCCTGGCTCATTAGCGTTCCGTTCATCATGGCAGCCGTCTATTATCCGCTCCGGCCCGTGCTGGCTAAACTTGCCGCCTTGCGTTCGCCGAAAACCGGAGCCAACCACTAGCAGACTGAAATTTTGTTAACTGAAGTTTCAGCCGGCTTGTCATACGGTAGCTTCCGGATCTGGATCGGGGGGCTTAAAGGTGGATGTCGGAGCGGTCGAGCAGAGGGCCGCTAACCCTCACTTTGTATCTGATTATCTGTGACGGCGAGCACCGACACTCGTTCCTGGATCTCCCAGAGACCCAAGCGGCCAGCGCTTCATTGCCTTTTTACCACCATGGGTTGAAAGTCAGCCCATGGCAAAAATACTAGAATTTGGGCTGCATACCTTCGGCGATGTGACGCGGGAAAACGATCGACCGCTGTCCCAAGCCCAAGTGCTGCGCAACGTCATCGCTGAAGCGGTGCTGGCAGAAAATTCTGGTTTGGATTTCTTTGGCGTTGGCGAGCACCACCGTGAAGACTTTGCCATCTCCGCCCCCGAGGTCGTGCTCGCGGCCATCGCCGGGCAGACCTCCCGGATCCGTCTCGGGTCGGCGGTGACCGTGCTGAGCTCGGACGATCCCATCCGAGTCTACCAGCGTTTCTCGACTCTCGATGCCGTCTCCCATGGTCGTGCAGAGATCATTCTTGGGCGCGGTTCGTTCACCGAATCCTTTCCCTTGTTCGGTTTTGATCTCAACGAATACGAGACATTGTTTGATGAAAAACTCGGACTTTTCACCGAACTACTGAAGGAAAAGCCCGTGTCTTGGTCGGGCCAGATGCGGCCACCGCTCATCGAGCAACGGGTTTTTCCACCGATGGAATCCGGAACGCTGCGGACATGGATTGGGAGCGGCGGCAGCCCCGAGTCGGTGGTTCGAGCCGCCCATTATGGGCTGCCGTTGATGCTCGCCATCATTGGGGGACAACCGCTCTCGTTTGCCCCGTTGGTGAGGCTGTATCAGCGTGCCTTAGAAAAGCTCGGCATCCAGCCATTGCAGGTCGCGGCACACTCGCCGGGCTATGTGGCCGCGACTGATATACAGGCGCGCGGTGAGGTTTGGCCACACTATGCGGCCATGCATAATAGAATTGGCCGTGAGCGGGGCTGGCCGCCGATGAGCCGGGAAGAATTTGATCGGGCCGCCGGCCCGGACGGTGCATTGTTCGTTGGCTCACCTGAGACGGTCGCCGCCAAGGTGGTGAAAGTGATGCAGGGTCTTTCACTGACGCGCTTCGATCTAAAATACAGCTTGGGTACACTCTCCCATTTGGGTTTAATGAAAGGCATTGAGCTCTACGGGACGGAAGTCGTCCCGCTGGTACGACAGGCGTTGCGATGAAATTTAAGCCTCAACACTAAACAAGAGACCGACGATGCCTCGGCGCTCATCTGCTCCTTAGGCTGCTTCGTTGCTGAATCTCCTCCGCTTTGTTGCTAACCACCTAGGAGCTTCTTTCCACGGGAGAACTTTAGCATGGATTCGCGAGGGGAAAATCGACTTTATCTCGGGTTACCATGCCTAACGCTTTCAAGCTCGACCTGACCCAGCGCCCGCGGCGACTGCGGCGCACGCCGGCGCTGCGTGCACTCGTAGAGGAGACGGTGCTACGGCCGGCGGATTTCATCGCACCGCTCTTCGTGGTTGAGGGCCGAGCCGCGCCGGAGGAAATCAAGTCTATGCCCGGCGTATTCCGGCTCGGTATCACCGACCTAGTGAAGGAGTGCCGGGCGCTGCACAAGTTGGGTATCCATGGAGTGGCACTGTTTCCCAAGCTCGATACGAAACTCAAGGACGACGAGGGCACGCAAGCGCTCAACGAGGACACCCTCGTGCTCCGCGCGGTGCGCGCGGTGAAAAAGGCCGTGCCGGAGCTGGCGGTCATCACCGATGTCGCGCTTGACCCCTATACCACGCACGGGCACGACGGCGTGCTCAACCCGGCGCGCGACGATGTAGAAAACGACCGCACCGTGGGGATGCTTTGCCAGATGGCGGTGCTACAAGCACGCGCAGGTGTGGACCTTGTTGCCCCGAGTGACATGATGGACGGCCGGGTGGGCGCGATCCGCAAGGCGCTCGATACCGCTGGCCACACCGGCACGGGCATCCTCGCCTATGCGGTAAAATACAACTCGGCTTATTACGGTCCGTTCCGCGACGCGGTGGGCAGCGCGCAGGCGGAGGGCACACGGCTACTGAGCAAGGCGACCTACCAGATGAACCCGGCCAACCGTCGCGAAGCCGTACTGGAGGCGACGCTTGATACTCTGGAGGGTGCGGACATTATCATGGTGAAGCCAGCTGGGCCTTATCTCGACATCATTCGGGACGTGTGTGGCGCGACGCGAAAACCGGTCGCAGCCTATCAGGTTTCGGGCGAATACGCGCAACTCCACGCGGCGGCGCGGCTGGGCTGGCTGGACCTCGCGCGCACGCGACACGAGTCACTGCTGGCCATCAAACGCGCCGGCGCGGGGATTATCCTGACGTATTTCGCCAAGGACATCGCACGCGAACTGAGGCGTTGAGTCACTCGCCCGCAAAAAATCAGGGCAAACCTGCCTGCAAATAGGTAGAAGTTGCCCTGTTGACATTGGTGGCGCGGCTCGTGTGACTTGTCGACTCACACGCCGAAACCACCATTATGAACTCCGAAGCCGTTGCCACGTTGATCGCCAAAAACCCGTCCCTCAAGCCGGCCAAAGCCAAGCTGGAGGCGATGGAGCCCGGGGCGTATTGTATCCACCGGAGCTGGGGCTTCGGCCAGATCAAGAAATTTCACGAAGCCTCGCAGAAGCTGCTGATTGATTTCGCCGACAAGAAGGCGCATCCGATGGACCCCTCCTTCTGTCTCACCAGCATGGAGGTGCTACCCGCCAACCATCTCCTTGTCCGCCAAGAGACCGAGCCCAAAAAAATCGCCGCGCTCATCGCCGATGACCCGGCGCAGCTTGTCGTCGAGGCGTTGCAAGCATATCCCGGCCATGCAACCACGGCAATAGATTTGGAAATCACACTAGCCCAAGTTCTGGGCGAAGAGAAATTTAAAAAGTGGTGGTCAACCGCCAAGAAAGCGTTGGCGAAAGACCCGCGCATCGCCCTGCCCGCCAAGAAAACCGATTGCTACATCCTGCGCGAGACGCCGGTGTCGAATGAAGACGAGATTGTGGAGGCTTTTAACGGAACCCGCTCCGCCCGCCGCCGCATTTTGCTAGCGGAAAAACTTCTTTCTGGCGGCACTAAGGGCGACCTAAAGTCCCTTCTCGCTGGCCTTGCCGAGTCCGTAAAAGACAGCCACCAACTTACAGCCGCCGAGCGACTGCACGGCGCAGCCGTACGCGACAGCCTCGCCAAGGCCGCCGGCGTAGAAACCGCGTTCGAGCCCGAGCAAACCGCCCTCGTCGCCAACACCCGCGACCTGCCCAGCATCGCTGAAACAATCCCTGTCCATTTCCAGAGCCGTTTTCTCGAGTTGGTGAAGCTCGCGCATCCGGTCGAATACCGCGACCTCCTCTTCACGCTGCTCAAGACCAGCCAAGGTAAGTTCACGACCGAGTGCATTAACTTCCTACTCGAAAATGGCCATGCCGACGATCTCGCCACCGCGCTCGCCCGCTGGCAAGTCGAGCAAAACCTTCGTGCGCCCGTGCTACTCTGGGTCGTCAAGAACCGCCACACGAAAAAATTTGCTAAGCTTCTTAACGATCTCATGACCCCGCGCCTGCTCGGTGCCATTTTCTTCGCCATCGATTACGAGGCGCTCCAAGCTGCCAGTGCCCGCCGCATCCCCCTTGCCGACATCCTCAGCGAGGACACCGACCTCATCCCCGATTTACTCTCCACTGCCGACCCCGAGACCGCACGCGACCTGGCCAACACCCTTCTACTCAACCAAGGATTCGAAGAGCTCACGAAGAAGGCGCTGCTCGCCCGCTTCATCAAGATTTTCCCCAAGATCCAGTCGCTCGTCGCCGCCGACGCCGACAGCAAGGAAGAGCAACTCCTTGTCTCCCGCTCCAGCTACGAGCGCAAACGTGAGGAATACGAAATCATCGTCTCCAAGAAAATCCCGGAGAACTCCAAAGCCATCGCCACCGCCCGCGAGCACGGCGACCTCAAGGAAAACTCCGAATACAAGATGGCCAAGCAGGACCAGACCGTCCTCATGGCACAAAAGGCGCAGCTTGAGCGCGACCTCGGCCGCGCCCGGATCACCGACTTCAAAGATGCTACTACCGCCCAGGTCGGTGTCGGTAGTGTGGTCGATATCGTTGTCGGCTCCACTGGCCAGTCTGTCCGCTACACGCTGCTCGGTGCGTGGGATGGCGAGCCGGAGAAAAACATCATCTCCTACCAGACACCCCTCGGCCTCGCCTTCCTCGGAAAAAAGCCCGGTGATAGCGTGAAAGTAAAAATCGGTGGCACCGAGGAAACTTACACCATCCGCGCCCTCTCGAGCCAGGCCTAAGCCTTAGCGAGTCTCTGCCGGTTGGTTAGTTCGTTTGCTCAACTCACTACCCACCGCAGTGAGTTGAGTATTGGCTTCAATCTGGAGTGGGTTGAAGCAGCGCAACTTGGCTTATGCCGAAGGCCTTGATTCGCGCGACGACACCAAATCTCCAAGGAGTCCAACCGGGATTTGTGCCCGACTCGTCCCTTCTCCTGCGTTCCAGATTAGGATTGGAAAACTCCGCCTAGCAAGCGAGCCTCTGCCGTCGCCATGCCCCTCATCCGCCAACTTGCCTTCGTCGTCAACGCACAGAAAGCCGGTGCATCGGAGCTGGCCACTGCGCTCTCGGACCTCGCACAGGCGGCAGGCGTGAACGTACGGCGCACCGACGAGCCAACCGTGCCATCCGGCTGGCTGCGCGGACAAGACGCCTGCTGTGTGATCGGCGGTGACGGCACCATCCTCGGTGTCGCGGTCGAGGCCGCGCGCTCCGCCGTACCGGTCATCGGCGTAAATCGGGGTAGCCTCGGCTTCCTCACTACCTTTTCCGAGGATGAGGCCCGCGCGAATTTTCCCGCTTTGCTCGCTGGCTCGTTCCAGGTCACACCACGTTCCATGCTCTCGTGTACGGCCGGTGACGTGTCCGGTGACCTCGCGCTCAACGAGGTGCTCATTAAGGACGAAGACAGCTCGCGACTCGTGCGGCTCGAAGTGTTTGCCGATGGCGAGCTCGTAACTGAGTATTTTTGCGATGGCCTCATTTTTTCCACGCCCACTGGTTCGACCGCCTATAACCTTTCTGCCGGCGGCCCGCTCGTTCACCCCGGAGCCGAGGTCATCGCGCTCACGCCCATCTGCCCGCATACGTTGAGCAACCGCTCCATCATTTTACAGCAAGGCGTGAAACTTCGGGTGCGCCCGCGCTCACCCGACGCGCGCCTGCTCGTCGCCCTCGACGGTCAGCGTAGCCTGCACGTGGGCGCACAGGCCGCCGTCGAGATCGCCATCGCCCGCGAGCGCCTCCTCTTAGTACAACGGCTGGACTACTCTCACTTCGCCATCATGCGCGCCAAGCTCAAGTGGAGCGGCAGTACGACGGAGAAGAGTGGTAGCTAGCGGCGTGCTCCCCGGGATCAAGGGCGCCTTCGAGTGTCATCTTCCCCTCGTGCTAATCTGCCCTATGTCCACGCCAAAAGTTGCCCATCCGAACGACCCCCTGCACGGCGTCACGCTGGAACGGATTGTCACCGAGCTCGTCGCCGCCCATGGCTGGGCTGGGCTCGCACAGCAAGTGCCGGTGCGCTGTTTCCAGTTCGACCCAAGCATCAAATCAAGCCTAACCTTCTTACGCAAAACCCCTTGGGCTCGGACCAAAGTCGAAGCCCTCTGGTGCCATCTCCCTCCACGTATCGCCCGGCAAACAGCCCTCAACAAGTAATAAGTAGTCCCGGCACGCTCCAAGGCGCGATTAGGATGCTATTTTAATCAGATTTACGTCGGAATGCGGCAACGAAGAAGCCGTCCGTGTCGTGGCGCGATGGCAGGATTGTAAGCGCCTGGCCGTCTGCAGGAAAATCAAAACGCCGGTGCAGTGGCGCTGGCGCAAACGCCGGTGTCATCGCGAGGAAAGCGGCAGCTACGTCATGGTTTTCTACGCGACTCAGTGAACATGTCGCATAAACGAGCAATCCGCCTGGACGAATGAGCGGAGCGTGGCGGCTCAATATATCCAATTGCCGCGAAGCATGCGCGGCAATGTCAGCGGCGGTGGTACACCATTTGAGGTGCGGCGCACGCCGCCAGGTACCCGTGCCGCTGCAGGGGGCGTCCACCAGCACGCCGTCGTAGCCGGTGGCGGCCGTATGCGACATGACGGTGATGTTGGCGAGCTGAGCGCGAGCAGCGCGTATTTTCAATTCGGCCAGCGCATCCGGACGCGGGTCGGCTGCATCCACCTGACCGGCCGGACCGAGCAGACGTGCGAGCTGGAGTGATTTCCCCCCTGCTCCAGCGCACGCATCAAGCCAGCGGTCGCCGGGTGTCACACCCACACCGGCGAGCACGAGTTGGGAACCAAGGTCTTGTACTTCGAAGAGGCCAGCGCGAAACGCCTCGGTCTGCGTCACGTCAGCCTCGGTATCGAGACGAAGCGCACCGGGTAACACAGACGACGGCGAGCACGACCAACCGCGCGCCGCGAATTCGGCGAGAACGTCCTCTGCCCCGTCTGATTGCATGCGTAACCAGATTGGCGCGCGACGACGCAGCGCCGCGAGTTCGTCAGGCAAGAAAACCGCCGGACAGTGCCCGCGGAACCACGCCGGCAAAAGTTCGCCTAGTTCACCAGTAGGCGGCGTACCGGTCGCAAGGACCGTGCGAAAGGCATGGGTGTCCTTCGTCTCGGCGGCGAGCCAGGCGGTGATGCGCACGGCTTCTTCGGGTCGCGCGGCGAGCAGCGGCTCGATCCAGGGCAGATGACGTAGCACAGTGAAAACGAGTTCGCGATAAAGCCGCCGGTCGCGCGCTCCGAAGGCGGGATTGGCCGCAAGCAAACGCTGCAGACGGGCAGGGAGATTGCGGTCGGCCCGCCAGTGCGGGCGCAGCGCGGCGAGCAAGTGAAGAAAATGATACGACTGCCGGTCGGCGATGCGGGCGGACGGAGACATGGTTGGATTGTACCTGAGGCCTCAAAGCTATTCACGCCGCCTGCCGCCATCGGCCACCATCACCAACGGCGCATCTGAATTTCGAGATTGAAACCGAAGGAGCTTTCGCGGCGCGGGCCTTGGTAAAGCACGATGAGATAACGGACGAGCCAGAGGTTCCCGAAATTTTGGCGCAGACCATAGTCCTGCTCAATGAGGCGAGAGAGACGGGCATCGTAGTGGAAGCGCGCAAGTAGTTCGCGGGCCTCGTCGAGCCGCCAGCCAGCGTCGAGTACATATTCCTGTAGCTGGTGCTGGAGAAAATGCGATCCCAGCCGAGCAAACCACGCGTCGCTATCACGTATGGTGACGCCGGTGTTAAACTCCCTTAGCGCGGCCGTGCGCGGATCCACCCGACTAAAGGTGTCCACCCGTAGCCACGGTGCTGGCATGGCGGCAAACTCGGTCTGCACAGCAGAGAACGGCCGTTGCGCGCCGACGCGGTCGAGCCGCCAGTCGATAGCGAAATTTAACAACCCGAGGTCACGCGAACCGTATTGGGTATCGCGAGTTTGGAGGGTGTTGTTGAGGCCAAGGCGGAGGACGTTGGTCGCCGTTGGCCGGTCGGTGTCACGCGCGGCCGTGAGACCGAGCGGCGGAAGATAAGTCGAGAAGGCCGCGTCGTCGATCGCCGGGATAAACGCGGCGCCGTGCGTGGCGTCAGGTAGGTAGCGGTAGGCGAGCGTGGGCGTGACGAGGTGGCGAAGGCCGTTAATGCCCTGGACGGCGTTGACGTAATCGTAGGTTGCGCTGGCGTGCAGCTCGGCGTCCGCCCCGATTTCGCCAGTGGCGCGTGTGTAGGTGGAACGACCGCCAGTGGCATCGGCGTAATACGTGAAGCGCGCCCCAACCACTGGCCGGATCGAAAACCATTCGCGCGGTGCGTATGGTCGCGTGAGCTCCAAGACGGTATCGAGGCGCTTGCTGGTCACGGTCGAACCTGAGCCGGCGGGCAAGGTCCCCTCCTGAAGCACGGCCGCGCTCGCAGCGAAGCTTTCATAGAGACCAAACCCAATGGCGGTTGGTAACTGATCGTAGCGTAATTCGGGGAGACGCCGCTGCATCTCAAAAAACTTATTCGGCTGTGCGCGGAGAAAGAGCGAGGTGATACTGTTGTTGTTGGCGTAGTCGGCCTCGAGAAATGTGTCCGGGACCTGCACGGGATAAAATTTTTCTGGTCGGAAATCACGAATCACTTCGGAATCCGTCCAATAGCTGAGTTGACCGAACACACTAAGACTGTCGCCGATTTCCTCATAGTGCCGCCACTCGACGAAACCGCGATCGGACGAAATGGGGCGCGCGAGGACGTCAGTTTTGCGGTTGCCGTAGTCATTGATATAGCCGGAGCGTAGCGTATCGGTCATCACCAGACCGGGGCGGTCCACCTTGATCTCAAAGGCCGGGCCGAATAATAAGCCACGCTGCGAATAAAACCCAAGATCACCGCCGAGGCTGACGCTTGGCCGCACTGGCGCGACGAGACCGATGTCAAGATATGCGCCCAGGTTCGAACGGAACCCGGCGCGCAATGACAAGTCGGGCAGCAACGGGTCACCAAACGGCAGGTTACTCACCGGCAGGGAAAACAACTCCAACCGCCCCAGTCCCAACCGCGCCCCGGTGGTGTGCAACGTTCGGCTGGTCAGGTCAAAAGTAGCTGTAGAGGCGCGCAAAGCTGGTGCCCACGGACCTGGCTCGGTGAGCACGATTTGCGCGTCACGCACTGTGATTGCTTCGGCCGTGCCTTCCGATGTTGTGCCTGTGACATTGAGCGAGCGCAGTGTGAAACGTGGCCCGATGACCGAGTAAACGCGTGTGGTGGCGAAGTAAGTGATCTTGTCGGCCAACAAGTGTAAAGGGCCGCGCGCCAGCCCAACATTACCTATGGCGATAGCGACACCCGAAGATGGCGCGTAGCGGATTTCGTCTGCCAGAAGCAACAGGTCGCTGTCCTCCAGCCGGGCGCGCTGCGTGGCGTCGCCGGAATAAACGGTTTCGCCGGTGGAGAGGTTACTGCTTGAACGTGCACCTGTCACCTTTACACCGGCCGAAGCCACAGTGGCCGCGCGAAGCGCGGCGACGGAGAGTAACGCAAAGAGAAAAAGCAGGAGTAAACGACGCACGATGCCCGGCAGCAAAGTCGGAGCGCCCCCCGCAAGCAAGCTCATGATGGGGGAGCGCTAATAAGCGCACCAGACTCACTCCTCCTGCGATTGGAGGGCGGCGACGACGTTGAAGTCCTCCAGCGTTGTCGTGTCGCCTTTCACGGTGCCGCCAGCGGCGATCTCCTTGAGAATGCGGCGCATGATTTTTCCACTGCGGGTCTTTGGCAAAGCCGCCGCGAAGCGCACGTCGTCGGGGCGCGCAAGCGAGCCGATCTCTTTTGCCACATGGGCGCGTAGCTCCTCCTTATGTTGCGGCGAGGCGGCGAAGCCGTTCTTGAGCGTGACAAAGACCACCAGCGCCTGACCTTTGAGCTCGTCGGGGCGTCCGACGACGGCGGCCTCGGCGACCGACGGGTGCGACACGAGCGCACTCTCAACCTCGGCGGTTCCGATGCGGTGGCCGGAGACATTGAGCACGTCGTCAATACGACCGACGACCCAGAGGTAGCCGTCCTCGTCGAAGCGCGCGCCGTCGCCCGCGAAATAATAGCCAGGCAGCTCGCTCCAGTATTGTTTTTTGTAACGCTCGTCATCTCCCCAGAGCGTGCGGAGCATCGAGGGCCACGGATTTTTCAGAAACAGTTTCCCGCCACCGCCGCGCGGCACCTCTTTACCCTGCTCGTCGAGTATCTTCGGCACGACGCCGAAGAATGGCAAGGTACAGGAACCCGGAGTGGTAGCCGTGACACCCGGCAGCGGTGTGACCATGATCGCGCCGGTTTCGGTCTGCCACCATGTATCCACGATGGGGCAGCGTTTTTTACCAATAAGCGTGTGATACCACATCCACGCTTCGGGGTTAATCGGCTCGCCGACGGAGCCGAGCAAACGCAGCGATTTTAGGCTGTGTTTTTTGACATAGTCGTCGCCCCAACGCATGAACGCGCGGATCGCTGTCGGCGCGGTGTAGAAAATCGTGACGCCGTGGCGATCAATGATGTCCCAAAAACGGTCCGGCTCAGGGTGGTTGGGAGCGCCCTCATACATGAGTACGGTCGCACCGTTTGCGAGCGGGCCATAGACAACGTAGCTATGGCCGGTGATCCAGCCGATGTCAGCGGTACAAAAGTAGATGTCGGTCTCCTTGAGGTCGAACACGTATTTCGTGGTGATGGTCGTGCCGAGTAGGTAGCCGGCACTGGTGTGGAGTACCCCCTTGGGTTTGCCGGTCGAGCCGCTCGTATAGAGGATGAACAGCGGATGCTCACTGTCGTGGCCCTTGGCCTTGTGCTCGGCCGAGACGCCCGCCACCAAATCGTGCCACCAGCGGTCTCGGCCCTCGGAAAACGCAACAGGCTGGCCGGTGCGTTTCAGCACGACGACATGCTCCACGGTCGGCGTGCCGGCAAGTGCCCGATCCACGTTTGTCTTGAGATCGATGATTTTTCCGCGCCGCCAGCCGCCGTCAGCGGTGATCACGAGCTTCGCCTGGCAGTCGTTGACGCGGTCCTTGATCGCCTCGCTGGAGAAGCCGCCGAAGATAACGGTGTGGATCACACCAAGCCGAGCGCAGGCGAGCATCGCGACGGCGGCCTCTGGGACCATAGGCAGATAGATCGCGGCGCGGTCGCCCTTGGCTAGGCCGAGCGCCGTCAAGGCGTTGGCAAATTGGCAGACTTCGCGGTGGAGCTGCTTGTAGGTAATCGTGCGGACGTCGCCCGGCTCGCCCTCGAAAATGATCGCAGCCTTGTTCTCGCGCGCGGTGCCGAGGTGGCGGTCGAGGCAGTTGGCGGCAACATTGAGCTGCCCGCCGAGAAACCACTTCGCGTGCGGCAGTTTCCAGTCGAGCACCTTTTTGAACGGTTTCTGCCACGTCAACAGCTCCTTGGCTTGCCGGCCCCAAAATTTATTTGGGGTGTTGACAGACTCCGCGTAGAGTCTTTTGTAAGCGGCATAACTCCCAAGATTCGCTTGGCGTTGAAACTCGGCCGAAGGCCTGAATTTCCGGTGTTCCCGGGATACTGAGGTAATCGTCTGGTTCGTCACGTTGGATGGCTGGTTGGGGATTGAAATGTTCCGTGCGGGCATCGCGCGGGGGATTTCTTTTCCTCGCCCCGCCGCGCAGCGTCAAGTGCAACAACCCCGTCCGCCCATTTAATTTTTCATGGCTACCAAATCAGCAAAACCCAAGGCCGCGCCCAAAGCGAAGGCCGCCGGCAAACCGTCCCGCAAGCCTTCCGCCAAGAAGACCGCGAAAGCCGCCCTCGCGCCCGCTGTCGAGGTGCCACCGCCTGCCGCCGAGATCGCGCCGATCGCGCCGTCCGAGATCGCCCCCGCTCTGATCGTTGCACCCAATCCCGCCGTGGCCCCCGTGCGTCCGAAAATCGCCGCCCCAATCTACCCACCTCTTGTCGACTCCGCGCCCGCTGCGATTTTTGCGCCTACACCGCTCGCCGCTCCGCCCATTGTCGAGGCACCCGCGCCTCTCGCGCCCCTTTCCACTGCGAGTGCCGACCGACCCTCGGATGCCAGCTTCCTCCCTTCGAACCCAAGCCAAAAGATCCAAACTCAAAACCCGCCCACCCCACCCCCGCGCCCACCTGAAAACATTATCCAAGTTTCCGGTGTGCTCGACATTGATGTGCAGCGCGGCGGCAACGGCCAACTGCTCGATCTCGCCCGCTACGGCAAGCGCCGCCCCTCGGATACGTTTGTCCCCAAGGAGCTCATCCGTCGATTCCGCCTCCGCCAAGGCAGCCTCATCGCCGGCACCGCGTGGCCCGCCGAGGGAAAATTCCCCAACCCCAAGATGAAGTTCATCGAGTCCGTGGACGGACTCAGCATCGAAGAACGGAAAGCCCGACCCGACTTCGCCGCCTACACCACCATCTCGCCAGACAAACAGTGGAAAATGGAGCTATCCGACGGCCGCCTGACCACACGTGCGGTAGACCTTTTCTGTCCTATCGGCAATGGCACGCGCGGCCTGATCGTCGCCCCACCCCGCACCGGCAAGACCACGCTCCTTCGCGATATGGCGCTGGGCGTCCTGCAAAATCACCCTGACGCCCATGTCATGATCCTGCTGGTGGATGAGCGCCCCGAGGAGGTCACAGACTTCAAGCGCAGCGTCCCCGCCGAGGTCTGGGCCTCGTCCAATGACGAGAGCGTGGACAGCCACATCCGCATCGCCGATCTCTGCATCGAGCGCGCCCGCCGCCTCGTCGAGGCGGGTAAAGATGTGGTGCTCTTCCTTGACTCGCTCACGCGTCTCGCCCGTGCGCACAACACCCAGAAAAACTCCGGCCGCACCGGCTCCGGCGGTCTCGACGTGCGTGCGCTGGAGAAGCCGCGCCAGCTGTTTGCCTCCGCCCGTAACACTGAGGAGGCTGGCAGCCTCACCATCGTCGCCAGCGTGCTGGTCGAAACCGGCAGCTTAATGGACCAGGTCATCTTCCAAGAGTTCAAAGGCACGGGCAACATGGAGCTCGTGCTCGATCGTAAGGCCGCCGAAATGCGTCTTTGGCCCGCCATTAATATCCAGCAGTCCGGGACCCGTAAGGAGGAACTGCTGATCGACGCCAAAACGCTTGAAGGCATCCATTTTTTCCGTCGCGCGCTCGTGCAGCAAAAAATCGAGGAGGCGACCGAGACGATGATCGCCCGCCTCTCGAAGACCAAAACGAACGCGGAGTTTTTGAAATTAATCGCGCGGTAAGTTGACGACCTAAGCTACTTCGCGACAATCTCCGGAGTAGATCTCAACAGCACTGTATTTTCGGCGTCGTGTTCACGCCTGCGGCTCTCGCACAAAATTACCTTCGAAGAGCAGCGTGACAACTCGAGTTGTAGCCTGAGCTGACAGACTGTCCACGCAGTTGCCAATACCCTTTGTCTTGCTACCGTTGCGCAATCCCACGCCATGCTTTTCCCGCGCTACCGATCATTTACATTTCTCGTCGTCGTCGGCCTCGCCTCGGCGGCGGAGCCTGCATCGGTTGTTCCGGCTCCGGCGGCCGTGCTGAAAATAACCACGCAGGCTGCGCCGGGCGGACTAGCGCCACGGGCGTTTACCAATTTTCCTGACGGCAGCGCGCTGGTCGCGTTTCGCGGGCGCACGGTGGACGGTGCGCGCGACATCCAGGTAGCCGACTGGCGCGACGGACGCTGGTCGGAGCCCCGCATGCTCGTGTCCGACGGTTGGATTACGGAGAGCCCGCCGGTCGCTCCGCCCGCGCTCGACTCGCGCGACGGGCAGGCTGTCGCCGCATGGTTCACCGCTGCCGACAACGACTCGCGCATACAACTCTCCGTCTCGCCCGATGCTGGCGGCGTCTGGCTGATCCCGCAGCGGGTGAGCGAGGGCAAGCCTGAAGCGGTCGTGAGCGTCGTTCTGCTGCGCGATGGCAGCCAAGTTGTGGTTTGGCAGGAAGGCGAAAAGCTGCTGCTACGCCGTGTCTCGCCACAGACCGACCTCGGCCCCATCACCCCAATAGCTCAAAGCCGTGCGCGGCTCGATACGATGCAGCTCACCGTGCTGGCCGACCATGACGAAACCGCCCCTGTGCGGCTCATGCTTGTCTACCGTGCCGGCAGCGACACCGCCACTGCCGCCGTCACTCTACCCTCACTTAAAGAGCTGGCGACGGCCGACAGCGTATGTGCCTGCGGCCGCGCCGCGAAACAAATCCAGCGCGGGTTCGCCTTGCATGGCACCATCGTCGCCGTAGACGCAACCGCCGGTCGGGTGACAGCCAAACACGACGCCATACCCGGTGTGATGCCGGCGATGACAATGCCGTTCAGGGCCGATGCCGCTACGTTCAAGCCGCTTAAAGCCGGCCAAGAATTTCTGGCCCGCATGGACGAGCACGATGGCGAATGGTGGCTCTTCGACGTGCGACTCCTCGGCGAAGCCATGCCGGATACGAAATAACGCGGGCTATTTCGCGGCGGCCGCCGCGGTCACCAGCTCAACGAAGCTCCGTGCCTCCAGCGAGGCGCCGCCGATGAGGCCGCCATCTATGTCCGGTTGCGCGAGAAGTTCAGGCGCGTTGGAGGGCTTCATTGAGCCGCCGTAAAGGATGCGGATTTTTTGCGCGACGGCGTCGCCGAAGTGCTTGGTCAGCAGACTGCGGATGAACGCGTGAACTTCCTGCGCCTGCTCTTTCGTCGCGACCTTGCCCGTGCCGATGGCCCATACGGGCTCATAGGCGACCGCCACCTCGGTGGCCTGCTCCTTGGCGACTCCAACCAATCCACGCTCGACCTGTGTCTGCACGACCCTGAGCGTTGCACCCGCCTCACGCTCCGCGAGGGTCTCGCCCACACAGAAAATGGGCCGGAGTTGGTGCTTCAGCGCCGCGAGCACCTTAAGGTTGATAAACGCATCGCTCTCTGCGAACAGTGTGCGGCGTTCGCTGTGGCCGAGGATAACGTGACTCACGAACAACGCGCGCAGCATGTCGGCGGAAATCTCGCCGGTGAATGCGCCGTTTTTCTCCGGGTGCAAGTTTTGTGCACCGAGCCTCACCGCGGAGCCGTCGAGCATTTTACCCGCACTTTCGAGCGCGGTGAAAGGTGGACACACAACGATGTCCACATCCGTGCGCTGGCCAGCAGCAGCCGTGATTTCGCGCACCAATGCGCCGGCATCGGCGGAGGTCTTGTTCATCTTCCAATTGCCGGCGAGGAGTTTTTTACGTTGGCTCATAAAAGGGGGAGGAAAAATTTTGTACGGAGAGCTCGGGCAATCAGGAAGCTAAACGCCGCGCTGATTCATCCTGAGTTCCTGAAATCCAGATTATCTCTCAAGGAAAGCCACACCGGGCAACACCTTGCCCTCAAGGAATTCGAGGCTGGCGCCACCGCCGGTGGAGCAATGCGTGACTTTTTTCGCGACGCCGAATTTCTTGGCCGCAGTGGCGGTGTCGCCCCCGCCGACGACCGTCGTCGCGCCTTTTGCGGTGGCCTCGGCGATGGCGTCGGCCATCGCCTTCGTCGCCGCGGCAAACTTGTCGAACTCGAATACACCCGCCGGACCGTTCCAGACGATTGTTTTGGAGGCGAGGATCGCAGCGCGATAAAGCGCGATGGATTGCGGACCGGCGTCCATGCCTTCCCAACCGTCCGGAATGCCGCTTTCCAGCGTGGCAGGCTGCGTATTGGCGTCGGCGCTGAATTTGTCGCCACACACGAAATCCACAGGGAATATCAACTCGACGCCCTTGGCTTTCGCCTTTGCCTCCAGCTCGGCTACGATCTTCGCACCGGTCTGGTCGAAGAGTGACGAGCCGATTTTCATCCCGCGATTCACCTTGTGAAACGTATAGGCCATGCCGCCGCCGATGATGATTTTGTTCGCCTTGTCGAGAAGGTTGGTGATGAGGGGAATTTTGTCGGCAATTTTTGCTCCACCGAGAATGGCGAGTAATGGGCGGTCGGGATGGTCGAGCACTTTGGCGAAAGCCTTGAGCTCAGCTTCCATCAGGAAACCGGCGGCTTTCTGTGGTAGTGCAACTCCGACCATGGAGCTGTGCGCACGGTGCGCAGTGCCGAAGGCGTCGTTGACAAACACGTCGCCGAGCCGGGTAAGCGAAGCGCGGAACGCAGTGACGGCAGCGGGATCGGCTTTCTTCGAGGAGCCGTCCTCCAATTTCACCTTGCCCTCCTCCTCGATGTGGAACCGCAGATTCTCAAGCAGAACCACCGCACCCGGCGTCAATTTGCCCGGCGCGCAAGCAGCCTCGACCGCCGGGCCAACGCAATCATCGAGAAATGTCACCGACTGGCCCAGTAGTTTTTCCAATTCGACCGCAACCGGTTTGAGCGAGAACTTCGCGATTTTCTGTCCATCGGGCCGTCCGAGATGCGACATGAGCACAACCGACGCGCCCGCCGCGAGCGCATGCTTGATCGATGGCAGCGCAGCGGCGATTCGTGCCGTGTTGGTAATGGCACCGGTAGTCTTGTCCTGCGGGACGTTGAAGTCCACGCGCATAAGGACGCGTTTGCCGACTAGATCGAGGTCGCGGATGGTTTTGAACTTGGACATGTGTGAAGGATTGAGCAAACACTTGGCGGTGAAAGTCCGTGCGGCAAGACGTGATTTGGGAAGGGGGCTGGCCAGTGAAATATCAATTGGAAGATTTAGCGGAATCGAGTCAGAAGGATGGGCGATGGGTCGCAATGGGTGAGTGCTCACCGCCGAAATTTGGCCGTTTAACGAAAACGCGTGGGGAAGTTGCATTCAGTGAAGGCGAAGTTAGGTTTAAAACCAATTGTTACTTATAGTCTATTGACCCGGCTGTTATTCTCTTACACAACGTGAATAAACCAGCCGCACTTTACCCAGAGTCATTCGCTTACCACGCCCATCTGGGTGCGATGGTCAGACAATACCGAAATAGACTTGGCCTCACGCAGGAAGAACTGGCCTGGCGAGCAGACATTCATCGTTCCTATGTCGCGGATATTGAAAGAGGCGGGCGCAACATCACGCTGCGCAGCGTCGCTAGCCTGGCTAAGGCGCTTCAGATTTCGCTCGGGATGCTCTTTGTGTCCACCGACGATGCAGCCGGGCTAACCGGGACGAACGGCGGACTAACACATGAGCAGACCACACGTGACATTCTGTTGGTCGAAGACAACCCGGCAGATGTGGAGCTGACATTGCGCGCGTTCCGGCGCGCGAAGCTCGCCAATCCAATCAAGATCGCGCGCGATGGCGAAGAGGCGCTCGAACAGAGGAGCGGCTCCGAATGGTGACGGACAACGCGCGCGTGGGCTTGGTGATGGTTGACCGGGATCGGTGCTACACTTTTGCCAACGCCGCCTATGCCGAGATTCTCGGTCTCGCCTCGTCAGCCATTGTGGGACTGCGGGTGCCCGACGTGATGACCTCGGTGTATGAGGATCAAATACGGCCGCATCTTGAGCGCGCATTCGACGGGGAGCGGGTGGCCTACGAATTGCGTCGGCCCGCGCCCGATGGTATTCGGCACTATGCGGTGAAAGCAGGAACGCCTTCGAGAACAACTCCTCGCTTTCGCGAAGTGCCGCCTCAGCGCGCTTGCGTTTGGTGATGTCGGCCCGGATGGCGACGTATTGGCGGGGCTTGCCCTGCTCGTTCAAGAAAGGCACGATGGT
>CAIQKQ010000086.1 GCA_903872425.1 uncultured Opitutia bacterium | reverse complement strand
GGCCTGATTGACCAGCGCACCCAGTTGCAGCAGGACGCTCGCGCGCAAGGCTTTCCGGCCGACACCACCGCCATTGACGCGCAATTGGCTGGATTGCTCGGTATGGATCCGCAGCAACTCCAGCCCCTCCTAGGCGGCCGTGGTGGGCGCGGTGGCGGTGGTGGTGGGCGCGGCGGCGGCGGTGGTGGTGGGCGCGGCGGCGGCGGTGGTGGCGGCGGTGGCGGTGGTTGATTGCGGCTGATGCCAAGCCTGTCGGTCACTCGCCCATAACCGACACTATGACTTGTCGGGTGTGACGGGCGCGGCGGTGTTCCCAGAGAAAGATTCCCTGCCATTTTCCTAGCAAGAGTCGGCCGTCGTTGAAAGGCACACTCTCACTCGTGCGTGTGAGCGCCATCTTGATGTGCGCCGGCATGTCGTCTGGCCCCTCTGCGGTGTGGACAAAGTCCGCGTCGTCCTCTGGCACCAACCGGTCAAGCCACGCTTCGAGATCGCGACGTGCCGTCGGGTCGGCATTTTCCATGAGTAAGAGTGAGCAGCTGGTGTGCGGGCAAAACACCATCGCGACACCGCGCTTCAGCCCGCTGCGTGCGACTTCACGCGCCACGGCTGCCGATATTTCTAGTGTTCCCCGGCCGACGGGCTGAAAGGTGAGCGTGGCTTGGTGGATGGTCATGGGAGATGAGTAGCAAGGATTGGCCGCACAGAGGCACAAAGAATGCGGAATGAAAACCAAACAGTACGGCCGCACGGTGCCCGGTTTTTTTGCGCTGGCACCTTTTGCGACCAGCAATCCCACCCGCTTTTTCGCCGTCGGCATGTGTTTTGTGCCCGTTGACACGCCTTCTGCCACGCCCCTAAGGTGAGATCGCATGGAAACGCCCGCCTACATTCTGGAGTTCGAGAAGCCCTTGCGCGACCTCGGTGCGCAGCTCGACCAGCTGCGCCAGCAGGCGCTCGAGACCAACGCCGACCTCTCCACCGAGATCCACGCCATTGAGGGCAAAATCGAGGCCGCCCGGCGCGACACTTACTCGAACCTCACCGCCTGGCAGCGCGTGCAGATCGCCCGTCACCCGCGGCGGCCATATGCGCTCGATTACGTAAGCCTAATTTGCGAGGGCTTTCAGGAGCTGCACGGCGATCGCCAGTTTGGCGACGACCGTGCGTTGGTCGGCGGCACGGCGTTTTTCAACGGCGATGCCGTCATGATCATTGCCCAGCACAAAGGCCGGGAGACGAAGGAAAAAATCACCCGCAATTTCGGCATGCCACAGCCCGAGGGCTACCGCAAAGCGCTTCGCCTGCTTAAGACGGCCGAGAAATTTGGCCTGCCTGTACTCACTTTCATTGACACGCCGGGTGCGTTCCCTGGCGTCGAGTCCGAGGCGCGGCACGTCTCCGAGGCCATCGCGGTCAACCTCCGCGAAATGGCCGGCCTACGCGTGCCGACCATCTCAGTCGTCGTTGGCGAGGGCGGCTCCGGCGGCGCGCTCGGCATCGGTGTGACGGATCGGGTGCTCATTTTTGAAAACAGCTACTACTCGGTCATCTCGCCCGAGGGCTGCGCGGCTATTTTGTGGAAGGATAAGGCCGCCGCCCCCCAGGCTGCTGAGGCGCTTAAACTTACAGCCGGTGAACTGGAAAAAATCGGCGTGGTGGATGAAGTCATCCCCGAGGCCGCCGGTGGCGCGCACCACGACCCCGCGCAGGCTGCGGCCGCGTTGCGCTACGCGCTGCAAAAGCATCTTAACGATTTACGCGCGATGCCCGTCGAGGGTCTGCTGCAAACGCGGTACGAGCGTTACCGTCGGCTGGGCGTCTATCGCGAAGCGGTCTGAAACGCCGCGGATTCGATGACCGTTAGGCTGGTGGTGGGTTGGTACCGGCTGTGGCAATGATTTTTTGCCACGCCTCTGCTTCGCCTGGCCATCCGTGAGTGCGTAGTTGCCCCATAATCTCAGCGAAGTCCGGTTCGGTCACGGCATGGTTCGGGTCGTTGGGTAAATGTGGAAGGACAACGCGGGTGAGCGCCCAGCAAGCCCAAGCGCGGGCACGACGGGCGTCCTCGCGTGGGCCCCGCAGGCGGCCTGCGTAATGTTGGAAATGCACGCGGGGATTGCCGACGAGCGCGGCCGGCGTCGCGTAGTGCAACAGCCAGACAAGCGCCGCGTACGGTGGCGGCCAGTTGCGCAGCGCAGGTTCGTCGCCGCGTAAATCGGCCCCAAGCGCGCGGTCGAGGCAGAGGATGGCGCGCGCCGCGAGGCCGCGCTGCCAGAGCGCATGAGCGTATTCAAGGCAGTCGTGGTAAAACACTGCACCGCGCGCGTCCTCGCGGTGGACGTGCAGCGTGCGCCAATCCAGTCCGGCGCGGGGCAGCGGGAGGAAGGGACAGGGAGGAAAAGGGGAGGGAGGTGAAATGGGTAGCGGGAGACAGGGTAAATGAGGCGGGCGAAAGGAGTGTCGGCAAGGCGCGAGTCTGCGCTTGGCGTGCGGGGCGGTTTGGGCGACAAATTCTGGCTGTGCCATTACGCGAAGAACCCGCCTGCAAGCCGTCCGCCGCCGTCTCCCCGACCCGGAACAACGAAATCTTCGCGCACGAGGTCGGCGGCTGGCGACGGCTCGTATTGTGGCCGCTGGCGTGGCTGCTGCATGTTTGGGGTGCGACGCTGCGTTTCAAGTTGACTGAATCCTCGCGACAAAATTTGGCGCGTCACGATGGTGCGATGGTGTTTGTGCTGTGGCATAATCGGCTGTTTCTCGCCGCGGAAATTTTCCGGCGTTTCCGGCAGAGGCCGGTGTGCGCTTTGGTGAGTGCGAGTCGCGACGGCGCCTGGTTGACGGCTTTTTTTGGATTGGCTGGCCTACGGGCGGTGCGGGGATCGAGCAGCCGGGGCGGACATGGGGCGGCGCAAGGGCTGGTCGGCGCATTGCGCGCGGGCCACGACGTGGGCATCACACCCGATGGGCCGCGCGGGCCAAGGTATGTTTTCAAGCCCGGGGCAGCGACAGTGACGCGGCTCGCCGGCGCCGATGCATTGCTGATTGGAGCGCGGTTCGGTCCGGCGTGGCGACTGCGGAGCTGGGACAAGTTTTATGTCCCTTGGCCGTGGTCGACCGTGCGAATCGAGTGCGTGCGCGTGCCGGCGGCCGAGTTAGGTGCCAATGACGCGGCTGCGACGCTGGCCGCGCGGTTGCGCGAAATTAATCCCGACGATATTGTGGCGAAAAATGGAGCGGCGCGTTGAGCGGAAGGCGCGATCCGCGAGAGCGGTGTCCTTCGGAGTGACGGCCGCGGGTTTCAAAACGTCGGCCGGATTTCTATGGCGAGGCCAGGCGCGACCACGTAATCGGGGCCGGACGACCAGGTGAGGTCGTTGACGAGAAATTTGAACACTACAGGCTGCGTGCTCGCGGGCAACGTGATGACCCACTCGTCGTCGGCCATGCAGGTGAGCGGCGCGCCTTGATGCCAGCTCAGGCCTGGGCCGTCACCGCGCAGATGGAGCGCGTTGCCAAAACCAATGTCAATGCGGGCCGTGATAACGGTGGAGGCTGGTGCTTCGGATTTGGTGGGACGGGCGAAGACGGACTTCTTGGCGGCGGCAGGTTTCTTGACGACGGCGGATTTCTTGGTGGCGGCGACCGACTTGGGCGCGGCGGGAGATTTTTTTGCCGGCGCTTTTGAGGAGATGGAAATGGCGGGAGATTTTGACGCGGATTTTTTCATGGTGGTGGTGAATTGGTTGGCGGGCAGACCGGATGGTTGGCTGACAATAGCAAATCGAAGGCCAAACCTCCAGCAGACGCTGGGTGACTTTTGGGCGACGGCGCCGGGCGACCGGCGGAGCGATCGGGTGCGGCCATAAAAATTTACGCCTAGCCAGACGGCCTCCGCCCATTGGTGGACCAGATCGGGATCAAACCGACGACCTCGTCGTTGCGAACGACGCGCTCTATCAACTGAGCTACTGGCCCGGATGGGGCGCAAGGTATTGGTAAGTTTGCTGGCGCAAGTCCAATCCAAATTTCAGGGCTGCGGGGTATTTACCGTCCGGCCTAGCCGGTGGGTGCAGTTGCTGGGGGGCAAACAACAGCGGCTCGACAGCAGTCCGACGGCCTGCAACCTGCTGGCAACTGCGCGCTATGAAAACTCCCCCTCCACCCAGCTCGTCCGGCCCCACACTAGCGCCGACCCGACCGTCAGGGGTATCGTCGCGTGCCGACGCGGAGAATCGTATGCCAGACCCCGACGACCGTTGGCGGCTGGCGGTGACCGGCTTGGATGTTGGTATCTGGGAATATAATTTCACGACAAAGGTGGCCTTTTATTCGCCACGCTGGAAGGAAATGCTCGGCTACGGCCCCGAGGAGTTGACCGATCGGCGCGAGGAATTTTTCCATCGGATTCATCCTGATGATCGGCCTGGGGTTGAGTCGGCGCTGACGGCGTATCTTGAGGGGCGCAGCCCGGCCTACGTCATCGAGTGCCGCCTGCGTTGCAAGGACGGCGGCTACAAGTGGGTGCGCTCGCGTGCGCAAGCGCTGTTTGATGCGACGGGTCAACCGCTGCGGATCGTCGGCGCGCACGCGGACATTGACGCGACGAAACAGGCTGAGGCCGCGCTGCGCGAAAACATGGACCGCTACCGCATGCTCTTTGACGGCAACCCGACGCCGATGTGGGTCTTCGACCGCAACACGCTGCGTTTCGTTACCGTCAACGAAGCCGCTTTGCACACCTAGGGTTAGCGTGTATTCAATCGGGTCCTCAGCGGTGCGGATGACAATGTCAGGCGTGTTGATCTCGTTGAGCGCCGAGTAGAGCGTCATGGACTTGCCGGAGCCGGTCGGTCCGCAGTGGAGAATCATGCCGTAGGGCTGGCGGATGCAGTCGCGGTAGCGCTCCAGATTTTCGGGGGAAAATCCGAGCGCCGTCATGGGCAGCGTGGTCTTGGATTTGTCGAGGATACGCATGACCATGCCCTCGCCGTGGTTGAGCGGCGCGGTCGAGACGCGCAGGTCGAGGTCGAGATTTTTTTTGGTGAACTGCTTGAAGACGATGCGCCCATCCTGCGGCAACCGCCGCTCGGCGATGTCGAGGTTGCACATGATCTTCAGGCGGGCGACGAGCGCGGGGCCGACTTTCTTCGGTAGACGCAGCTTTTCGTGGCAGACGCCGTCAATGCGATTGCGGATGATAACCTCCTTCTCCTGGGGCTCGAGATGGATATCGCTCGTGCCGGAGAAGTACGCGTCCTCGATGATGCGGTTGGCGAGTTGGATAATGGGGCCGGACTCCTCGCTCACGTCCCCGCTGGTGATTTCCTCCTCACCGGCTTGGCCATAGGTGGACCCGATCTGTTTCACTACGTCGTCGAAACCATCGGGCTGCGCGGTCTCCTTGGGAAAAAGTTTTTCGCGCAGCTCTTTTTCGCGCGCGAGTAGGCGGATGATTTTTTTGCCGGCGACGGCCCGGAGCCTGGCCGTGAGTGCGGGGTCGAAGGGATTGGCAACCGCGACGATCAAAAACTCTCCTACCTGCCCGGCAGGATATACGAGGTTCTGCTGGCAAAACTCTTGCGGTATGCGCTCAAAAGTTTTCGGTCCGGCCCGCAGGCGCGCGACGTGGCAGAGGCCGAGTTTGAGCGCGCGGGCGCGCGCGACGTGGATCACAAACGGCGTGAGCCCGAACTCCTCCTGCAGTAGCTTGTCGAGCGCATCGCCGCTCAGGTCCTCTGGTCGGGCTGCGAGCGCGGTCCGCTGCCTGGCATCGAGGCGACCCAGCTCGCCGAGAGCGGCAACGATTTGCGTCTGGATTTTTCCGAGGGGCATGGAGGGCAGGGAAAGGAGAGTTCCTTCAGGTCCGAAAGCTTGATCAGCGGGCGGTCAGGGGCGGGCGGTGGTTTTTTCGGCGGCGGCGGCCTCGATTTTCTCCAACGCGTCGGCAAGACCGTCGAGGGTGGTGCCGAACCACAGGATGGGACCGTCGAACTGTTTTTCCCAGTAGTTCCGCACGGCCACGCTCAGACCGTGGGCGGTTGCGATGGAGGTGAAGCCTTCCTCGCGGTCGAATGGCAAGCTCCACGTCGCCCAGCAAGCGTCAGGGTCCAACGCGGGCCGCAGCTCCTCGGCCACCTCGCACTCGCGCAAATCCACGAGTCCCGCGCCTTGCTCCTCGGCGAAATGCAGCAACGCGTCCTCCTCGCTCACGGCTTTCAGCTCGTAGGCGAGTACCCCGAGCAAGGTTGTTTGCCGGGGTGGGCCGCTGCGGGCTAGCTCGAGCAGTCGCTCGGTGGCGGCGGCGAGCTTGGAGACTTTGATGAAATTGGCGTCTACCAGCGCCGCGCCGAGGTGCCGATTGGCACGCAGAAGCAGGTTGCGGCGTTTGGCAGGCGTCATGGCGGGTTCAAGCGGCGGGCTTGACGACGGTGCGCGGTCGGCCGCCGGGCCGGATGACACGGCGGCGCAGCGCGAGCTTAAGTTTCTCGAGTCCATCGCCAGCGAGACAGGAAATTTTCAGCACGTCCACCTTCGGGTGGCGACGTTTGAACTTCACCAGGTGCGCTGCGGCTTCGGGTAGGTCCATCTTGTTGGCCACAACGACGCGGGGCTTTTTGAGTAGCGCGGGATCGTAGAGTTTCAACTCCTTGAGCAGCGTGGCATAGTCGTCGCGCGGGTCGCGGCCGTCGGTGCCGGCCATATCGAGGAGGAACATCAGTAGCGTGCAGCGTTCGATGTGCCGCAGAAAACGGTGACCGAGGCCACGGTCCTCGCTCGCGCCGGCGATGAGGCCCGGCACGTCGGCCAGTAGCAGCCGGTCGTAGGTCGCGGGATACTCGATCACGCCAATCTGCGGGTGCAGCGTGGTGAACGGATAGGCTGCTGTGCGCGGTCGGGCTCGGGTAATTCGCGCCGTGAGCGAGGACTTGCCGGCGTTGGGGAAGCCCACCAGCCCGATGTCGGCGATGCTCTTGAGCACGAGGCGAAACTCACCGCGCTCACCGTCCTGTCCAGGATTGGCGCGGCGCGGAGCCTGGTGGGTAGAGGACTTGAAATGCGTGTTGCCCCAGCCACCGTTGCCGCCCTTACACAGCACGACGCGCTGGCCGTCCTCGATTATCTCGGCGACGACTTGGTCGGTGGCGAGGTCGGTCACGATGGTGCCGAGCGGCAAGCGAAGGACGCGGGTATCACCCTCGCGACCGTTGCAGTCCTTGCCCATGCCGTGCTCACCGCGCCCGGCGCTTTGGTGCGGCTTGAATTTGTAATCTACGAGGTTGTTCGTGTTTTCATCGGCGAGCAGGACGACGTCGCCGCCGCGACCCCCGTCGCCGCCGTTGGGGCCGCCCCACGGCTCAAATTTCTCGCGGCGGAAGCTCGCGCAGCCGCGCCCGCCGTCACCGGCCTGAACCTTAATCGTGCATTCATCAACAAACATGGCCCCCCATGCTGCACAACTCCGCCCGCTTGCCAAGGCCGCGCTGGGGAAAAGAAAAATGGTTGCCGGCCGCCGGCGTACGAGACGCTCACCGCGCGTAAACACGGGCAAACCCGTGGCCTAAGATAAGGCAAACGCTCCAAATCGGCCGAACACCGGCCGTGGCGAGTGGTGTCCGCCGGTTTAGGCGAAAATCTCGCCGGGTTGAAAGAAGCGGGCGAGCTCGAGGGCGGCGTTAGCGTCGCTGTCGGAAGCGTGGACGACGTTCTTCATCATCTCGGTGCCAAAATCGCCGCGGATGGTACCTTTGGCGGCCTTGCGCGAATCGGTCGGGCCCAGCAGGTCGCGTACGCGGGCGACGGCATTTTCGCCGCGCAGGGCGAGGGCGATGACCGGGCGTGAGCTCATAAATGCCTCAATCTCGGGGTAAAACGGCTTGTCGGCCACGTGGGCATAGTGCGTACGCAGCACCGCCGGGGTAAGACGGAGCATCTTGCAGCCGATGATCTCGAAACCGGCTTTTTCTAAGCGATCCAGCACGGCACCGGCGTGCTTTTTCTCCATGCAGTCGGGTTTCAGGAGGATGAGAGTTTTTTGCATAATCGCGGTCACCATACACTTCGCTCCCACTAGGGGAAGCCCGTTTTTCAGGCGCCCCTAGGATGTAAAACTAAGGCGGGCCGCACCTCCATCTGCGGCCCGCTCACCGCTCCATGGTCAGCACCAACGAAGGATCTCGTTCAACGCGCGGGCGCGGCCAGCGCAAGTTGCACGCCACTTAGGTCGAGCACCGGCCGATCGGCCGCTGAGTGGAAGGTAGCGTAGACGACGCCCTGCAAATTTTCTGCTGTCACACGCGTACTGTCAGCGCGGTCGTTGTTGTAGCCTTGCACCGTGCAGCCGGCGGCGTCGGCAGTGACAATCCGGTGGGCGACCGTTTCGTTAAGCGCGTTGGTGTAGAGAACGATCATGCCGGGTTGGAGCTGCGCGGCGGCGGCGCGCTTGACCACGAGCACCGCACCGTCGCCGAAATAGGGGAGCATTGAGTCGCCCGCGACGCGCACAACCGTCAGGCCGGGCTTGCGGGTGGCGAGGAGGCGCGCATCGGCGAGGGCGGTGTCGAGTGGGACGTTGGTGCGGGGGTTATCGGCGGCAACGCCGGCGGCAGCGGTAAGGGCGAGACCGGCCAACAGGACGGCCATGCGGAGGGAGTGGGAGAGGTGGTGGAAGCTCATGCCGCCACGATACCGCCGCGCGCAGATTTTCGGTATCGAGCGTGTCCCTCAAACCTGTAGGCGGCGCGCCCTCACATCACCGCGTCCCAGCACCCGGCACGAGTCGGGAATCCGCCGGGCGCGGCCAGGGGCAACGCCCTATCCGACCGGGAAAGTTTTCCCGCTCCCTAGGGCCATCTCCCGAGGTGGCGTCCGGGGCAGTGCGCGGCCGGGTGGAAAATTTCTCAGTCGTGTTTCACACAATTTTCGCATCGCAACCACCGGCTAGGCTAAATCACACCAGCCCGGTAGCGCGGAAGCTGAAATAGCCGAGGCCAGCGGGGTCGGCGACGGGAGTGCCGAGAATGACGTGGTCCTGCAGTTCGATCTCGACGACATGCGCGGCCTCGCGAAGGCGGCGTGTGACGGCGCGATCCTCGGCGCTGGGCGTGGGGTCACCACTCGGGTGATTGTGCACACAAATGACAGACGACGCGCCCTCGCGGATTGCCTCGCGGAAAACTTCGCGCGGATGCACGAGCGTTTGGCTGGCGGTGCCAGAGGTGATCTCGATGCGACGGAGCAGGCGGTTCTTGCGGTTGAGGCAGAGTACCCAGAATTTTTCCACCGCGAGGCCGCGCGTGTGCGGCGCGAGATGCGCGGCCACTAGCGCGGCCGAATCCAGCCGCGGCGCAGGATCCGCGTTTTGTTCCTCCTTGAGCACACGCGCGACTACGGCCATCACCACGACGAGCTGCATGGCTTTCACTTGGCCGACTCCCTTGTGGCGGCGGAAGTCTGCCTCCTTCCACGTGACGAGTTTGCCCAGCGAGCCGGCCTTCGCGAGCAGGGCGGTGGCGAGCGAGAGCACGTCGTGGCCGCGCGTGCCGCTACGGAGGAGCATCGCGAGTAGCTCGGTGTCACTGAGGCTATCCACGCCGTACTTGGCCATGCGCTCTTGCGGACGCTCACCGGTGGCGAGGCTGCGAAGACGGTTAAACGCAGGCTGATCGCTCATGGCAAAAGTTCACCACGCCGCGACGGCCCGGGCGACGGCGGCAGGATCGGCCGCGCCGAAGAAAGCGGTGCCGATAACAAACGTGTCGGCCCCCGCCGCGCGGCAGGCCGGGCCGGTGTTGAGGTCAACACCGCCGTCCACCTCGAGGCGAAAACCAAGACCGCGATCTCGCCGCCAGCGATCAAGCTGGGAAATTTTAGGTAACATGTCTTGGCGGAAACTCTGTCCGCCGAAACCGGGCTGCACCGTCATCACGAGCACGAGGTCCACCACCCCTAGGAACGGCTCGGCGGCGTTGGCGGGTGTGCCTGGATTAAGGACGAGCCCGCATTGGCAGCCCAGCGCGCGGATGCGCGCGAGCGTGGCGGCATGGTCATAGGCCGGCTCGGCGTGGATACTGATGAGGTTCGCCCCGGCCTTCGCAAATGGCTCCACGAAGCGGTGCGGTTCGTCGAGCATGAGGTGAACGTCGAGAAACAGCGCCGTGTGTTTGCGGAGTGCCGCTACAGTCTGCGGGCCGAACGTGAGGTTGGGTACGAAATGCCCGTCCATAATGTCCACGTGCAGCCATTTCAGTCCGAACGACTCGGCGAGCCGCGCGCCAGCAGCGAGGTTGGCATGGTCGCTGGCAAGGAGGGAAGGGGCGAGAAGCGGCGCGGGCATGGCGGGAGCCGAGCACAGAATTAAGCGCGGCTCAATCCCCGAACATCGTGGGCGATCGTCGCGGGCCACAGTAAATAAATTGGCTGCCCGACTAGGACTCGAACCTAGACAGAACGAGTCAGAGTCG
>CAIQKQ010000085.1 GCA_903872425.1 uncultured Opitutia bacterium | reverse complement strand
TCTCTAATCTACGTAGTTCGGCGGCAACGCGCGCGATCTGCTCGATGGCAGCCTCTAGCCTCGCGGTCTCGGAGGCTCGCAAGGCGGCAAGTTCCTGCCGAAGCGCGTCGGCCTCGGTGTTCGGGGATTTGGCCTGACGCGGTTCGAGGGCGGCGAGTTGTTCCTGCAGTTGTTGGGGGAGGTGCTCGGCAGCCTTGAGATTTTTTTGTGCGAGCTCCGTGATGGTGTGCAGGCCGGCGGCGGCGATACCAATCTGCTCGGCGGTGTCAGCCGTTGTACGGGCGAGGGCCTCCAGTGCACGCTGACGCTCATCGAGCGCGGCGTCCTGCGCGCGTGCGTAGTCGGCGAGAAACGGCAGGCCAAGGGCCCCGGCCGCGAGTGCGACGAGCAGGGCGATCCAGCCGAGCGGAGCAGCCGTGAGTGGCTTGGCCGCCTGGCTGAAAACCACCCACGCCGCGAGCAGCAATATCAGGTTGGCGACGATGAACGGCAGCTTGCTGAGTTTGGAGGTCTCGAGTGGGCGTTGCATGGTTGCGATGCCGGGCGGCGGCGCAACCATGCGCGCAGCGCGACGCGGCTCAAGCGCAAACCGCGCGGTGGCCGTGGCGTTTACAGTGATGACGGCGGTCGTCGGTGAGGTGAATGGGGCTTGGTGGGACTGCTTCTCGGAGCCAGATCCGTGACCGAACCAACGCCCATTACCCGTTGACGAATTTTCCCACAATCGCCGCGAGCAGCCGCGACCACTCGGTGGGGGCGAGGTCGTCTTTGCGACCGGGCGCAATTGAGCGGTGATCAGTCATGCACGCGGGCGTCCAGCCGTGTGCGGCCCAGCGTGGTGCGAGCCATTCGAGTGCGCTGGCAATTTGCTCGGTGGTGAGCGGCGCGGCATGCGTGTCGCCAGCGAAGGCAACCCCGAGCAGGAAATCGTTGCAGCGTGTCCGCCCGAGAAATGTCGACACTCCGGCGTGCCACGCGATGTGCTTGTCGGCGACGAGCGTGGCACGCGTGCCGTCGGGCGCGATGAGGCAGTGGTAGCTGACCTCGCTCGCTGGATCGGTAAGGCGAGCAAGGGCCGCGTCGAAGTCCAGCACGCTGTGATGGAAACACACGCCAAGCCGCTCGTGCGCCGGTGCGGCGGCGAAGTTGGGCGAATGATGGGTGATTTCGCGAAAATACATCGGCTAACCAGTGATGGCACGGATGAACAGGGATCAAACCAAGCCAGGAATTGGCCACGAAGAGGCACAAAAAGTGTCAGGGGTTCCGGCGAGAGTCGCCCGCGCGCCTATAGGCGCCTTGCCGCACCCAATCGCTCCTCGAACTCTTGTGCCTTTTTGTGACCAATCAATTCCGGAGCTTAGCTCAACCGTGTGCATCTGTTATAATCTGAGCTAAAATCCGCGTCACTCCCAAAACCGCCCGCGCCATTCCGGCCTCGGGAGTGGGCAGGTGGCGTCCCACTTGCCCCAGATTTGGAATCGAGTCCGCGCCACGAGCCGGTAGCCCGCGTCGCGCAGCGCACGCGGGAGGACGCGCAGCCACGCGAGCACGTCCGCCCGCCGGCTGCCGCAGAGGCGCAGCGCGGCGAAGACCCCGTCGCTACGGAGCAGGAACTCCGGTCGGTCGCGCCGCGCCCAGTCGGGTACAAAGACCAGCGTGTCGAAGTCGTCTGCCGGTAGGCCGTGGTCGCGCAAGTATCCTTGGGCGTGGGGGCCTTGAAGCGGGGCGAACCGCAGCGCGCCGCGCCGGTCGAGCGCCAGGAGTAAGCGGACGGTACGATTGCACAGCCCACACTCACCGTCGTAGAGCAGCACCGGCACCACGTCGGTCGCGGTCGCGGCGAGCTGGTCGGCGGATGGATGGCTGGAGTTCACACCCTCAATGAAACCTGTCCACGTGCGCGCCGCAAGCTGCTCGAGTGGGCCGCAGCCGTTAGTGGTGAAGTATGGTGAGGCGATGGTCGTGAGCGAAAGTCAGCCAACAAAACGGTAAAACCCACGCCGCCAGGCGGCGTGGGTCATTGATGATATGCAGCAACCCCTGCTTTCAGCTCACCGTGATCTTGCGGGGCTTGGCGGCCTCGGCTTTCGGGAGCGTGATGGTGAGGACGCCGTTTTCGTAGGCGGCGGCGACTTTGTCGGCTTGCACGGTCTCGGGCACGGCGACAGCACGGCTCAGCGTCAACGTCTCCTCGCCTTCGCCGGCGGGCTGTTTGCGCGCGGCAGTGATCGTGAGGGATCCGTCGGCCAGCTCGACGTTGATGTCCTCGCGCCGCACGCCCGGCAACTCGGCGCGCACGTAGGCGTTGGCGGCGTCCTCGCGGAGCGCGATTGGGAAGCGACCGTTTTCCGTGGCACTAGGGGCGGTGACAAACAGGCGGTTGATCTCGTCCTCTAGACCGCTGTACGCGGAACGGACAAAGCCGGCCGGAGCGGAAGCGAGGGCGCGATAGTTGGGATAGGCGTATTGTATGAATCTCATGGTGATATTCTCCTGGGTGATGATGGGTTGATGTGACGTAGGAACGCGGCCCTCGTTGCACGCGGGGTGCCGGGCGCGTGCTTCGCGCAAGTGGCGCGCCCGACGCAACTTGGTTATTCTGGGCGGTGCGCCACGTGGGAAAGTTTAGCGCGGTGGGCGCGGCGGAGTGGGAAAAGTTTGCGCGGAACTGGTCGGATTGAAGGTGGAACGCGACCTCCAGGCGCGTTTTGCGCGCGTCGAGGCACCACGCGCCACCTCAGTGCTCAGTACACGTAAAAAAATTCCGTGCTCCGCGCGGCAAAGCATGGTTGGCTAGGCAGTCACTGAGTATGAACTTTGACTTCGACACGCCGCCCGAACGCCGGGACACCGACTCGCAAAAATGGCAGAAATATGCCGGCCGTGACGTGCTGCCCCTGTGGGTGGCCGATATGGACTTCCGCTCGCCGCCCGCACTGATCTCGGCGCTGCACGCGCGCGTCGAGCACGGGGTCTTTGGCTATGCGCGACCGGTGAAGAGCACGGTGGACGCGTTTGTCGACGCGTGCGCCCAACACTACGGTTGGGCGGTGGATCCGGCGTGGCTCGTGTGGCTGCCGGGCCTCGTGGTCGGGCTGAACGTCGTCACGCAAGCCTGCACCGCGACGGACGACGAGGTACTCACGCTGGCGCCGGTGTATCCGCCGTTTCTCACGACCCCGCGGAATAGTGGACGCGTTTCCACGCAGGTGATGTGGACACTCAGCGCGGGTCATTGGGAAATCGACTGGGATGCATTGGAACGCGCGGTGACGCCGCGCACGAAAATCTTCCTACTCTGCAATCCGCACAACCCGCTTGGCCGCGTGTGGCGGCGCGAGGAGCTGGTGCGGCTCGCGGAGTTCTGCCTGCGGCATAACCTCGTGCTTTGCTCTGATGAGATTCACTGCGATCTCATCCTCGACCCCGCGCTGCGGCACATTCCGACAGCGACGCTGTCGCCCGAGATCGCGACGCGTACCATCACGCTCATGGCCCCGAGCAAAACCTACAACGTTCCCGGCCTCGGCACTTCGCTCGCGATCATCCCCGACCCCGCGCTGAGGGCAAAATTCGTGCGCGCCACCACCGGAATCGTGGCCGAGGTGACATGTCTCGGCTACACCGCCTGCGAGGCGGCCTATCGCGACTGCGAGCCGTGGCGTCAGGGCTTGCTCGCCACACTGCGCGGCAACCGCGATTTTCTCTCCGACTTCGTCGCGCGCGAGCTGCCCGGCATTAAACTGGAAGCTCCCATCGAGGCGACGTATCTCGCTTGGCTCAACGTCGAGGCGCTTGGCCTCGCCGACCCGGTGGCACATTTTGAAAAAAATGGCGTGGGACTGAGCGATGGCGCGTTTTTCGGCGAGCCGCGCGGCCGCCACGTGCGGCTGAATTTCGGCTGCCCACGCGCCACACTGGCCGAGGCGCTGCGACGCATGAAAGGGGCGCTCGCTGCGCTTGGCTGACGCACAGTCCTGAAACGCCCAATGTCATGAAACGCACCGCCCAATGGTTGTTGCTCGCCTTGGTCGTCGCCTCGCTCGCCCAAGCGGCGTGGCAGCATGCACGGTTGCCTGAGCGCGTGGCGACGCACTTTGACCTCGAGGGCAAAGCCAACGGTTGGATGGCGCGGGACACGCACACGGCATTTCACGCGGGCACGGTGTTGTTTATTGCGACGCTGATGTTTGGGCTCGCGCGATTCCTGCCGAAGCTGCCCAACCAGTACGTCAACCTCCCGCACCGCGAGCACTGGCTCGCGCCGGAGCGACGGGTGGCTACCATTAAGTGGATGGCTGGGCTGCTGCTGGGTCTTGGCTGCATCTGCCAAATCGTTTTTCTCTTCATCTTTCAACAGGTGTATGAAGCCAACCTCATGCCGGTGCCCTCGCTGCCGTTGAAAGCGGTACCATTCAGTATAGGGATGTTTGTGTTCATCGCAGGTCTCGTCGCGCTGATCCTGTACCGCTTTCGTCGTCCGTCGCCCATCGGCCAACCCCGCCACTGACCATGCGCCTCGGGCCGCACGAGCTGACCTCAAATTTGTTTCTCTCGCCGTTGGCGGGCTACACCAACTTGCCCATGCGACTCACCGTGCGCGAGCTGGGCGGGCTCGGTTGGGCGACGACCGATCTCGTCAACGCGCGCTCGCTACTGGAGCGCAGCGCTGGCGCGCTGCGACTCGTCGCAACGTGCGCAGAGGACCGACCGCTCGCCATCCAGCTGTTTGGCAGCGTGCCGGAGGAGATGCGCGACGCCGCCGTGATGTGCGAGGCGCTCGGCGTGCAGGCGGTGGACATCAACATGGGCTGCCCGGTAAAAAAAGTCGTCAGCATCGGCGGCGGCTCAGCGATGATGACCGCGCTGGACAAAACCGCGGCGCTGGTGCGCCTGATGATCGCGGCGGTAAAGATCCCTGTGACCGCGAAGATGCGCCTCGGCTGGGACGAGGCCAATCTCACTGCGCCTGAACTCGCGCGCGTGCTCGAAGACGCGGGGGTCGCGGCAGTGTTCGTGCATGGGCGTACTCGCGCGCAGGGGTTCTCGGGACGCGTGAATCTCGCGGGCATCCGTGCGGTCGTGCAGGCAGTTAAAAAAATTCCGGTGATCGGCAACGGCGACATCACCACGCCTGAGGCCGCGAAACACATGATCGAGGAGACCGGTTGCGCGGGGGTGAGCGTGGGACGTGGGGCCTTTTACGATCCATGGATTTTCCGGCGCACAGAAATTTTTCTGCGGACGGGCGAGCTAACCCCGGAGCCGAATTTCGCCGAGCGGGTGCGCGTGCTGCGGCGGCATTTCGAGCGGTATGTGGAGTTTTACGGCGAGGAGCACGGCGCGCGGCAATTTCGTAAGGTTGCGCCATGGTATGCGAAACGGTTCGGGCCGGCGCGGCCGTTCAAACGGAGCATCGTCGCGATCAACTCGCGTGCGGACTTTGAGGCGGCGCTGGCGGAGTATCTCACATGGCGCGCGCAGTTCTGCGATGAGCGCGGCGAGCTGTTGGAGAAATTTTCCCCGGGAAAAATGGAGGCATCGTTCATGCGCCCCGATGACGAGCCGGAAGTCTTTCGCCGCGATGCGATCCCCGTTCCCCAAGGCCCCGTCGAAATGTGGTGAGGCTGCTCAGTACTTCTTCGTTACGATCGCGCCGGAGCGGTCGCGGAAGAGGATGCTCCGCTTTTCGGCATCGAGGCTTTGGTAGATGATGCCTTGCACGCTGTCCACGACATCGCCGGGGCGACGTGTCTGGCCGTTGATAAAAGCGAGACCACTGGTGGCGTTAACGCCGTTGATGCGGACGGTGTCAGACCATGCGCGGAACGCCATGCTGGCAACCGGTGGACCGGGAGCCGGCACGGGAGTAGGCGTGACAACAGCGGAGGCGCTGGCGCTGGCGGAAGCCGAGGCCGAGACCGAAGCAGTCGTCGGGCTGGGTTGGGTGTCAGGGGGCAGATTGAGGGCGGCGGCGACCTGCGCTTGATCGTTGCGCGCTTGGGCGACATTGGCGGCCGCGTTAGGGATCTGCTGGCCGGGCTGTGGTGGGCGGTTGACGATAGCTTGCGCTGCCTGAGTCAATGTCATCGCTGTGCTGGCCGTTGTGGCCGGTGCGGCGGTCGATGAGGTGGTGGCGGCGGTTGGCGCAGAAGGCGCGGGCTTGGCGACAACGGGTGGCGGCGCGGGTGGCGGCGCGAGAAACATGAACCAAGCAAACGCGCCTCCAGCGAGCACTACCACCACGGCGGCCGCGATGAGCAGCGTGCGTTTGCGGTGCGACTTGGCTCTGATTTTATCGGCAGCGGCTTTTTGTGCGGCCGGTGTCTTGGGCTGGAGCGAGGATTCAGGCGCGTGCGGCGCAGCGGCGAGATGGGGCTTGGGTGCGGGCGGGGGCGTTGGGACGGCAGGCGGTTTGCCGGCGGCGGCCGTGGGCGGAGGTGCGACGGGCGGAGGAACGGGCGGCTTGCCTCCAGCGGTCGGAGGAGGAGGAGGAACGGAAACTGGCGGGGGCGCGCCAACGATGGCCGGTGCGGCTGAGACGGCAGGCTTGAGTTTAAATGCCGGCGGCTGCGTCGTCCCCGGCGCCGCGGCGGG
>CAIQKQ010000084.1 GCA_903872425.1 uncultured Opitutia bacterium | reverse complement strand
GCGCCGCACAGACGGCGATGCTCCCAGCGCCGAAGTGGAAGATCGTGCTAACGTCGATTTTTGCGTCACGCAATGCGCCGCCGGCGTAAATCGTCAGTCCACCGACCAGACACGCACAGAGATTAAGCACCCCATAGCCCGTCGCCCGATAACGCCGATCTGAAATCAACGTCAGAATCGGCATCATGTTGGCATCGGAAAAAGATTTGGTCAGACCGAACACCATCAACCCACCGATGGCCAACGGTAGATAATCGGTGCTCGTCGCCAACAGAATCGCGGGCGCCGCGACGATGAGCCCGATCAAAGGGACTAGCACGGGCGAATTTAAACGCGTCCGACTCCAACGATCGGCCCAGTAACCACCGAACAAGACGCCGACGATCGACGCGCCCTGATAATAACCCGTCGCCGAAAGCCCCGCGATCCCCTGCCCCAGCGAAAAATGTTCCTTGAGATAGGTCGGCATCCAACCGACCACGGCCCACACGCTCATCCCCAGCAGGCCCCAATGGCCCAGCGCCATTAAAAAGGCCCGGCTGCTAAATAAACTCCGTAAAGCCTCTCCCAAATTAACCTTTTCCTCCGGCATCACATCTCCTGACGACGGCCCAACTCCAGCGCGCACATCCCGCAAAAAAAACGCCGAGACCATCGCGAGCACGACCCCGATTTGCCCAAACCAAGCGAACGCCTGCGCCCAACCATGACTCTCCGCGATCATGCCCCCGATGCCGCCCATACCCGCGCCCACCATGACACCGCTCAAGTGCACACCATTGGCCAACGACCGCGTTTTCGTTCGGTGATAATCCGCGATCAAAGCCAAAGCGGCCGGGATATAACACGCCTCACTCACGCCCATGAGCGCGCGCGTCGCGAGCAGCTGCCCGTAAGTCGTCGCATGCGCCGTCAACCAGGTGATCAGCGACCACGCGATCAGGCTGACCAAAATTACATGACTGCGATTAAAACGATCCGCCAGATAACCGGCAAAGGGGCTCAATACGCCATAGACGATCAGAAACACCGTCGTCAGTAATCCGAACTGGGCATCGGTCATAGGAATCGCATCCATGATCGACTGGCGCATCGTGGTGATCATCACCCGATCCAGATAATTTAAAAACCCGACGCACCACAGCAACGCGACGATTAACCAAGCGCGCAGCGGCGTGACTTCGATGGAGCTCATGGATTAACCCCCGGTTTCCATGACCACACGTTTTTTGTCCGCACACCGGCCATGATTTCACCGGAGACGATCCACCACTCGCCCCCGAAGGCAACCGCAGGCGATGTCACCACGGGGTCGGGCCAACGCGCCTCCAGTGTTTTCCACTGCTGAGACGCCACATCGAAATACATCATGTGATCCGGCACCCGCGTCTCACGCGGGACCTTGCCGACCAGTCGGCTATCCACTCCGCCCAACACATATACCCGCGCGGGCGCCACCGTCACGGGCGCCGGACTCGGTGCCGCGATCGCCGACCACGGCATATCCGGCAATCGCTCCCAACGATCCGCTCGATAACGATACGCATCACCCAAATAGTTTGGCTTAGCTTTCCCCTCGGCATCGACCGTCATTTCCAAACCACTAAATAAATAAACCGCGCCCTCCAGTGCCGCCATGACAGCTTGCGCGCGGGTCGGACCCGGCCACGTCGGCAACGCCTGCCAATGCCTCTCGCGCTCGGCCAGATCTAGCCGCCAAAAATCCCCACTACTCAATCGCACCGTTCCGGGCGCATAACCGCCCGCCACATAAAGGCTCCCGTCGAGCCACGTCGCCACCGCACTCGTCCGCGGCGCCGGTAACTCCGGCCCCGCACCCACCACGACAGTTTTACCATCCCAACGCAGCAGCAACGTATCTTGAAAAACATGCTCGGAGTTTTCCCCTCCGATCACCCAAACGCCCTCCGCCGTCGAAACCACCGCCGAGTAAGCGCGACCCGCAGGTAATTTTCCTGCCGCCCGCCACGCCGTATCGCCCGGCGCCAACACGAAGATCTCGTCGTAATAAATCTTCTTCCCACCGTCCCATGGCATCTTGTCCGGGAAATTCGCCCCACCCGCCGCGATCAACACCCCCGCATGCGCTCCAGCGATGATGCCCGCCATGCCTGGAGACAGCGGGTAGGTCGGTTGTTGCGTCCACGCCAAAGCCGCCGCGGAAGCAGAACCCGTCGCCACGGCGAACAGGGGCGCAAACGCGAGACCACACGGAGCGAGAAAACGAAACATGGGCGAAGGGGGATGGGGCGACATATACGTCTGCAATATTTTGCCTGAGCCGCGAGATCGTTTCGCGACGCCTTTTTCTCACGCTCATCCTCTTATGGGACAACGCTCCTCCACTGGTCATATCACATG
>CAIQKQ010000083.1 GCA_903872425.1 uncultured Opitutia bacterium | reverse complement strand
GAGCTTTTGCTCAAAGACATCATCCACCGAGACCATAATATCTGCCTTGAACGGATAGGGCTTCTGGAAGCCATCGCTTGAATAGAGAAAGAGCGGGTTTTTCTTCAAGGGCGGCACATCGCTGCACACGAATGGCACGGTGACCATGAAGGCCGCGTCCTGGATGAGCACCCCGACATACCGGTGGTCGGGATGATAGTCCCACGGACGATGCGCGATGACGATGTCCGCCTTCCACTCGCGGATGATGCGGATGATCTTCTGCCGATTCTCCAGCGAAGGCATCAGTTCACCATCGTGAATGTCGAGCACCTGCGTCTCCGCGCCGATGAGGGCATCCGCCTTTTTTACCTCGGCGAGCCGCCGCTGCGCGAGCGGTCCACCCGCCGATTGCCAATGGCCGACGTCGCCATTGGTCACTGACACGAGTTTCACGTGATGGCCGAGCTTTACCCACTTCGCCGCCGTGCCGCCGGAAGTGTATTGAGCATCATCAGGATGCGCTCCAAAGACGATGATGCGCAGCTTGCCGTCTTCGCCCTCGGCTTGGGCGATGGCGGGAATTAGGAGGGACAGCGACAGGAGCGCGATGGCGTAGCGGGGGAGGGAACTGAGTTTCATGGTGGGTGTTGGTGTTTGCGTTGGTGGCGGGTGATGGCGTGTTTCCGGGTCGTGTTACTCAACCTCGCGCTCCGCATACGACAAGGCCATGCGCAGGTAGCGGAGGCTGTGGAGTGGGGCGAGTTCGGGGGTGAGGATTTTGGTTTTCAGGAAGGATTCCACAGCTGTGAGGCTGTCGAGGTAGGCGGGGGATATCTTGTCGTGGGCGACTTTTAGCAACGCAGTAATTAGGCGGGCGTATTTGACGCTCTCGGCGGCCATTTCGATGCGGGCTGAGGCGTGCATGTGGGCGGCGTCACTGCGATTCACCGCATTTTTTGCCGCGAGGATTTCGGACTCCAGCGCGGTGAGCGCCTCCTCGCTGTAGTAGCGGCGCAGCCTTGCTGCGTGCGGGGACTTGGGAGCGAGTTGCGGGTCGGCGCGGACTTGGTCGCTGATTTTTTCGAGGCGCTCATGATAGCGCTGCATCGGAGCGGCGGCAGGACCGTAGGCGGCGCGGCAGTAGTCGGCGATGGTGGCGCGGACATCGAGCGTGGGATTCCACAGGGCTTTGCAGAGCACGTAGTAGTCGAGCCCGTGGGCGCTCCAGTTGCCGTGGCAGTTGTCGAAGTCGAAACCGATGGCTTTGTGTTCGACGGCGAACTTAACGGCGCTTGCGAGTTGCACGGCGTTGTTGCGCGGCAGGCCGAGGTCGATGGCGGGGCCGAGGTCGTTCGGACGAAGGTAGAGTCGCGGTGCGATGCGGGACCACGCTTCGATGTCGGCGGGATCGAGTCCGACGTAGCCGATGATGAGGTTTGGCTCCAGCGGCCCGAGCTTCACCGGCGGAGTGCGATACACGGAGTAGGCGTAGGCGACGAGATCGCGGTCAGGCATCTCACGTCGCACGCGTTTGGCGATCTCATTGAAGAATGTGAACACGCGGTCCGTGAGCGCGGGATATTCGGCAAAGGGCAGCCTCGTGGCGGGATCGATGAGGCTGCGGTCGTTCCGGAGCTTCGGTGCATCGGCGGGATCCAGCGCACGGCAGGCGGCGCACATGCACCACTTGTTGGCGCCTCCGTCATTCGGCGCGAGCGAGGCCATGCGCTTGCTCGGATCAGCCTTGAACTCGGCGATGCGCACCCGCGCGATTTCATTCCAGAGCGCGGGGTTGGATTTGCACAAGCGTTCGCGTTCCGGCTGCTGCGTGCGCGTGCCGTCGGGCTGGAGCGCGAACCACTCGGGATGTTCCTTCCCGTATTTCTCCCACCAGCCCGCGTAAGCATGACCGCCCTCGATCTCGATGCGTGCGCCAAGCCTCATGCGGCGAAACCACGCGCCCGTCGCCTCGGGGCCTTGCGCGGACTTCCAAGCGTCAACGGCGACCCCCCACTGCTTCAGCACCGGCGCGAAGGTATCCTCACGCGTCACGGCTTGATTGCGCACCTTGCGCTTCTCGATGCGCGGCTGCTCGCGGCGGTCGAGATCGGGAATGGTGATCGTGGACCGCTTCGGCACCACCTCGCCATGCTCACCTGGAAAAAGCCAGCGCACACCGAGTTCGCGCTCGATGAAATCATACATGCCGAAGAGCGTGGCTTGGCAAATCAAGCCGCCGGGACCTTCATCGCCGCCGCAGATGTGCAAATCACTGCCCTTCGTGCGAATGACAAACTCCTCCGCCTGCACCGCGATGTCCGCGTTCGCCTTGCAGCGCCCGATGTAAATGCGCGAGGCCGCCGCCGCACCCTTCTGCGTCTCCGTGGCGATCAGCGGCCTCACCCCGCTGACCTTCTGCAAATAATCTGCCAGTTCCACCGCCGCCAGCGGCACGCTCATCGTCCCGCCCGTCAACTGCGCCGCCGGTCTCTGCACCTGCTTGGAAAGCCCCTCCGGCACGACGATCACGACCTGCGCCTTGCCCTCGCGCACGAGGGTGATGTCGGCGAATGCCGTGCCGAAATGAGCGAGTGTGAGGAAAAGGAGAAGGACGAGCTTCATGGCTATTTCTGCTGGGAACGATGTTTCGCCACCGCATCCGCGATGGCCTGGACCATGCGTTTCTGAATGCCTGCCGCCTGCTGCATCGCGGCATCCACTTTCGCACGGCCCACAGCGCGATTTTCGTGGATGGGTTTGAGTTTGTCCCAGAGTTGCTGACCCGTGGTTGTGCTGCTTTCGAAGACCCAGTCGCCCAGGCCGAGGTCGCGGAACATCTGGCCTTTCACGGTGTCGGCCGGATTGCGCACGTAGAAGGCGGGCGTGCCTTGCGAGAGCGCGATGATGGGCGAGTGGCATTCCGCGCTGACGACGGCGACGGCGCGCGCATAGAGCGAGCAGGCTTCGTCAGCGAGCCAGAAAGTGTCGCGCCAGATGACGCGCGGCTTCACATCGTCAGGGAGCGGATCAAAGAGATGCTCCTTCGCCACGGCGATCTCATAAGTCATCTCGGGACAAAGAATGACCTTTAGCCCCGTCTCGCGCACCCAGAGCGTGATGAGGTCGCGCAGCGGCGCGTGATCGCGGGCCGCGTGCCGTACATTGATGGCGTCGATCTCGTAGTCGCCCTCTTCGCGCGGCAAATTCTTCACATGGTAGTAGGGCGTATAGCGCAGACGCGGCAGCACGCAGATAAATTTCCCCTCCTCCACGCCGATGCGCCGCAGCCAGCTCTGCGCCCGCTTTTCATCGCGCACGGCGATGCCAAACGTACCATCCAGGGCAAACTCCAGAACGGGTGTGTGCAGCTTTTGCCTCTGCAAATACAGGAGCGAATAGGTATCGCGGGCGAAGAGGAAAGCCGCGCCGTCATACACCTCACGATGCTTGAACAAGCCATCGAAATGATCCGCTGGCAGCACGGCGATGACCTTTTGCAACTCATCCAACGTATCGCCCTGCGGTCGGTCCTTGCGGTTCGATACAGGATCGAACGACGAGCCAAAGAAGCCATACGGCCTGCCGGATTTCGTCCAAACCTCGAACGTCTTCGCATGACGCGCCGGGGTGATGAAAATGTCCGCGCTTTTCCAAGCCTCCGCCAGCGCGGGCGTGGAGGCCGTGCCCGCATCATCCACCTCGCCCTCAGCGATGCGCAACTTCGGAAAAGCCCGAGTCAGCATCGCCCGCTCGCGCTCATGCAGATGCCACGGCCAAAGCGTTACCGTCGCCTCCGGCAGATGCTGATACAGAAGCCGAATCGTCCCCGGCACCCGCCCGCTGTCGCCGATGTTCTCAAACTGCAACGCCTCGCGGATGAGGATGTGCGGCGGCTCGGCGGCGTGCAGCGCTGCCAGCGGGGCGAGCAGCAGGGCGGTCAGAAGTGTGATGTAGTGTTTCATCGCTAAAATTCCTCGGCCATCTGATCGAGCTCCTTGTTGATGCGATCCTTCCAGGCGTCGGGGATGCCGCTTTGGAGCAGCGCGTCGAAGGCCTCAATGGCTTTGATTTTCTTGCCGGCGGCGAGGAGGGCGCGGGCGGAGGCCTCGAGGAGCTGGCCTCTGGCGTTGGTGTTCTCGACCTTGGAGAAATCCATGTCTTCAAACAGCTTCACGGCTTCCTTTGGGTGTTGATTCTTAATGAGTAGGCGCGACAGGGCGATGACGCTCGAGTTGCGCCAGGCGTAGTTGGCAGGGGAGATGGCGAGCGCCTGGCGAAACATATCCTCTGCTTTGCGGGTGTCGCCTTGCTTGAGGTAGAGCTGCGCTGCATCCGTTGCGGCATTCCCGCGCACGACGATCTCCGCTCCTGGCGAGGCGATCGCTTTCAAGCGGTGCTCTTGCGCGGCTGCGTCATCGCCGCGGAGTCGGTAGATATCCGCGAGGATCCCATGGGCGCTGCCGCGACACCGCACAGGCCATTCGTCGATTTTTTTGTCACGCACTCGCGCGAGGGCTTCGTCATAGCGTTTGAACTCTGATAACACGCGGAGGTTGGCATAGTCTCGCCGTGCGGGGTCCTTCACTTTATCAGCGAGTGCGAGAGCGCGTTCCGCATTCTTCAAGGAACCGGAGGCGATCTCGATGGCCAAGTCGAGGTAGTGGAAGTTTTCGTCAGCGTCGGCGGTTTGAGCAGCCATGGCTTCGAGTTTGTGAATGGCATCATCGAAGCGCTTCTCGGAGCGCATCAGCTTCACAGCGTTCAATTGCGTGTAGTCGAGTGCCGATGCTGCTCCGAGTTGGACGAGGAACACGATGATGGAGATGGTAGCGATTCGTTTCACCTGAGAGCGCTTATTTGAAAGTTGCTTTGCCGAAGGAGGCATCACCGGGAATGCGAGAAGGATTGAGCTTTCCCGTCCACACGGAGTTTTCCCGTTGTTCCTTTTTGTCCGGACCGTCGAGGAAGTGAACGCGACCGACATTGAGATACCACATGTCGCCCTTCTTCGGCGCCGCCGTGCGGAGGGTTTCAAACGGGATCACCGCCATGGATTCCCAGCGGTTCTTGTCGGGGAGGAGCCTAGTCTCGAAGGTCCAGTTGCCGTTCCAGCTCTCGTCATTCCAGCCGTAGCGGGGATGTAGGAAGTCTGTGATGAACCCGTGCTCGGCGTCATTGAAGGAGGTCGGCTCAGGTTCATAGGCGAAGTAGAAGTAGCGGCTGCGATCCGCGAAGGGCGACACATTCACGACGATGCTTTCCTGGAGCCACAGCTCGGCATCGCGTCCACGCGCCACGAACTTCATCCTGGCCGCAGGCTGCTCACCGCTGACGCGCACATAGAGATGACTGTCGTCGCACAGCACGCGGAAGGTCGTCTGTGCTTGCAGAGCCGGCGCTGAGGCTTCCACGGGGCCGAGCGTATGCTCCTCGGCGCTCTTCCAAAGCGGCGAGTCCAGCGTCAATGGCGCGGACACTTTCGCGATCTCCAGCGACTTGTTTTGTTGCGAGAGTTGCGCGGGATTAGCCCGCATCTTCGCGATGTCCCAGTTAAAAGGAGAGCGGTCCAGATAACGCCCAGCGTATTTGAGCCTAGGCTCGTCGAAATGGAGGTAGGACGGATTCTTCTTCTTGGGATACTTGTCGTCTCCATTGATGACCTTCGCGACAAAGGCGTTTCGCGCGTCCACGGCATCGAGTAGTTGGTTGAGCGAATGCGCATCATTCATCGCCTGATAATTGCGG
>CAIQKQ010000082.1 GCA_903872425.1 uncultured Opitutia bacterium | reverse complement strand
CGTCGCTACGGCTGTGTCACGAGAGGTGCTGGACCGGGTCGTCGCGGGTCTGACCAAGCTGCCCGATACATTCAAACCCAATCCGAAAATCAAACGCTTCCTCGACGCCCGCGCGACCGCGTACCGTGACAACGGCGCGATTGACTGGGGATTCGGCGAGGCGCTGGCGTTTGGCACACTGCTCGCCGAAGGGATGCCCATCCGCCTGAGCGGTCAGGACTGTGAGCGCGGCACGTTCAGTCACCGCCACGCCGTGCTCTATGACGCCGACACGCGTGCGAAATTTGTCCCACTCCAAAATCTCGGCGAGGGCCAGGCGGGTTTTTGCGTCTACAACTCCCTGCTCTCCGAGAGCGCTGTGCTCGGTTTCGACTACGGCTACTCGCTCGATTTCCCCAAGATGCTCTGTATTTGGGAGGCCCAGTTTGGCGATTTCGCCAACGGCGCACAGGTCGTGATTGACCAGTTCTTTGCGGCTGGCGAATCGAAGTGGCAGCGCACGAGTGGCATCGTCCTCCTCCTGCCTCATGGCTACGAGGGGCAGGGCCCGGAGCACTCGTCGGCCCGGCTGGAGCGTTTTCTCCAGCTCTGCGCCGAAGGCAACATCCAGGTCGCGAACCTCACTACGCCCGCGCAGCTGTTCCACGCGCTGCGTCGGCAGATGAAGCGGGAGTTTTTAAAGCCGCTTGTCATCATGTCGCCGAAGTCGTTGCTGCGCCACCCTGCGGCCGTCTCACGCTTGGACGATTTCACCGGCGGCTATTTCCACGAAATTCTCGACGATCCAAATTTCGAGACGACCCTCGGCACCAAACCACCGTTTGCCGTCGCCCCCACCGCCGGTGGCTCGTCATCCGGCATCCGGCATCCAAAATCCGCCACCCGTCTGATTCTCTGCTCCGGCAAAGTCTATTACGACCTCGCCGCCCATTGCGCCGCCCATGGCTTTACCGAGACAGCGATCGTGCGCGTCGAACAGCTTTACCCGCTGCACCGCAACCGCCTCTCTGCGCTAGCCGACGCCTATAGCCGCGACGCCCGTCTTGTCTGGTGCCAGGAAGAGCCGCAAAACATGGGCGCATGGACATTCATCGCGCCGCAGCTTGAGGAAATTTTTGGCCGGAAGCCCATCTACGCCGGCCGCCGGGCCGCCTCCTCGCCCGCTGTCGGTGCGCTCGCCCGCCACAAGCTCGAGCTCACCGCGCTCTTGCAGGACGCGTTTAACCTGTAATCCAAGTTGGCCGGTGGCAGTTGGGGCACGGCGAGCACCCCAACCACCGCCACCGCGCTCCGCCCGCAATTTCTACTCGCTACCCGCTACTCGCACCCCACTACTTTTCCACCATGCCTCTTCTCGAAGTCAAAATCCCCCCGATGGGCGAATCCATCAGCACCGGCGTGCTCGCTAAGTGGCACGTTGCCGACGGCGCGCTCGTCAAGAAAGACCAGCCGCTCTTCGAGCTGGAGACCGACAAGATCACCAGCGAGGGTCTCGCCGAGGTGGCGGGCGTAATCGCGTTTAAGGTCACCGCGGGCACCGAGGTTAAAATCGGCCAGGTCGTCGCCACGATTGATTCCGCCGCAACCGCCGCGGCTCCGACCCCAGCCCCAGCTCCGGCCAAGGAGGTCGCACCTGCGCCCAAAGTCGCCGAGCCGGCGAAGCCCGCCGCTGCTCCCGCCCCAGCCGCTAAAGCGGCGCCCGCGACCCCGGCTCCAGCCAAGCCCGCTCCCGCCCCGCTGCCCGCCGCCGCGCCCAAGGTCGCTGTCGCCCTCGGCGAGCGTCAGACCCGCCGCAAGCTCTCCCCGCTTCGTCAGCGCATCGCGCAGCGACTGGTCTCCGCGCAGCATGAAGCCGCGATGCTCACCACTTTCAACGAAGTGGATATGTCGGCGGTCATGGAGCTGCGTAAAAAATACCAAGACGACTTTGTGAAGAAAAACAACGTGAAGCTCGGCTTCATGTCCTTCTTCGTCCGCGCCGTCGTTCATGCGCTGAAGGAAGTCCCGGGCCTTAACGCCCAGTTCGACGGCGACAGTGTCGTGGACAACCATTACTTCGATATCGGGGTCGCCGTCTCGACCGAGAAGGGCCTCATGGTCCCCGTCATTCGTAACTGCGACACGCTTGGCATGGCCGGCATTGAGTCAGCTATTGGCGACGCCGCCAAGCGCGCCCGCGACGGCAAGATCACGCTCGCCGATCTCGAGGGCGGTGTATTCACGATCACCAATGGTGGCATCTTCGGCTCGATGCTCTCGACGCCCATCTTAAATCCCCCGCAGAGCGGCATCCTCGGTCTGCACGCGATCAACGAGCGCCCGATTGCCCTCAACGGCCAAGTCGTCATCCGCCCGATGATGTATTTGGCCCTGAGCTACGACCACCGCCTCGTGGACGGCAAAGAGGCCGTGACCTTCCTCGTTAAAGTGAAACAAGCCATCGAGGATCCCGCGCGGCTACTGTTGAGCGTGTGACGATGGGTGGGCGACAAACGCTGCTTCCACCTCGGCCGCGTGAAAACTCTCCTTCTCTGGGATATTGACGGTACGCTGATCAGCTCCGGCGGTGCGGGCCTGAGCGCGCTGGAGCACGCCTTGAGCGACGTGTTTGGCGTCAACGGTTCACTCGAAGATATCGACTTTGCCGGGCGTACCGACCGCTGGATCGTGCGACAAGTGTTTGAGAAATACGCATTGCCGGCCACCGAGGAGAATTTCACCCGCTACCTCGATGGCTACATCGCCGCGCTACCCCGGCAGCTCACCAATCCCGGCGCGCGGGTGCTGCCCGGAGTGCGCGAAGTGCTGGCGGCCGTCGCCGCGCGGCCCGGCGTCGCGCAGGGCCTGCTCACGGGCAATCTTGTGCGTGGGGCGCGGGCGAAGCTCACTCACCATGGGTTGTGGGACTACTTCCCGTTCGGCGCTTTTGCCGACGATGGCGAACTGCGTAACGACCTCGGCCCGCATGCTCTACGCCGTGCCCGCGAGCACCATGGCGTGGCGTTCGCGCCGGACGACGTATGGATCATCGGTGACACACCGCATGACATCGCCTGTGGCAAGATTATCGGCGCGCGCACTTTAGCTGTCACCACCGGCTACTATTCCGCCGCCGAGCTCGCTGCGCACGCGCCGGATGCCGTGCTGCCGGACTTGGCCGACTCGGGTAAATTTTTTGACGAGATCTTTTAGTCGCGGAAGAGCGCAAAAATCTGGCGGCCCATGCAATGCCCCAGGTCCCTAAGGACACATGGGCAATACTCGTCAGCAGGTCGCGACGAAACTATTCCGGGCTCATCGGATGGAGCGGTAGCGTGGCGACGGATTTTGGGTTGGCACCCGCGCGGCTTCGCCCCTCACTCTCGGCTTTGCACCGCATGAAAACATTTTCCATCGCTCTCGGTTCCGACCACGCTGGCTTCGCTTACAAGGAGGCCGTTAAGGCCGCGCTCCTCGCCGACGGCCACACGGTCCGCGACTTCGGCACGCACTCTGACGCTGCATGCGACTACCCCGACTTCATTCGTCCGGCGGCCGAGGCTGTGGCGCGCGGCGAGTTCGAGCGCGGTATGGTCTTTGGCGGCTCGGGCAACGGCGAGGCTATCGTCGCCAACAAGGTGCGCGGCGTCCGCTGCGGGCTTTGCTGGACCGAGCAGGTCGCCATCTGGAACCGCTCGCACAACGACGGCAATGTGCTTTCCATCGGCCAGCGCACGGTTAGCGAAGCTGAGGCCGTGAAAATTGCTCGCGTCTGGCTCGCGACCGAGTTCGAAGGCGGTCGTCACCTGGCCCGCGTCAAAAAAATCGAGTGAGCGCGGCTGACACGGACGAAGGCCGACGGAAAAAAGGGTCGGGCCCGACTTCGCTCACAAAATCAAATCCGGTGGGACGTTGGACAGCGCTTCCTCGATCGTGGTGAGGCCCATCTTTACTTTGAGAATCGAGTCTTGGTGTAGCGTCTTCATGCCGTTTTTCATCGCGATGCGTTTGAGCACGGCGACCTCGACCTCCTTGTTGATGCCTTCGGTTAGCTCCTCGCTGTTGGTCATCAGTTCGTGGATGCCGACGCGGCCCTTGTAGCCGGTGCCACCGCAGGTAGGGCAGCCTTGTGGGTTGGCCTTGAAGATTTGGCCGCTCCAACCGATAGCTTTTTCGATCAGTTCCTTTTCACGACCGACCGGCTCAAAGGGTTGCTTACAGTTTTTGCAGACGCGGCGGAGTAGACGCTGGGCGCACACGCACACGAGCGAGGCGGAGATGTTGAAACACTCGACGCCCATCTCGCCGATACGTGCGACCGTCGAAGGCGCATCGTTGGTATGGAGGGTGGAGACCAGCAAGTGACCGGTGAGCGCGGCCTCGACGGCGATCTGCGCGGTCTCCTCGTCGCGAATTTCGCCGACAAGGATGATGTCGGGGTCCATACGGAGGTAGCAGCGGAGCGCCTTCGCGAAAGTGAGACCGATGGCTCGGCTCATCTGCATTTGGTTGATACCGGCGAGGGTGTATTCGATGGGATCCTCGGCCGTCTGGATATTCACGTCGGGGGTGTTCACCTCGCCGAGCGCGGAGTAGAGGGTCATGGACTTGCCGGAGCCAGTCGGGCCACAGTGCAAAATCATCCCGTAGGGCTGGCGAATGCACTCGCGGTAGCGGGCAAGATTTTCGTCCGAAAATCCGAGTGCGGGCAGCGGCAGGGTGGACTTGGATTTGTCGAGAATACGCATGACCACCTTCTCGCCGTCCTTCATTGGACCAGTGGCGACACGCAGGTCGATGTCCATGTTCTTCTTTGTATATTTCTTGAAGACGATGCGGCCGTCCTGTGGCAGACGGCGCTCCGCGATGTCGAGGTTGCACATGATCTTCAGACGCGTGACCATGGCGTTGGCGACCTGCTTGGGGAGACGGAGCTTTTCCTGACAGAGACCGTCAATACGGTAGCGGATCAAAAGCTCCTTTTCCATCGGCTCGATGTGGATGTCCGACGCACCCGAGACGTAGGCGTCCTCGATAATGCGATTGGTGAGCTGGATGATGGGCGCGGAGTCCTCGCTCTCGAGGTCGCTGGCGCTGATCTCACCGCCGCCGCCGTCGGCGGTGTAGGCGGTGCTGATGACCTCGGCGACGGAAGTGATGTCCACGTCGCCCTCGCCCGCACCGCCCTTGGCGGCCTCCTTGAAAAATTTCTTCACCAGTGCTTCGATGAGTGTCGCCGGCGCGACGCGCACCTCGTCAATTGTAAGTTCGCTCGCCTGCTGAAATGCCTCGCGCTTGGCGTAGTCGAGCGGGTTGACCATGAGCACGGCGACGGAGTTCGGAGACAACCGCTTGTGCGGAAACACTCCCTCGCGGCGGATGAGCGCGTCACCCACGACCTCGACGAGCTTCTCGTCAATCTCGACCTCTTCGATCTTCGTGATCAGCGGCAGGTCGGTGAGGCGTGCGATGAACTTTGCCGTGTCCTCTGGCCCGAGTTGGAACTTCGGATCCATCATCCGGTGCAGTAGTACGGAGGAATACTCGGCTACCTCCTGCAACAGCGGCAGATCGCGGTCGGTGAACTCGCCCTTCGTGCCAGCAGTCTGCTCCTTGTTGAGCACCTGAATCGCGCCGATGACGGTGGCGCCGTTTTTCAACGGCACGGTGAGCATCGAGCGCACATCAAAGCCCGTGGTTGCCGCCATTGAGGTCATGAACGGTGCCTGGGTCGCGCTGTTGCGGAAAAACAGCGGCTCACCCGTTGCGACCACCCGACCGACAATCCCCTTGCCCAGCGGCAACTTCAATGTGAGCAGCTTTGCGGCCGTTTCCTTGAACTTCGACTCTTTCTCTTTGTCGGTGCCCCACAGTGCGGGCGAGTAGAAGACATGTTTGAATGTGATGTCGTTACCCTCGACCAGATACAATGTCATGGATTGAGCCTGCAGCGCTTCGACCACCTTTGACGCGCTCAGCTCGACGACGGACTGTAAATCCTCGCGACTCGGCGAGGCCTTGGCGATGACTTTGATGAGTAGCGAGCGGCGCAAGGTGTGCGCTGCCGCGGCGGCGAGGGGAGGACGTGAACCGGCAGTGACCATCAGGATGAGTTTCTAACCTTGCCACACACGTTTCGCCGTCGCAATGACAATTCACGCCAACGTCACCTGGCGCCCCGCCTGCAATCATGTGGCAATGTTTTCTCCAACGGTTTCGCTCGCTCGCGCCCGCGCGCTTTTTGGGTTCCCGCGCGCCGGTCGGCGAACATCGTGTCGGCCCGCGCCCTTCGGGCGTTAGGTCTGACCCGCTCCGTCCCGTAGGCCCTGCGGACATCGCTGCTGCGAAAACATCCGTCGCCGGCGCGGCTGGCGAGCATGCGGCCGCGGCCTTCCTTCGTGCGCGCGGCATTGTCATTGTCGTCCGCAACTGGCGCAGCCCACGCGACCGCCGCGACGAGCTCGACCTCGTTTGCCGCGATGGGGAGGCGCTCGTCTTTGTCGAGGTCAAGACTCGCGCCGCCACCGCGCTTGTGCCCGGCTACTACAGTGTAGATGCGCGCAAGAAGCGCGTCCTCCGCCGCGCTGCCACTGCGTATCTGCGCGGTCTGCGACCACCGCCCGCGACCTTTCGTCTCGATGTGGTCGAGGTCTCTACCCACGCCGATGGCCGCCCACCCGATGTGCGGCACTTTGAGAACGTACCGCTGTTCGCCAAAACTTTTCGCCCTTGAGCGCGATTACTTCGCTGTGGGCGAGGGTTGGTTCGGGGCGCCGGGGGTGGGGGACTGCAACTGAAAGTCGGTGCAATTGCTGTCGGTGTCCGCGCCGTCCGCAATGCGGCCCGCGCTCCGAGCCGCCGCGGGCGCGGCGGCGGCGGGCGCGCCCCGGCCGCGTCCTCCGCCGCCCGCTGGAGCGGGCGAGGCCACATAGCAGCCATGCACGAGTGCACCCGAGGTGCCCTGATAGCCTTCGTTGGCCCATGGATCGATAATACCGTTGTTATTGCCGCCTTGACCATAGTTGAGGCTGTCGGCCACCAAGCCGTTGGCATCGCGTAACACGATGTTGCCGGCGCCGGCGAGTGCGGGGCCGCCGAACCATTGGTTAGGCGTGAAGGTGTCTGCGGCCGCGACCGCCGTACCGCGTACAACGGCATTGATCGCGTGGTCCTGCGACAATGGGCGATCGAGCGTGATGCCCGTGCCGAGCGGCAGTACCGGCTCGTTGCTCGAATGGGCAAAGGCTGCTGCCGGCTGGAAGGTGAGGCCCGTTCCCCGGACGCTGAAGGGCAGGTTGGATGAATGGTCGAACTTGAGCGGAGCGGCCAGCTCAAGTGTCGCGCCGCCACCACCACCACCGCGTCCACCACGGCCACCACCAGCAGGCGCGCCAGCACCGGCCGGAGCGATGATAGCCTTGACCGTTACGGTTTCTGTCCCGTGGCCGATGCTGTCAATATCGAGGATGATCAGGTCACCGGCGGTGATATTGGATGCATTTGCGGCCCGGATGGTGGTGTCACCAGCTTTCGCGGCCGCCGAGAGTGCGGTCTGCGTGCCGGGCTTGCCGACTGCGGTGACGGTGACGACTTCATACTGCTCGATGTCCCGCCCAACGACGGGGTAAGTCGCACCATGGCCGAGACCGATTTTTTCGCCAACCGCGAATCCGTTCACGCTCGCCACGGGCACGGCAGTCGCGCCAGGGGCAATGGTGATCACGGGGCCATCGGGGAGCGGCTGCCAGAGTGTCGTAACTGCGCCGGCGGCGGTGCCAAGGGCGGCGATCTTGCGGGTTTCAACCCCTGAGCCCGTGTCAATTTCCACCGTGTCGCCGACGTTCAGGCCGGCGATGCTCCGCACATGGATCGTGGTGTCGCCCTTGCGCGCCGGAACTGCCAGCCCGGAGTTCGACTGGCCGAGCACGTAAAAGCCCTTGGGCGCGAGTTTCGTACCGGCGGGAATTTTTACGGCCGAGAAAATCGCCTGCGCGATGGCGTGCTCGGTCAGCGTCCAATTGGAGAGGTCCACGGCGCTGTCGCCGGCATTGTAGAGCTCGATAAACGCGTTGGCCCCGCTGACGGCAAACTCATTGATTTTTATGGGGCTGATGTTACGTACCTTTTCGACGGCTCGCTCAGTGTGCGCCGGGCCACCTGCGGTATCGCTCCACGAGGCCTCGGCCACAAGGTCGCCATTGAAAGGAGTTGAGCCCGAGGTGACCTTGAAGGTCACGGTCACATTTGCGCCCGGCGCCACCGGGCCAGCAACACTGGCTGGGGTCGAGGCGGCGGCCGTCCAACCGCGCGGCCCGGAGACACCCAGCTTGACGTTGATCACGGGCGCGCCGGTGGTGTTTTTGAACGTCACGGTGGTTTCTTGCGAGGAGCCAGGAGAAAACGTCTGCAGCTCGGGGGGCGCGGCCACGGCGGAGGCCGGGGCAAGCGTAAGGCGCGGCTCGTCGTAACGGGCGGCGACGATGTTGGCCTGCAGTTTTTGGTTGGTTTCCTTGGAAGGGAAGGTGTTGGCGGCGGTCATCGCGCCCTCGTAAAAGGTGCCCTGCGCGCTGTTGCTGTTGTCGCCGCCGTTGCCGAGGATGATGGCACCCTGCTTGCGCATCGGGTCGTAGCTGTTGTTTGGGTTCTTGACGCGCGGGCCATCGAACATGACCGCCATCTCACCGCTCTGCGCATCGGCACCCATGGTCCGCCAGTGATGTGGCTCACCATCGGCGGTGGCAGTCACGAAACGCCATTTGATAATCGGCAGGTCGTCGCAGTTTTTGTTTTGCGGGGAATCGGTGACGCAGCCGACGAGGTTGTTTTCCTGGTCGGTCATAATCCAGGGGCCGTCACCTGGGCCGTGATACCAGGTCTTGGCGTTGCCGTAGTAGGTAGTTTCCATGGTGCCGTCGCCATCATCGCGACTGTCAATCTCGCCATTGCCATAGTCGAAGCAGCAGCCGGAATTGTAGTGGCGGCCGTTGATGACCCAGTATTGGCCCTCGGCTTGGTCGTCCACCGCGGTGCCGTGCGCGTTGTTTTGGCGCAAGCCCATGCCGTTTTCAATGAATACGCCGTAGGCCTTGTGGCCCATGATGGTCACAGGTGCCCGATCAGCGAGAGGCAGGCTATTAAATCCTCCCATGACGGTCGGTGTGCCGGTGCCGCCGCGCGGCGCCTGCACGAGATTGTTGCCGTGGCCCGACTGGTCATAGATCGTGGAAATCCAGCAATAAGTGTGGGCGCAAAAAGTGTCCTGGGCGGCCGCGTCGGCGTAACCGCCCGCATCCGTTGCCGAAGACTTCACAACGCCAATGTCCAACTTCTTGCCGTCCGACTGTCGCAAGACCTGATAGAGGGGGCCGTTATAGGCGGCGTAAAGTGCGCGCGTGGTGCTATGCGCGGCCACGCAAGGGGCGCCGCCAGCGGCGTAGATGTCGCACGGGCCTTGCGGTCGATCTGGGGAGCGGGCCGCCACGGCCGCCTTGGCCGTGATCAAAATGAGGGCCGGCAGCATCAGCGCCAGCACTAGCATGTGTATGAGGTGGTTTCTCGCCTTATTGTTTATCATGGGAGCAAAAGTTGGCAGGGTTTTTCTGAGCAGGGATTGAAGTAGGGGTACCTCCGCAAGCGATGAAGCTGGCATTGGGGGGTGCCAGAAACCTTGTTCAGATTCTGGTAACAAAACCAACCTCAAATTGCGTGGCGGGAGAATCACGCCAAGGGGCCGTCACTGGGCGCGCTGGTTCGCCGTGCCGGGCGTGGGGGTTTGCAACTGGAAATCGGCGGTGAGGTTGTCGGTGTCAACGCCGTCGTTGATACGTGCGACGCTTCGGCCGGGCGTGGGCACGGCTCCTGGTGCGGCGGCGGGAGCGCCTCGTCCGCGGCCGCCGCGTCCGGCGGCGGGCACGACCACGATGTTGCCGCCCTTGCCCTGTTCACCTTCGAGTGTCGCGAGTTCCGGGCTGGTGATGGTGCCTCTGGCGCTGGAGCTGGATTGCGGTTCGCCGTAGACCAACGCGTCCACTACGGCCTTACCGCTGGCATCAAGCAGCGCGAGCGAACCGATAGCGGGGGCCAGTACGCTGCCAAACCATTGTTGCGGCAGGGGGGTGCCTGGGTAGCTGCCGGTGGCTTGCGGGTTGAGTACGGGCGCGCCGTGAGCGTGGGCGCTGGCGAGTGGGCGGTCGAGCGTGAGGCCGCTGCCAAGCGCTTGGACCGCGTCGCCGCTAGTGTGCGCGAATTTTGTGGCCGGGGTGAATGTAATGCCTGTGCCGGGCGAGGAAACGTCAATGCCGATAGCGTGGTCGAGCTTGAGCGGAGCGGCAAGAACCACCTCAGCGCTCTGGCCGCCACCGCGTCCGCCCCGACCGCCGCGCCCTGCGCCGGCGGGTGGTGCTCCGTCCGGAGCCGAGCCCGCAGGTGCTGGCGGTGCGCTGATGCTCTTGACGGTGGCAAGCTCCTTGCGGCCACCGGTGTCGATCGTGAGCGTGTCCCCGGACGAGAGATTGGCGGCGGCGGCGAGCCGGAGGCTGGTCGCGCCCGCACTGGCTGTCGCCGCGAGGGTCGTTTGCGTGGCGGCCTTGCCGACGGCGGTCACAGTAGCGACCTCGGGGTTGCCGCCAAGATCAAGGCCGATTTTCTGGCCGACCTCGAAGCCGACCGCGCTCGTCACCGGCAGGTTGGTCGTGCCGGCGGGAAACGTCAGCCACGGCCCGGTGGACACCGGGATGAACACCGTCGTCATCGCGGCGGCCGGCGTGCCGACGGCGACGACTTTGCGCGTCTCGCCGTCCAGGGTGATCTCCTGGCCGGCCTCGAAGCCGGCTGTGCTGCGGACGTTGATGGCCGTCGCGCCCGCGTCGGCGGGCGCGGTCAGTCCCGAGCTCGCGAGGCCGAGCAGATAGAAACCGCGCGGCGCGAGCTTCGTGCCGGCGGGGATGGTCGCGAGCTTCACGGAGGCCCACTGGTTCGCGGTGCTGACGAGCGACCAGTTCGCAATGTCCACTTCGGCGGGGCCGGCGTTATAGAGCTCGATGAACTGGCCTGTGCCCGAGCCGAGCAGAACCTCGTTGAGCTTCACCGGATATATGTTTCGCACGCGCGCGTTCACGGTTTCAGAGCGCGCTTCTTGGGTCGTCGCGTTGGTCCAATCGGCCTTGACGGTGAGAAAGCCAGTGCCGGTGTTCTGGTAAGACTGGATATCCATGCTGAAACTCACGCTCTCTCCCGGCGCGACTGGCTTGGGCAAAGCAGCCCCCGCTATATTAAATGATGACGCTGAGGGGGGAGGAACTCCCCAAAACGCAGGATATACAAATTTGAGATGCACCCCTGTCGCGGGCTCGCCGGTGACATTGGTGAAAGTGACGGTGACACGCTGCCACGTGCCCGGCGTGAAGGTGGTGAGGCGCGACAGCTGCACCGGCGGCACGTCGTATTTCGCCGCGACGATGTTGGCCTGCACCGCGTCGGTCGTGGCCTCGGTCGGGTAGCCGGTTGTCATCACGCCCTCGTAGAAGGTGCCGGACGAGCCGTTGCCGTTGTCGCCGCCGTTGCCCAGCAAGACGCCGCCCTTTTTGTTCATCGGAAAATAGGCGTTGCTGCCGGGCGTGCCGGGGCGGACGCCGCTGTAGAAGGTGGTCAGTTTGCCCTGCTGCGCGTTGCCCCCGCGCAGGTCCCATTGGTTGCCTCCGCCGCCGTCCACGAACGCAGAGACGAACCGCCAGCTGTCAATGGTCGGACTGCCGACATTTTCCTTTGCGTTGTAGCCGGAGAACAGTCCCGCCTCCATGTCGGCCATGATCCACGGGCCGGGGCCGGCGCCCTTGCCCCATGCGGTGGCGGTGCCGAAGTAAACCGTCTCCATCGTGCCAGTGCCGACGGCGCGGCCATTGGTCGAGGCATTGCCGTAGTCGAAGCAGCAGCCGCTGTCGTAATGGGTGCCGTCAATGACGTAGTAGATGCCCTCGGGCTCGTCGTTGATCGCGACGCCGGTGGCGTTGTTGGCACGCAGGCCCATGCCTGGCATGATGAACACACCGTAGGCTTTGTGCCCGCCGATGCTGATAGGGGCCATGTCGGCGATGGGCAGCGTGTCAAAGCCGCCCTTGGCTGGGCCGAAGAATGTCCCCGGCGGGGCCTGAAGCAGGTCGTTGCCCTTACCGGACTGGTCGTAAATGCGGGTGATGACACAGAGAGAGTTGGCGCAAAACGCGTCCTGCGCGGCGGCGTCGGCGTGGCCGCCGGCGTCGGTGGCGGTCGGCGCGGCGGGGCCGATGTCGAGGGTCTGCTTGTCTGACTCACGCTGTAACTGGTAGAGCGGGCCCTGGTAGGCGGCGGACAGCGCGCGGGTGGTGCTGTGTGCGGCGACGCACGGCGTGCCACCGGCGGCGTAAAGATCGCACGGGCCCTGCGGTCGGGCCGGGAAGTTGCGACCGGCGACGGCGGCGCGCGCGACGAACATCGTGGCCAAAGGCAGCGCGAACGCCATGGCGAGCAGGAGCAACAAGCGGGGCTTGGTTTTCATGAAGATTTTATCGCAGTTGATGGAGTGGGGGTCTCGGGTTGTTAGACTCGTTTTCGATAAGCATCGAAAAGATCTGAGACGAGCACGCCGCGAAATTTCATCCCCGTCGTGTCGCAGGCCTCAATCTCGACATTCGTGAGGTTCAGATTGCTGAACTTCGCGCCACTGAAATTGATGTCAGTGAACGTCGCTTGCGCCAGATTCACGTTTGTAAATGTCGCGGCCTGGAGGTTCACGTCATTAAACTCCGACCCGGCGAGATTTGCATCCGTGGCTTGCACGACTGCTTTGGTATTTTGAATTTTCATCTGCGCAAAGGATCTAGCGGTGTGTTCATGATGAGTCACGGTCGCTCGAAACCAGTGGCTCTGATGTCGGGTTCGGGCCTTGCAAGGCTTCCATCGCACAAAATGCTTCTCCGGTGCTGAGCGCGAAGGCGTCACGATAAAACGCCAGTGCTTTCTTTTTGTCGCCGTTGGCGACAAGCTTTCGGAATTCCTCTGCATCCTTGCGTAGCGCCTCTGGATTCGCGGCAAAACGTTTCATTCTTTTCCTTAAACGTAACGAGTCGACGAATGCCGAGAGTATGGGTACCGCCAGCATCAGCATGAGGCCTGCTTCCCCTAGGGTGTGAAAATATCCCCAAGCGAAAAGGGCTGATATCAGTCCAACGAGGAGCAGAAGCCCGCGATCTTTAATCCATGCGAAGGTCGTCATAAATTAGTTTCGAACATTGTCATTCGGCGGCGATGAGTGCGGCACGAACAAGGTTAGAAGGTGGCGCGGTAGGCCGCATGGGGTGGGAGGGGATTTCTAGCGCCCAAGAAAAACAGGCCGTTGGTTTTCGAGCAAGCTGCAAGACGTGGACGGCACGCCCATGGCGCAAGCGCTACCTCCTACTATGCCGCGTCCTGCCCGTGCTCAGTGTTTGAAATGCCGCATGCCAGTGAAGACCATCGCTAGGCCGCGTGCGTCGGCGGCGGCGATGACCTCGTCGTCGCGCACGGAGCCGCCGGGCTGGATTGCGGCGGTCGCGCCCGCCTCGGCGGCGGCGATGAGGCCGTCGGCAAACGGGAACAACGCCTCGCTCGCCACGACCGAGCCGTGCAGTTCGAGCTTCGCTTCTCCTGCTTTCCACACGGCGATGCGCGAGCTGTCTACGCGCGCCATTTGGCCGGCGCCGACACCAAGCGTGCGCTCGCCGCGGCAATAGACGATGGCGTTGGACTTGACGTGCTTGCCGACTTTCCAGCCGAACATCATCCCGGCCCACTCCTCGGGCGTAGGCTGGCGTTTGGTCACGACCTTGAATTTTGCCACGTCACCGAGCGTGCGGTCGCGGTCCTGCACCAGTACGCCGCCGACGACGGAGCGGATTTCCTGCAACGCGTCCGCACCCATGCCTTCGGTTGCGACCATGAGGCGGAGATTTTTCTTTTTCGTCAGGACCGCCAGCGCCTCGTCGCTGAAGCGCGGCGCGATGATGACCTCGGTAAAAATCTCCGCGATGCTCCGCGCCAGCGCGCCGTCGAGCGTACGGTTGACGACGATAATGCCGCCGAACGGCGCCTGCCGGTCGGTCGCGTAGGCCAGCTCCCACGCGGCCTCCAGCGTTTCGGCCGAGGCGACCCCGCACGGATTGGTGTGCTTGAGGATAGCGACCGTGGGCCGCTCAAACTCGCCGATCAGCCAGGTCGCCGCCGTGATGTCCAAAATGTTATTGTAGGAAAGCTCCTTCCCTTGGAGCTGCTTAAAATGCTCGTGAAACGTACCGTAGAGCGCGGCTTGCTGGTGCGGATTTTCGCCATAGCGGAGCGACTGAGCCTTTTTGTACGTGAACGAGAGCGTTTCGGGGAATCCGCCCATTGCCGCGAGGTCGGGCGCATCGGCTTGCGACTCGAGGTAGCGTGCGATGGCGGTGTCGTAGCTGCCGGTGCGCTGGAAAACTTTTAGCGCGAGCCGACGGCGGAGCGCGGTGAGCGCGGCTGGGTCGGGGAGGGCAACAAGCACAGCGGCGTAGTCGGCGGGGTCGCAGACCACGGTGACGCTCGCGTGGTTCTTCGCTGCGCTGCGCAGCATGGAGGGGCCGCCGATGTCTATGTTCTCGATGGCCTCGTCGAAATGGACGCCGGGCTTGGCGACGGTCTGCTCGAACGGGTAGAGGTTGACCACGACGAGATCAATCAGCGCGATGCCGTGCGCCTGCGCGGCGGCGAGGTGCTCCGGCAGGTCGCGGCGCGCGAGCAGGCCGCCGTGGATCTTCGGGTGCAGCGTCTTCACGCGGCCGTCCATCATCTCGGGGAAGCCGGTGTGGGCGCCGACCTCGGTGACGGGCAGGCCGGCGGCGGCGAGGAGTTTGGCCGTGCCGCCCGTCGAGAGCAACGTATAGCCGTGCGAGCGGACGAGGGCCGTGGCGAATTCGGCGAGACCGGTTTTGTCACTGACGGAGAGGAGCGCGAGCTTGCCCATAGGGTGGGTGAGCGTTTCGACGCCGACGGTGCGTTTCAATCCGAAAACCAGAAAACGCGATTGATCACGTTCGAACCCGAACGCGGTGCGAAAACCCTGCTGGTCTTTGGCGTCGTCGGTGTTAAGCTGCGGGCAAATTTTCCGACTACGTCCGATGTCCGACCCGATCCTTCAGCTCACCGACCTTCGCGCCCACTTCCCCGTTCACTCCGGCTTGTTCCGCCGGCGGGCGACGGGTATGGTAAAGGCCGTGGATGGCGTCACGCTCTCCCTCGGACGCGGCGAGGTGCTGGGGCTCGTCGGCGAGTCGGGTTGCGGTAAGTCCACCCTTGCCCGCGCTATTCTCCAGCTCGTGCCTACCACCGGTGGCTCTGTCGTCCTCGAAGGTAAAAATCTCACGACCGCCACCGCCGCCGAGGTCACACGCGCACGCCGCGACCTCCAGATGGTCTTCCAGGACCCCTTCGCCTCGCTCAACCCCCGCCTCACCATCGAGGCCGCGCTCGCCGAACCGCTGCTCGTCCACCGGGTCTGCCCTCCTGCCGAGGTGCCCGCACGGGTGGTCGAGTTGATGAACCTCGTCGGTCTGGCGCCTCAGACGATGCGGAAATACCCGCACGAATTTTCCGGCGGCCAACGCCAGCGCATTGCCATCGCCCGGGCGCTCGCGCTCCGGCCTAAGGTCATCATCGCCGACGAACCCGTGTCGGCCCTGGATGTTTCCATCCAGGCACAGATTCTCAACCTCCTTGCCGCGCTCGTGCGCGACATGGGGCTCTCACTCATTTTCATCGCCCACGACCTCTCGGTTGTGAAACACCTTTCCGACCGCGTTGCCGTGATGTATTTGGGCAAAATAGTCGAGCTCGGCCCCGCCGCCGCCGTGATCGAGCGGCCGCAGCACCCCTACACCCGCGCGCTGGTGAGCGCCATTCCCATTCCAGACCCCGATGCCGAACGTGCGCGCCAACGTATCGTGCTCCCCGGCGACCCGCCCTCGCCCATCAACCCACCCCTAGGTTGCGCCTTTCATCCCCGCTGTTCTTATGCACAGGAGAAATGCCGTCTCGCTCCCCCCCTGCTCACCCCAGCCGACTCCACCCGGGAAGTGGCATGCTTACGGCTAGGAGAAATCTAACTTGCCAATGACACCATGACGATTAAACCATCCAGACTGCCCCAATTGACACAATTGCGTGACAACCCCGCCTCCCGCCTAGGTTTCGCTTGACCCCCCTGAAAATAGTGCTTGCGCTTGCCATGCTACTTGTTTGCATTTCGTTCTAATCTCCTATCATTCCTAACACCGCCCGCTTTCGCGCCATGAAAACTTCGCTCGTGCGTTCCATCGTCCTCGCCGCCGGCTTTGTGTTCGGCTCCCTCTCAGCCGTCGCTGCGAGCGCTCCCAACGAGGCCACCGTCCTCAAGGTCACCGGCACCGCCACTGCGACCATGCCAGGCGGCGCCCCGCAGACCCTCCGTGTGGGTGACAAGATTCAGCAGGGTGCAACCGTCAACACCGCCGCGGGCGCCGAAATTCATATCCAGCCTTTCTCCGGTTCCATCTCGACGATCAAAGAGAACTCTTCTGTCAGCCTCGACAAGCTCGCGCTCGACACCAACAACGCCGGCCGTCTCACCAAGCAGACTGCCCTGCTCAGCCTCAAGTCCGGCAACGTCGTTTCGACCATTGATCCCAAAAACCGGGACATTAACGACTATGGCGTGAGCACCCCGAAAGGCGTCGCCGCCGCGCGCGGCACCAGCCTCACCGTGATTACCGACGCCACCAACAATGTAACCGTCACGGCCAATGCCGATAGCGTAATTTTCACTGACAATGTTACCGGCCAGTCTGTGACCATCGCGCAAGGCCAAGTGACCTATACGCCGGTTGGTTCGACCGTGCAGGTCACCGTGCCGATTTCTCAAGTGGCGAATGTCCCTTCTGTAGCGGCGGCCGTTAACGCAGGCGTGACCGCGATGTCCAGCGTGATCGCGGGCAACCTTGGCGGGCTCAGCGCCGGCGCTCTTGAAAATTTGACTTCTAAAGTTGTCGCCGTGGCCGCGGCTGCTTTGCCCGCTCAAGCCGCCGCGATTACTTCACAGGTTGTCACGGCGATTGCCTCCTCTTCTGGTGGCGGTGCCTCAAATCAACAGGTGAGCAATCTCGTCGCCAGCGTGGTGGCCGCTGCCACGACCGCTGCACCTGAGCAAGCTCAGGCGATCGCAGTGCAGACCGTACAGACGCTCAATACCAATGCGTCTGGTTCTTCCGCTGCTGCCGTCAGTAACGCAATTTCTGCTGCCGTTTCCGCCGCTGTCGCGGCGGCTCCGGCTGGTACCTCGGCTGCGCTGGTTGATGCAGTTCAGACAGCAGTGCCCACGCAAACGACCAATATTACGACAGGCGTGCAGAATGCTCCTGTTCCTCAAGCCACCAAGGACGCTGCTATCAGTGAAATCGCCACGAACACCGGCCGCACCGCTGATGCCCTCAAGGGAGATGCTGCGGCCAATACGACAGTTGCTCCGCCTGCTCCGACTGCCAT
>CAIQKQ010000081.1 GCA_903872425.1 uncultured Opitutia bacterium | reverse complement strand
CAACAGAAGCTTCTGTGAGAGCATTCTCTTAGGTAGGCTACTATTACTACTTTAACTAGTTGGGGTTCCCACCGAGGCCAACTTTGGCTCGGTGGGCTACCAGCGACGGGCTGGGGCTTAAGGCTAATACTGAACTCAAAAGCGAGGGCGCGTTACGGCCGCAGCGCTCAGAATAACTATATCTATCTAAAAATAGGGTAGGGTCGGCTTCACTCCCCCTCCTTTCGAGGGGCTAACATAGTATAGCACCGATACAGAGTCTACTATATGCTCCGCTCAATGCCGCCGAGATACCTCTACTTACGCTTGGGCTTTGGTGCTACCGTGCTCTGGGCTACGGCAGACGCAGGCTTGGACGAACCACCTTCCGACGACTTGGCATCGGCGAACGTGACGCTCTTGCGGCGAGGTCGTGGAGATGACGCGTCCGACTTGGCTATTACCGCTGATGGCGACGCACGCACTGTGTCTAGTGTGATGCCATGGTCGATGCAGTAATCTTGAACTATTTTAACTTTCCGGACATTTGATGCTGTCTCCCACGACTTGATCGGGTTGCCGCGCCATCGGATGTGGAACTCGGTGCTGCCATCGTCGAGCAAACGGTGCTCGACCACTTCGTCGACGATGTAACAACCTTCTTCTAGATGAAACTCTGCTACCTCAGCCGGTGTTGCCCGTGATGCGTCGAAATGAAGTAGACGCGATACGTGAACTGGGCCGATGAGGATCTTCGAGTCGATGAAATGCTTGCCGCGAATGAAATTCTTGTCTGAACTTACAGCAGTAATGACATACGGGCCTATGAAGTGCGGTAGCAAGCGATTGGGAGCAGTACGCAGTACTAAGACGTGGTCGTCCACCTTGTAGTCTCCCTTGCTCCGCGACGCGTCGAAGGCGCGCTTGGTAAGTGCTTGCGCTAAACTGTGCGCTACCATTGCACGGCCTTGAACCGCTAAAATCGACGAATGATGCTGTGCTATGATTTCTGTTAAGTCGTCCGCTGTTGCAGTAGGAATGCCGACCGTAGCGTCGCCAAATGACGCTGACGTCCAGTCCACTTGCGCTGACAGAGGAGTGCGGGGCTCACGACCGTTCAGTACCCACGATGGGCTGCCGGCGATGGGCTCGCAGACTGTGCTGTTGATGATGCCTTCGAGACGAGCGATGAAGCGATCTTGCTGCCACCACGAACTAGGAGCCTTGTGCCCGAGTGTTGCGATGATGGATGCCGCGATGCCTTTGAAGCGTGTCTCGACTTTGCCTTGGCCTTGACTGTGGTATGGTACGCCGACCTTTGGCGTAATACCCTGCGCCTTGCAGAAGTCATTGTACTCGCTAGAGTCAAACGGTTGGCCGCCGTCGGAACGAAGTACTACTGGACGCGTGCCGAAGCTGATGATGCATTCTTCGAGTTCTTCACAGACCTCCTTGGCTGTGTTACGCGGAAGATAGCGCAGCTTGACGTAGCGCGAAATGGCCTCAATTGAACACATGAGGTAGCCACTTGTGCCCGGCATGTCCTTGAGATCGACGTACCACGTGTGATGAACATGAGGTGGTATCGTCGGGCTGAGCTCGCCAACGCTGGCGGGCTTGTGCGGTGTCTTGGCAAACTGGCAGCGGACGCACGAAGCAATGTACTTGTTGGCGTCGATGTCCATGTTTTTCCAGTGCACGCGCGCTTGGTGCTTGAGATTGTAAAGCGTCCGCTCTGCGCCTGTGTAGTGCGCTGTATCGTCGTGTGACATCCGCAGGAGTGTCTGCTGTATCTCTGTTGCTCCGCGCGGCACGACGAGGCGGTTACGGTAAAGCACGATGGGGCGATTTCCCAAAGTCACTGTACTGAAATGCTTACTGGCCCACTTTGCACGCTCCGGCGCCTCGACCTCGTCCTGTGCTGACGCGATCTTGGCCACCATGGGCGCCATCGTGAGATGACCAGGCACCGGAGTCTCTCCAGTGTCGGGCTCACCCGCCAAACTCGGCGGGGCTGGTAATGCTGATGCAGGAAGGGCAGCCACGAGTGCGTAAATATGCATCTCAAAGTGCTCTTCTGCGCTGAGCTTGCCATCGGGCACTGGCCGCACAATGCGGGAGCCGTGGTCGGCGATGCTGTTCCACTCGCCTTTGATCCACGCACGCTCCTCGATGCCGGCTGCCTCGATGTCGGCTGTCCAGCGCGCGACACGTAAGTCGTCCGACGTACGCCGCGCCTGTAAATTGGCATTGTCGCACAGCAGGCGGCAGCGGGCAAAAGGAAAGTACTTCGGCATGATGCGGGTAGCTGCCTGCATCTGCGCGTAGCATTCTTTGACCTGCGGCTTCCACTTAAGCTGCGTGGCGATCCAGCCGTGACTGATAAACAGCAGCGGGCGCATAACACCGTTGTGCTGATCGTACTGACATGCCGTGACGTTGTAGCCGTGATGAGTGTCGGCGTCAGTCATGACATAAACCATCTGCGTCGGATCGAAACAGAGCAGCCAGTCGCCCTCGACGACAGCCGCTAACGCGTCACGCATGGCTGTCTCGTGTGCTGCCACGCGGCGTCCATCGTGACGAGAAACTACCTCGTGCATGTGGATCGTCGAGCTCATCGAGCTTTGCTAGCCGCTGGCGCTGAGCGAAATGGTCGGCAGTCGTGAAGAAATAATATCTTATGCTGCCTATGACGTGCCGCAACTCGATGATATCGCGCGGCGACGGCATGTCGCGGAGTGACGCTGTGCGGTCAGGGTTGGCCTTCCACCTGTTGGTCTTGAGGTCCACCAAGACGCCGCAGAAATCGAACTCGCGGACGAAAAACTTGCACTTGTGTAGCGAGAGCCGGCCGCCTATGGCCAGGACGAGGTCGACGAATCGTATGATGGCGTCGACGAGGACGTCGAGCGAGTCCGCTAACAGACGGACGTCGTCTACCCACGCTGGTGCATTAATCTTGTCGCCAAACTCATCTAAGAGTGGCAAAACTACTTTGGTCATGATGATCTGCGTGTAGGCGGCAGGAAAAGAGTGCCAGCCGAAATACGCATGCTTCCACCTATACTTGCCGATGGGCGTAGTGAACGTTGATAACCGCTGAGCCTCTGGACCTAACTTCATGGTCAGAAAAGCGTCGAAACAGTCAAACTCGACGGCGTACTTTCGCCGCCCACTCTGCATCGCGTCCATAATAAATGACGCCGGCATAAAGCCGCCATCTGGGCTGATCCGCTCCGTCGCTCTGTTGATGACGGTCGGGTTGATCGTAAGGCGCCAGCGTTCGACGCCGTTGACCGGTGGCTTAGGCACTAGGAAAGCAAATCCGTAGGCCTTGGTGTCATGAGAGACGTGCTCGATGAGGTTGCGTGCTGCCCAGCGCCCTAACTCGCGCTGATAGACGTCTATACCTGCTTTTCGCGTCGCTGACACCCTGAAAGAAACCTCCTTGGGCTCCTCTACTACGACAAACTCGACGACTTCGGTACACTCTGATGACTCGATGTCGCTGAATATCTTGGCACGAGCGAGCAAACCGTCGACGAGACGCCGAGCTTGTGGCGTGTCGCGGAATGCAGCGTCAATACGTGCTCTAATGTCGTCTGCAGTGGGCGCTGCTGGAGACGCCGGCAGCGCGCCGATAATAGGCGCGCGCGTGTCGTCACTGACGCCGTCACTGGCTGCTGCTGAAACTGGCGCAGTCAGAGGCACCTTCCGGTGCATGACAACTGGGATGCGGTCCAATGCCGCCGCGCCGCCCGCCTCTGGGTAACGCGGTGCATCTAGCAATATGGCGCCGTTGGCGACGAGGTAGGCGAGGTGGCCGAGCGGCGAATAAGGCGGCGCCGGCTCACTGTTGGTGTACTTCCAATCTCTCGCGCTGACGTACAAGTCGCGGGGTGAAGGCCCGCCGAAATCGAGGACCCACACGTTCTGAAGCTTGAATTGTCGGTGCCAATCTACGACGACGCCCGCCTCGAGCTTGAGAAGAAGCTGAACGGTGATGTCGAGATCGATGATGCCGACCGGTTTCAATGTACTGCCGCTGATTGGCGTCTTAATTGAGAACCGCTGCTGATCTATTGTCGGTGGACGCATAGTCGCCTTTAACTTGGCCCGATCGACGAATTCTGATGAGACGCACGTGACGCTTGCCCCGCTGTCGCAAATCATGCGCCCTTGTGCCCCTGAGAAGAAGCTGACGTTCATGAGTTGCCATGTCTCTGTTTCTTGGCCTGGCGCGCTGGGACGGTCGATGGCTGATAAAATTGCTGCTAAAGTCAAATTTCCATCCTTGTCGGCATCGCCGTCGCCTGGTTGATAGGTGCCCCACTCTTCGGTAATGGAGCGCACGAATAGCGTCTTGTCGTCGCGTAGTCGTGCTTGCGCGGATTGTCGCGACTTTCTCTGGCCACACTGCATTTGCGGGAACAAAGTCTTGAGGTGGCAGTCCAGCTGATGGAGTTGTACCGTCCTCGAGGGGCGGCACAAGACGCTCCAGTGTGGAGCTGGTCGTCGCGCGATGGATGGCGAGCTCATCTTTGAGCTGCGCCACTTCCGAGGACAGCTTGTGCAACAATGCTGTGTACTTCTCCTCGGTCTTCTGAATTGCTGATTTGAACTCGACCGTGGTCGCCTCTACGGACGCCTTCGTGTCGCGCCTGATGTCTGCACCTACTTTCGTGAGACTGGCGGTGTACGCCGTGGCTTGCTCCGAAATCAACGTGTCAGCAGCAGCGGCCGATCGTTCGTACGACCGACTCTCGACTGTGCTGAGCTCTCGCGCCAGAGACGTAAGCGTCGCAGAAAACGTGGTGTTTTCCTTGTCCTTATTGTCCAGGCGAGCTACGAGGACGGCGGTGTTCTGGACAACCATCGCCCTCAGTGCGTCGATGCTGCTTAGTATGCAGCCGTCGACGTCTCCTCCGCTCCAGCGCCCGCTGCTCCAGCTCCAGATACAACTAGTTCGGGAGTGTCAGCAGTCGGTGCTTTCGGGTCTTTCTTCTTTCCTTTATCCATTCTTGGCTTGCAAGAGCTGGTAAGGCTGTCTAGTTGCTGTCCAGCGAGAAACACGCTACGGACAACAGAAGCTTCT
>CAIQKQ010000080.1 GCA_903872425.1 uncultured Opitutia bacterium | reverse complement strand
CCTCCTTTATTATTGTTTCCTTGGTGGCATTTTCCGCATTTGGTTTGAAACAGTAATCCAACAGAGTGGTTGTAGATCTCAGCGTCTTCAGGTTTCACACTGATTGTTTTTGATGCCATCAATGGAAGTGTGAGATAATCTTCACCGTGGGTGAGCGAGCCGCCTTGGTGGGCGGCCCATGCGAGGGCGCTCAGACTCGCGACAAGTGAGAGAACGTAAAGGCTGCGTGAGCGAGCGCGCATGAGCCAAGCAAGCGCGGTGGCGACAGCTACAGTGGCGCCGCCCCAGAGGTGATTTTCCAACATGATGCCTTCGTGGCCATCAGCGCGCATGAGAGCGAGGCCAGCGAAGACGGAGAGCACGGCGCCGACCAAACTGAGCGTGAGAACCGTGCCAGCGGTTTCGCGGAGCGCGGCGCTGCGGCGGCCAAGAATTTCTAAAAGTGGAACAAGCAGCAGCAAAGCGATTGGAAAATGAACGAGTAGTGGATGTAGCCGGCCGAGCAAGCGCAGCCCGCCACCGTGGGCGATGCCGTCGGGGGAAAATGCGAAAGCAGCGGCGATCGTGGCGGCGCTGAGTGCGGTAGCGACGCTTAGGCGGGGCAGGAATTTGGGCGTATTGGCAGACATTAACTCGGGCGAGACGAACAAAGGAAAAGTAACAGGGATGGGCGTCCCGCCAGTAGTGGAAAAATACTGGCAGGGTGCCGAAAAAAACTCAGCTCAGTTTACGCAGGAGCGTGAGGCGGCCGATGGGGAGCCATTCGGCGACGAGGATGTCGCCGTTGTTGAGGAAGATCGCGCCGTGCGGCGTGATGAATTCGCCGGGCGTGAACTCAGCGCGCGATTGCGAGCGGCGGGAGCCGGTCTTGCCATTGTGCGCGATGCCGTCGCCGAGTTGGGCGATGACGTTATATTCGTTGTCGATAAGGCAGACTTGGCTGTCGAGGTCAGGGCAGAGCATGAGCTCTCCGCGAACGTCGAAATGACAGGGTTGGCGCAGCTTGGTGTCGTCCTTGATCGTGCGGAGGTGTTTGCCGTCGAGCGTGTAGGTCTGGATGCGGCGGTTGCCGCGGTCGGCGATGACGAGGACCGGGTCCTTGCCGCGGGTATCGACGTATTGGCCGTGGGGGTTGCTAATTTCGTTGTCGCCTTTGCCGGGGGAGGAAATCTCGCCGAGGAATTTGCCGTCAATGGAGTAGCGGAGCATGTGGTAGGAACCGTAGCCGTCGCCAATGTAGAAATCGCCGTTGGGTGCGAAGGCGATGTTGGTCGGGATGAATTTGATGGGCGCGGCGCCGTAGGCAGCGTCTTCACGTGGGTAGCCTTTGGACCAGACGACTTCGCCGGTTAGGGTGGTTTTGATGACTTTGGAGCGCGTGGTGTCGCAGTGGTAGAGGAACTCTTGGTTGCCCTCCTTACGGACGCCGAGGCCGTGGGCGCCGCCGCGCATGTCTTCGCCGAAGGCGCGGACGAATTTACCCTTGGCGTCGTAAACAACGATGGCCTCGGGGCGCATGGAGGTGCTGTTGACGGTATGGGCGACGTAGATGAGCCCTTGGCTGTCTTGGGCAAGACCTTGGGTGTCGCCCCAGACGAGGCCTTCGGGCGCGGTCAGCCAATCATGGATCATCTCGTAGCGGTGGGCGCCGGTGCCGGTGATGAGTTGCCCGGAGCCAGCTTTGTCGGCGGCGCGGATGAACGGCACGGAGAACGCGCTGACGGCCGCGGTGGCGGCGACTTGGGTGAGGAAGGAACGACGAGTTTGCATAGGGTGCAGGGGGGGATGAGTTGGGATTGAGCAGAGGAAAAAGAGTTAGGCGAGCAGGCCGCGGAGCACTTCGCCGTGAACATCGGTGAGGCGGAATTGGCGTCCTTGGTAGCGGTAGGTGAGGCGTTGATGGTCGATGCCGAGCAGGTGCAGGATCGTCGCTTGCCAGTCGTGGACGTGTACGGGGTCTTTGACGACGTTGTAACTGAAGTCGTCGGTCTCGCCGTAGGCGATGCCGGGTTTCACGCCGGCGCCTATCATCCATGTGCTGTACGCGGAGCCTAGGTGGTCGCGGCCGTGACCGTCGCGTTTGGTGATATCGCCCTGCACAAAAACGGTCCGGCCGAATTCACCAGCGAAAATCACGAGCGTGTCTTCGAGCAAGCCGCGTTGTTTCAGGTCGTTGATGAGAGCCGCCGTGGGTTGATCGGTGTCGCGGCACTGAATCTCTAGTTGCGTAGAGAGATTGCGATGTTGGTCCCAGCCGCCGTGCATGAGTTGGATAAATCGCACGCCGCGCTCGGCTAGGCGGCGGGCGAGCAGACAATTACGCGCGTAACTGCCAGGACGGTTCACATCGGGGCCGTAGCTGGCGAGCGTCGCGGGAGATTCTTTTTCGAGCTCGAGGAGGCCAGGGACACT
>CAIQKQ010000079.1 GCA_903872425.1 uncultured Opitutia bacterium | reverse complement strand
GTTTGCCGACGACACGCCGCCGGCGCGCGCCGGGGGCAACGAGTGGGTCGTCGCCGAGGTGGACGAGAGCGATGGCACGATCGAGAAATTTACGCCGGAGATCACTCTGGCGGTGAATCTCGACTGGGATCATCCCGACCACTACCATCGGCTCGCAGATTTGGAGACGACATTTGCCGCGTTGTTTGCGCGGACCCACGGCACCGTGTGCGTGAGCGACGCGTGCGCGCTGAGCGCGCGGGCGACGGCCCAGACTGAGCTTGCCGGGCGGGTATGCTCCACCTTTGGACGAACAGGAGACTTCTCCAGCGAGATTTCCGGCGAATCGGCCGGACAGATGACGCTACGGTTAGGAGGGAAATTTCGACTCGCCGCTGCGACTGTCGCGACGCAAGGCGATTTCAATGCCGCCAACGCCACGGCCGCGCTCGCCGCCGCGCAGCTAATGGGTGCGGAGATCAAGCCGCGCGCGCTGGCCAGTTTTCCCGGGGTGCGCCGTCGACAGGGGGTGCTGCGCGACGATGGCCCGCTGACCGTAATCGAGGATTACGCGCATCATCCGGCGGAAATTCGCGCGTTGCTTGGCAGTTTGCGGCGGCGCGCGCGCACACGGCTAGTCGTGGTGTTTCAACCGCACCGTTTCAGCCGCACAGCGCAGTTCAAGGCCGAATTTGCCGCCGCGCTGGCTTTGAGCGATGCAGTTTTCCTGCTCGACGTTTATGGCGCCGGTGAGGCGCCGCTCGTCGGCGGTACGACGGCTGACCTTTACGCAGAGCTGCAACGCGCCGCACCGGTTCTGCAGGTGACCTATCTGCCCGGCAACTCGGACGGCGTGCTCACGGCGCTGGCGCGGACACGGCGCGATGGCGACCTCGTGGCGTTTGTCGGCGCGGGTGACATTGATCAGATGGCACGGTGTTGGCTCGAAATGCTCGCGGCCGAGCAGAAAATCGCCGCCGGCTGGGACGCGCATGCTGAGGCGCTGCGTATGGCGGTGTCGGTGGCGACAAAAATCCGGCGCGAGGAAGTGCTGGCGAAAAAAACCACACTGGGCGTCGGCGGTGCGGCACGGCTTTACGCGGAGCCGGTGGGCGAGGAAGACTTGGTGGCCCTCGTAAGTGCGGCGCGCAAGTGCGGCGTGCCGATCAACGTGCTCGGGCGCGGTTCTAATCTCATTGTGCCAGACGAGGGCGTGGATGCGCTCGTCATCAGCCTACGGCAGCCGGCGTGGGAAAGCTTTGAGCAACGAAGTGACGGGAGCGTGTGGGTTGGTGCGGGGTTGCGACTGAAACAGCTTTGCGGTTTGGCGACGAAGGCCGGGCTGGCGGGCTTTGAGTTTTTGGAAGGTATTCCGGGCAATGTTGGCGGTGCGCTACGGATGAATGCGGGCGCGATGGGCGGTTGGATGTTCAGCGTCGTCGAGGCGGTACGGATGCTGACGTTCGACGGTGAGATACGTATGCTGCGGCGCGAGGAGATGCATCCGGACTATCGGCATTGCGCCGAGCTGCACGGGGCGATCGCATTGGGCGCGCTGCTGCGGCCGGCGCCCCGCGGCATGGTGGCGGACATCACGCGGCAACTTGAAAGATATCGCGACCAGCGGCAGAAATCGCAGCCACGCGAGCCGAGTGCGGGGTGCATTTTTAAGAATCCGCCCGGCGACTTTGCCGGCCGCCTCATAGAGGCGAGCGAGCTGAAGGGCGAGCGAGTGGGGGAGGCCGAAGTCTCGCGAACCCACGCCAACTTTATTGTCAACCAAGGTAGTGCGACGGCCGCAGATGTGATCGCGCTGGTGCGCCAGGTGCGCGCCGCGGTCGAAGCGCGGCAGGGAGTGCGGCTGGAGCCGGAGGTTATACTCTACGGCAAAACATGGGAGGAGGTGTTGTGAGCGTACCGTTGCCTATCATTGCCGTACTGTGCGGTGGCACGTCGGCGGAACGCGAGGTCTCGCTCGGCTCAGGCCGGGCGAGCGCGCTCGCCCTGGCGCGGAGTTTTCCGACGCGGCTGTTTGAGCTCGACGCCAACGCGCCGCCCACGGGGCTTGATCCGGCGCGGCACGTTGTGTTCTCGACCTTGCATGGCACGTTTGGTGAGGACGGCGGGATGCAACGGCTGCTCCAAGCGGTGGGGGTGCACCATGCCGGCTGCGACGCGGCCGCTAGCGCACTGACCATGGACAAGGCGCGCACGAAAAAAACCGTGGCCGCACGCGGTGTGGGTGTGGCGAAAGGGCGCGCGTTTTCCGCTGCGAAGAAGCCGGCGGCCAGCGAGCTCATCGCTGAGCTCGGCGAGCAGTTGGTCGTGAAACCGAATGCCGAGGGCAGCAGCGTCGGCTTGGCCGTCGTGGCGGGTGGGGCCAAGCTCGCAGAGAAACTCGCGGACATCACTGCCGGCGACTGGTTGGCCGAGGAACGCATCGTCGGCCGCGAGTTGTCTGTCGGTGTCGTGAACGGCCGCGCGCTTGGCGTGGTCGAGATCCGACCGCGCTCGGGCGTCTATGACTTTGCCAGTAAATATACAAAGGGGCTGACGGAGTATTTCGCACCTGCACCGCTCGACGAGGCCACCACGCGCGCGGTGCAGACGGCGGCGGAGACCGCCTTTGCCGCCTGCGGTTGCCGCGATTATGCCCGTGTGGACTTCATGCTGGCTTCTGAACAAAATGTGAACAACTCACTTTATTTGCTGGAACTGAACACGCTCCCCGGCATGAAAGAAACCAGCCTGCTGCCGATGAGCGCGCGATGTGTGGGGCTGGATTTTTCGGGTTTAGTCAGGGAGTTGGTTGCCCCCGCCGTGAGCCGCTTTCGTGCCGGCCGGTCCGCCGTCACATGAAACCGCCCGCGATCACTGCCCCCGAGCCGCGCACTTGGCGCGATTTGCCGCAGCCCATCAAGCCGCGGGCGATGTCGCGTGAGGGCCGCAAGCGCCGCGTGCTGGCCGCCGCGAAGTCCGTGCTGGCCGTTGCCACTTTGCTCGCTGTGGGGTGGGGCGGTACAGAGTTGATTGCCGTGCTGAAAAAGAATCCCGCGCGCCTCGCCGCCCCGGCCAACAGCGCGCCAGTGCGCAGCGTGGTGCTTCGTACTGATGGCGTGCTTGACGAAGCGTGGGCGCGAGTGACGCTGGTGCTGGCGCCGAAGGTGGGGCTGATGACGCTTGACCTTGCGGCGTTGCAGGCGCGCCTGCTTGCGGGCGGTCAGGTGCAGGCCGCCGAGCTCACACGGCGGCTGCCTGACACGTTGTTGGTCACATTGCACGAACGCGCGCCTGTGGCTCGGGTGATGACACAAGCGGGCGACGACACGCCGCGCCCGCTGCTCGTCGCGCAAGATGGCACGGTGTTTGATGGCCGGGGTTATGCGCCGGAAACAGTGGAACAGTTACCGTGGCTCGACGGAGTAAAATTAAAAAAATCCGGCCCTGGCCTTGCACCTATCCGCGGCATGGATGCCGTGGCCGATTTGATGTTGGCGGTACGGACCCACGTGCCGGAGCTGGCGCGGCGGTTTCGCGTCGTCTCGCTCGCGCGGTTGGAGGCTGACGGTGTACTCGTTGTTACGTCGGACGACGTGGGCGAGGTGGTGTTTGGCGCGCGCGGGAATCTTGCGCGGCAGGCCGCGCAGCTTGATTACACATTGGCGGCGACGCGGCGGCAATTTCCGGTCGAGTCGTTACGAGTCAACCTCGCGGTCGGCGGCGGACAGGTGCTAGTGGCGCGGCTGATGGCTGAACCGCCGGCCGGTCGGCCGGCGCCAGTGCGCCGGGCCGACGGCACCGCTGGGGTAACCGGATTTTATTTTCCTACGCCCAAACCGTCCGTCAATTTTTCACATGCTCTCTAGGACCAAGTTTATCGCGGCCGTTGAGATCGGTACGTTCAAGATTACGGTCATCATAGGCCAGGTCTCGCGCGGGCGCAGCCTCAGTCTTGTCGGCCTCGGAGAGTGTCCGGCGCGCGGTGTGGTCAAGGGCACGGTGGTGGATTTTAAGGCCGCGACGGAATGCGTCCACGCCGCGCTGGAGGAGGCAGAGCGGAGTGCGGGCGCGCGGGTGAGCGAGGTGTTTCTGGCGCAGAGCGGTGCACACTTGGAGGGTTTCCAAAACGAGGCGGAGGTGAGCGTCTCGTCGGCGGACAACATGGTTAGCGCACTCGACATCGAGAACGTCTGCCGGCTTGCGAAATCGAAGCAGCTCCCCGAGGGCCGCACGGTTGTGCATTACCTACGACGGCCGTTCCGGCTCGATGGGCGGTTGGTGCCGGACCCCGAGCATCTCGATGGCCGCCGGTTGGAGGTTAGTTACTGGACGGTGCACGGACAGGAAAGCCGCATTGCCGACCACATCCATGTTATTCGCGGCTTCAATGTCCGCGTGACCGAGCTGATTTTGTCTAGCCTCGCGTCGGGCTCGGTGATGACGACAGCCGATGACCGTCGTCACGGTGTGTTGGTACTCGATCTCGGTGCGGGGACAACTGACTTTGTGCTCTACCGTGACGGTTGCGCGTTGCTCACGGGCGTCGTGCCGGTCGGAGGCCTGCATCTCACCAACGACCTCAGTCTCGGCCTGCGCCTCAACGACCATGACCAGGCCGAGAAACTCAAGTTGCGCCACGGCCGCGCGGTGGTGACAACGAAAGATCGCGCCGAGAAAGTGTGGCTCAATGGAGACCTCGGGATCGGCGACCGCCAGTTCCCGCGCCTCACCATTGAGCAGATCACGGCCGCGCGTGCGCGGGAGCTGCTGGAAGTGGTGCGAAAAAAGCTCGGCGCAAATTTCGATCCCGAACACACGGCCGCAGGCGTCGTGCTCACCGGCGGCGCGTCGAAGCTCGCGGGCCTTGAGGAGGTGGCGGCGCAGGTCTTTGACGTCCCGGCCCGTCTCGGCGAACCGCCGGGCTGGGTGGGCGACCACCTGCGCGCACCCGGCCACAGTACCGCGCTTGGCCTGCTGCACCACGGCTTAGGTGCGTCCACCGACAGTCCCGTCGCGCGACCGCCGGCGATGGTGGCCGGTCTGCTGCGAAAATTTTTCACTGCGGGAAACTGACCATAATGGAAAATAATATTTTCACGTCCATCAACCCAGTCGCGGCCGAATTGCCACTCGCCGGCAAAATACTTTCCGACCGCACCCTAGCCATCAAGGTCATCGGCATTGGCGGAGCGGGCACCAATGTCGTGGACCGACTGAAGTTAGAGAACCTCGACCGGCTGCAGCTTGCGGCCATAGACACCGACCACCAGGCGCTCTCGGCTTCGCCATTGCAGGAGAAAATTCTCATTGGCGCGGGCTTGACGCACGGCTTGAGCGCCGGGGGCGACCCAGGCATGGGCCGCGAGGCCGCTGAGGCGGACGAGGAAAAAATCGCCGCCGCCGTGAAGGACTGTGACCTCGTATTTCTCGTGGTCGGTCTGGGCGGCGGTACAGGCGGTGGCGCGGCCCCGATTGTCGCGCGGCTAGCGACACAAGCTGGTGCACTCGTAATCGCGTTTGCCGCGCTGCCATTCAGCTTTATGGGAGGGCGCCAGCTCAAGCAGGCCGACGAGGCGCTGCGCGCGCTGCGGCCCACATGTGACGCTGTCGTCCCGTTGCCCAACGATGCGCTGCTCCAGGCCGCCGGCCCAGGCGAGACGGCGCTCAACGCATTCGACCGTGGCCACGAGTGGATCGGGCGCGCCATCAAAGCTGTGTGGGCGATGCTGTTTCGCACCGGGCTAATCAATGTGGACTTTGCGACGTTGCAGCAGGTGTTTCCTGCGCGCGGCGGCAAGACGCTCTTCGGCCTCGGCAGTGGCGCAGGCGAAAATCCCGCCGTTGCCGCCCTAGAGAGCCTACGCCTCTGTCCGCTGCTTGCCACGGCCGAGTCGGCCCGCAAGGCCGACCGCCTGCTCGTCCACCTCACCGGTGGTGCGGACCTAACGCTTGATCGCGTCAACGAACTTATGACGGCGCTCACGGCACAGTTTGGCCGCGAGGCGCACATCACGATGGGTGCGGTGATTGATGAGGCGCTGCCCGGCCGCGTGGAAATCGTTGTGCTCGGCACGAGCGAGCTTGGTGCAACTTCGCGTCGGCCGCTGTCGGCCATGCGCCCGCGTCAGTCCCCCGCGCCTGCTGCGACTGGGCCGACCGGTCTGCCGTCGCCGGCCGCGTCCACCACCTCGGCTCGCAAGGCCGCCAAGGCGAAGACCGCGCAAGACGAGTTCAGTTTCGGCGGCGAGGCCGAAAGCCGCGGCTATTTTGACAAAACCGAGCGCAACCTTTTCGAAGGCCAAGACCTCGACGTACCCACATATCAGCGGCAAGGGGTGAAGATCGTCCTGTAAAAATTTGTTGGTCGGTGTGCAGCGCGACCAATCCGGCGACTTAAGGTAGGCTTATCCGATCGACCGTTTGGACCTAGATTTTAATTATGGTTTTATGGCTACTTAAATCGGTGTAAGCTAAGCGTCGCCTCGGTTGCCTCGTGATTTCAAGATAAGCGATGTGATAGCGTGTCGGTTTGAAAACAACCGCTGACTGGAACTGGCTCACGGCTTAGCTGTGGCAGCCTCCCAATCGGCGAGCAAACGGTTGGCGGGGGCAAAACTGGGGGCTTTGCGAAGGACTTCTTGCACGAGCAGCACGGCAGCCTCGGGGCGACCGGAGTCGTGGAGCGTTTGTGCTAGGTCGAGCGCAGCCTGCGAGCGGGCGCGATCACCGTTAAGGTAGAGTCGGGCGGCAGAGATCATGGCCGCGTTTTCACCCATGCGGGCATCGAGCTGAATTTCCGCGCGGCGCAGCTCAGCATCACGGGCGGCGAGCCAGGCGGGGTTGGCAGCGCGGGCGGCGCGGAGGTGGGAGAGTGCCATGGCGGGGTTATCGGCCGTGGCAGCGGTTAACGCCTGCATGAAACGCGTCTCGCTGGCGATGACAGTCGGAACCAGGCCGGCTGGCGTGGCAGGCAGGCTTGAGACGACAGGGGGCCGCCACTCGGCGAGCAGGCGGATGGCCGGGGCATAGTTGGGCGTGCGTTTCAATACTCCGTCCAGGAGACGTTCGGCCTCGGCAGGTGCGGTGCTGGCGCGCAACTGTTGCGCGAGCTCTACGGCCTCGCGCGCGCGCTCGGCGCTGCCGTTGAGCCAGAGGGTGATGGCGGCGGTGAGACTAGGTGAGTCGTGCAGACGTGCGGCGACGAGCACCTCAGCCCGGCGAAGTTCAGCGTCACGGGCGGCGAGCCAGGCGGGGACGGGGCTGGCATCGCGGGCAGCGGCGAGCTGTGTGCGAGCGGCGGCGAAGTCGGCGGCTTCGAGCGCGGCCGTGAGCGTTTGAAAAAAGATCGGTTCGGGCGGGAGCGGCGGCGCGGCGGGTTTGGCTTCAGGCTGGGCGGCGGCCTGCGCGAGAGCGACTTCGTGCGCGATGGCCTCGGTTTGCTCGCGCAGCGTGACGCTGTCAGGATACGCCCCACGTGCGACCTCAAAAACGCGTTGCGCGGTCTCTGGCCGGCCGGCGTGGCGGAGAGCAGTAAGGGTGTCGCGGAAAAATGGGAGGGGTAGACGGCGGAAGTTGCTGCGGATGAAGGTGACGATGGCCGCCTGTGCGTCGGAGGCTGGACTGCCGGCGGCGGTGACGATGCGGCTGGTCCATTCAATCCAGAACTTGCCAATAGGGTCGCTCTTGGCGATGCCGGGGCGCATGGCCTCGATGGTGGCGGCCGCATCGGTCCAATGGCTGTTATGAAGTTGTGCTGCGACGAGGGCGCGATGCAGCGGCATCAAGTCGAGCCGTTGAGCGCGCGCCTGTTCGATCAGCCGTTGCAGCAGTGGCTCCTCACCGATCTCGGCCAGCGGCTCGGCGAGCATCGTGAGCGATGAGGGCTTAGCACCGAAACGGAAGAAGAATTGGTTGTAGGACTGCTTAGCCGCATCGTGTTGGCCGGCGAGCAGGCGCTGGATGATGGCATAGACGTAGGGGGTGGGGTCGGCAGGCGCGGCGTCGCGCAGCTCATCGAGCACGCGGCCCATCTCCTCCGGTCGGCCGGCTTCGCGATAGGCTCGCGCCTGCAGTCGGCGGACTTTGGTGAGTTCGGCCGGGGAGACAACCTGCGCGCGCCAGGTGGCGAGGAACTCGACGGCGGCGGTCGGCGGGCCGCTGGCAAACAGCGCAAGAGTCTTGAACTCGCGCATGATAGGGCCGTTGGTTTCTCCCTCGGCTTCGGCGATGCGCACGGCTTCATCATTGCGCTTGGCCGCGAGTAGGGCGCCGAGTTTCTGGCGTACAAGCCATAGCCGATCTTCGGCGAGTGCTCCAGCCAGGGCCGGCTTCGCGGCGAGCTGGGCGAGGGCGGTGTCGCAGGCCTTGAGCCAGAGGGAAAAATTCTCGCCTTGGGCGGCGACGGCGATAAGCTTAGTCAGGTAGTCGCGTCCGGGGTAACCGGCCTCGAGTCCAGTGAGCAAAGTCTGCTCGGCCTGCTGGCGGCCGCTGGTTTGGAGCTGAAAGGACGCGAGCTCGATGCGGCCCTGGGTCATGGTTGGGTTGAGCTTGAGACCGATATCGAGCTTTAATAGTGCGTTGCTCCAACTGTGTTTTTGTAAATCGTCTAGGCCTTCCAACACCATGTCCGCACCGCGCCGTGCCTGCAGCCAGTGCCAGCCCGACGGTCGCGGTAGATGGCTGATCAGCTCGGTGTAAGTGATGGAGTTGTGGGGCTTTTGCTCTAAGATAACCCAAAGCGCTGCCGCGCCACCGAGGTAACCAGCCGTCGCAAGGCCGAGCCCCCAGAGCAAGATGCCGCGCCCGCTGATGGCCGTCGACCATGGGCCGCCATCGCCACGGCGGTACTGGCCAAATAGACCGAGCCGCCAATCGGCCGTTGCCAAAGCGCGCGGACTCCAGACTAGCTTCACGTTGGGCATGGCGGAGGAAGACGGCGCTTAGGCCGGTGCCGGCGCGGGCAGAGAGGCAGCGCCGTCACTGGTGGTCCGCGTGCTGCGAACGGACTGGTCAATACTCGTGTTGCCGGTGTGGGCCTCGGCCTCGCCGCGCTCGTGGTTGAAGCGCATGGAGACGGTTTTCGACACGCCGCGTTGCTCCATTGTCACGCCATAAATCGCGTCGGCGGCGGCGACGGTGCGCTTATTGTGCGTAATAATGATGAACTGCGAGCTGCTGGTGAATTTTTTCAACAGGTCGGTGAACCGGCCGATGTTCGATTCGTCGAGCGGGGCATCGAGCTCGTCGAGCAAACAGAACGGCGAAGGTTTTACCATGTAGAGGGCGAACAGCAGCGCGACGGCCGTGAGCGTTTTTTGTCCGCCGGAGAGAAGCGTGATGCCGCGGAGCTTGGTGCCGGGCGGCTGGGCGACAATCTCAATACCTGACTCCAACGGATCGTCGCTTGCGAGCAACTCCAGCCGTGCGATGCCGCCGCCGAAAAGCGTCTGGAAGGTGTAGGCAAAATTTTTCCGCACCTGCTCGAACGTGACAGCGAACTGCTCCTGTGAAGTGCGGTTGATCTCGTCAATGGTCTTAAGCAGCTCGGCCTTGGCGTTGGTGAGGTCGCCGCTTTGTCCTACGAGAAAATCATGGCGTTGCTTCAGCTCGGCGTATTCCTCGATGGCGACCAGATTAACTGCGCCCATCGCGCCGAGGCGCTGGCGGAGCGCATCAGCCTCAGTCTTGACGGCGGCCCAATCGGTCGCGGCGAGCGCGGCGAGATCCTCCGGCGTCGGATCGCCTTTCGAGTCTTTAATTTTTTTGCGACGAGATTTGGTGCCGGGCGATTCTCCTCCGGAAGCCTCATTCCGATCGCCTGATTCCTCTTCGTCATCCAGGTCGAGCGTCTTCATGTCGGGCGGCTCGTCGTCGGCGTGCCAGAGGAGAATTTGCCAATCAAGGGTGCGTACCTCGGCGGCAAATTCGCGCTGCGCATCTTCGGCAAGAAACTGGGCACGAGCGGTGTGCTCGGCCAGCTTGACCTCGTGGCGGCCGAGTTCGGACTGCGCGGCATCGGCGTCAGCGCGGAGGGACTGCTGCGCGGTCTCGACAGCATTGATCGCCGCCTCGACTTCGGCCAACTCGGCGCGGACTTTTTCCACGGACTGTTGTGCGACGATGAGCGTGCCGGCGAGCTGTGCGCCGCGTTCGTTTTCGCGGGCGGTATCGGCTGCAAGCGTTTCGATCTGCGCGGTCCACGTCTCAATCTCCTGCTGGCGTTGTACGAGGATTTCGCCAAGCTGGGTGCGACGGCGCTCCATGTCGGCGAGGCCGCGGTCGAGCACCTCGACTTTTTGGCGGCGTTCGGCGAGTTCGAGGCGGGCCTGCGCGAGCGTGTCACGTTTTACATCGCGCTCGGCGCGAACAGCAGTGATGCGCGTTTCGAGCTGGGTGATTTTTTCGCGCTGCGCCGCGGTCTCACCTTCGGCGGCGGCGAGGCTGGCACTGGCCTTCTCAAAGCGGGCCATCGCCTCGTGGCGGGCGCCGGCGAGCGCAGTGAGCTCACTCTCCATACGACGCAGGCGCACGGCCACGTCGTCCACGGAACGCTGGGCGGCGCGCTGCTCGGTCTGGACGGACGCGGCTTGTTGTGAGGCGGCGAGCACCTCAGCGCGCTTCTGCTCGAGTGACTGTTCGGCAGCGACGAGGCGAGCGTTGATGGCGTCGATCGCGGCGCGCTGGGTATCGTGCTTGTGTTGTTCGTCGGCGAGCGCCTTGGCGGTTTCGCGCAGATCAATCCGACGCTGCACAATGCTGTTGGCGGGTTTTTTGTTGTGGCCCCCGAAGACGAGGCCGCGCCGGTCCACGAGATCACCTTGGCGCGTCGCGACAGCGAGAAACGAGAAAGACGGGTTGGCTGACCAGAACTCGAGGAAGTCACCAAGGTGGTCGGCGATGTAGCATTCCGCGAGCACGCCAAGCGCGGGATGGCCTGGCTCGACTTCGCCGAGCGCTGACACGGCTGGGATGAGGCCCATGGGGAGCGTGGCGGAATTCGCTGCCTGGGCTTTGAGATTTGAGATGTAGAGGACGGCGCTACCGATTTGGTCAGACGCAAGTTTTTCGAGTACGCGGCGCGCCGTTGCCGTATCGGCCACGCTGACGGCTTCGGCCGCCGCGCCGAGAAGGGTTTCTATGGCTTTGCCGGCGTCGGGCAGCACGTCGAGGCCCGCGCTGAGGGCGGTCGGTTTCGCGCCGGCGAGCGCGGAGTCGAGGCGGCCTTGGAGGAGCGCCTTCGCGCCTTCGCCGAAACCTTCCCATTTTTCCTGCATCTGCTGCAAAAGTTTCAGACGCGCGGAACGCTGCGCGAGCGCGCGGTCGATTTCCTGCAACACACGCTGCGCGTCGCGAAACTCACGCGTGACTTCGATGATGGTCTGCTGCCCGGTGGCGGCTTCCTGGTTGAGCCGGGCTTTCTCGGCGGTGGCGGCCTCGGCGCGCGTGGCGGCGTCCATGGCGGCGAGCGCCGCGGCGTGTTGCTGCGCGCGGATGGCGTCGAGCTCGGCGGCGAGCGCGTCGTGGCGTTGGGCGGAGGTTTTTTGGTCAACCTCATGGCCCGTGCAATCGGTGCGGAGGCGGGCAACCGTGCTCTCCAGTTGGAGCAGACCGAACTTCACCTGCTGCAATTCCTGCTCTGACTTGGAAAGCGTGCCCTCGGCGACGGCGAGCTCGCGGTTGCGGTTTTGGAATACGGAGTCGCTCGTGCCGAGGAGCGAGAGCTGTTGCTGCTTGTCCTGCGCGCCGCTATCTACCTGCGCGGCCAGCTCGCGGAGCTGCATCTCCAATTCGCCGAAGTTGTCGCGCGAGGACTGCACGCGGTCCTGGAGGCCGGTGCGTTTGATTTGGGCGAGATGGGCGGAGTTTTCCGCGGCTTCTTTTTGCGAGCGAAGGTCGAAAACACTCTGCTGGGCTTCGGCCGCGCGCTGGTGAAGGAGGGCGCGTGTGGCCTTGCGCTCGTCGAGGGCGGACTGCTCGCTTTCGAGCCGTGAGCGGCGTTCGGTCGCGGAGGTGCGCAGAGTGGCGACCTTCGTTTCCAAGTCAGTGATGGTTGCGGCGAGCTGGGCCGACTGAAATGCGCTGTGCGCGAGGCTCAGGTGGCGCAGGCGGAAACTGAGGCGTTTGAAACGCAGCGCCTTCGCGGCCTGACGGCGCAGACTGCCGATTTGGCGCCCGACCTCGGTGATCACGTCCGACACGCGGGCGAGGTTCTGGTCAGTGAGCGCGAGCTTGTTCAATGCCTCGCGGCGGGAGCTTTTGTATTTCGTGATGCCGGCGGCTTCCTCGAAGACGGCGCGGCGTTCTTCGGGCTTGGCCGACAAGATAAGGTCAATCTGTCCTTGCGCCATGACCGAGTAGCTCGTCCGGCCGATGCCAGTGTCCATGAAGAGCCGGTGGATGTCCTTCAGGCGGCAGGCTTGGCCGTTGAAAAAATACTCACTCGCCCCGTCCCGATGGACGCGGCGCATGATCTCGACCTCGTGAAACTCGGAGCCGAGCTGCGCCTCGCAGCCTGAGAGCAACAGCGCGACCTCGCAAAGCTGCGCGGCCCGGCGCGACTCCGCGCCCTCGAAGATTACGTCCTGCATGGAGCCGCCACGGAGGGCCTTGGCGCTCTGTTCGCCGAGCACCCAACGGATGGCGTCGGCGATGTTGGACTTGCCGCAGCCGTTGGGACCGACGACAGCGGTCACGCCGGGGTCGAAGCGCAACGTGGTTTCGTCGGCGAAGGATTTGAAATTATTGAGGCGAAGCGCCTGAAGGTGCATGGGTGAATGACGATTGAGACGCCGTCTGCGCGCGCGGCAAAGGAAAAAATTTAGGCGTAAATGGCGTTGGGGGATTCGGCCGGAGACTTGACTGGCATGGCTTGCGCCGGGAGCGAGGAGCGGTTGGAGTCGGCGGGTGAAATATTTGCTCCAACTTCGTCGTTATCGGCTGCCGCTGGCGGTGGCGGTGCGGACGGCGCATGGAGTGCTAACGGAGCGAGCCGGCGTCATCGTGCGGTTGGAAGATGAGACGGGGCGAGTAAGTTTTGGCGAAGCGGCACCCGTGCCGGGGTTTGGCAGCGAGACGGCGGAGGAGAGTGAGGCGGCCCTGCGCGGGTTGGTGAGCGAGGGCGACGGGGTGGTGGGGGCTTGGGTGAGTCAGGAGCGGATCGGAGAATTTTTGGTGGCCGCGGGTGAGCCGGCCGGTGCGCGGATCGCGGTCGGGAGTGCCTTGGCGGAACTGTCAGGCAAAGGGGGGCAGATCGCGCACGACACGGCGGGCGCGACGGAACGATTAAGTCAGCCCCGCGAAGTGGCCCTAAGCGACTCACCGTTGGTGCTGCCGGTGGCAGCCTTGCTGCCGGCGGGACGCGAGGCGGGGAAAAAGATCAGAGCGCTGAGCGAGGCCGGGTTTCGCACCTTTAAATGGAAGGTGGGGGTGGCGGCGGTGGCGGACGAGTTGGGATGGCTCGACGACGTGTGCGCGGAACTGCCGCCGGGCGCACGGCTGCGGCTCGATGCCAACGGCGCCTGGGACCGGCGAGCGGCGGAGCGCTGGCTGGAACGGTGTGCGGAGCGACCGGTGGAGTTTGTTGAGCAGCCTTGCGCGGCGCGCGTGGGCGGCACGGCGACGGATAAGTCGGCGCTGCGACGGGAAGAGGATTTGCTGCGCGGACTGGCGGAGGACTGGCCGACGGCGATTGCCTTGGATGAGTCGCTGGTCGGTGAGGGTGACGTGGAGCGTTGGCTCGCGGCGGAGTGGCGCGGAGTATGGGTGGTGAAGCCGAGTTTGCTGGGTGGCGCGGCGCTGGCGCGGCTGTACGCGGCGGATGCGGAAGTCGTTTTCTCTAGCGCGCTGGAGACGGCGGTGGGAGCGCGGGCGGCGCTACGGGTGGCGTTCGCGTGGGACGCGAAAAAGGAGAAAGGAGTCAGGAGCCAGGAGACAGGAGGGGGGCAACGTCCAACATCCAACGTCGAACCTTCAACCGCCAAGGGCAGGGCAGAGGTGGTGGCGCACAAGCCGCGGCGCGCGCTGGGATTTGGCGTGTGGCCGCTGTTTGCGGACGCGCGGTTTGACGGGCCGTATCTGGCACCGTTTTTGAGCGGAGCAGAGGTCGAGCGGATCAACGTGGAGGCCGCATGGAACGCGCTGAGTTAGCACGGAAGCTGTACGCTTCGCTGAGTCAGGCCGGCCACTCGGACCGCAGCGGTGTCGTCGCGGAGGCGTGCGACGTGGTTGTCGTCGAGGAGCGCGAGCCCGCGCGGTTTTGCGTGGCGTTTGCCGACGCGGTGGCGGCGGGCGGCACGGTCTTTCTGGCGAACCCCGGTTGGGGCGCGGCGGAGCGGGCGCAATTCAACGCGCTGGTCGCGACCAAGTCGTTGGAGCCAAGAGCGGGAGATGGGCTATTTGCCACCGGAAGTGAGATGACGGCACCCAGCGCAGCGCCCGGACAATCAACCCGCGCGAATCTAAAATCGAAAAATGACGAGGGCTGGCTGTGTATCCCCACGGGCGGCTCGACGGGGAAGCTGAAGCTCGCACGGCATGACGAGGATACGTTGCACGCGGCGGCACGCGGGTTTGCAGAGCATTTTTGTGTGCGGCGGGTGAACGCGGTCGGCGTACTGCCGCTGCACCATGTCGGCGGGCTAATGGGGTGGCTGCGGTGTGCGTTGACCGGGGGCGAGTTCGTGGCGACCAGTTGGAAGGAAATTGAGGCAGGGGTGGTTCCTTTGCTTCCAGCGCGCGACGACGGCTGGTTTCTCTCGCTCGTGCCGACGCAATTGCAGCGGTTGCTCGCCCAACCACCGGCGGTGGCATGGCTGCGGGGATTTCGCGCAGTGCTCGTAGGTGGAGGGGCGGCGTGGCCGGAGTTGGTGGCGGCGGGCGCGCAGGCGAAGGTGCCCCTGGCGTTCACCTATGGCACGACGGAGACGGCGGCGGCGGTGGCGGCGCTGCGGCCCGAGGAATTTTTGGCTGGCGGGCGCGGGTGTGGGACGGCACTGCCGCACGCACGAGTCTCGGTGGACGGAGCGGGTACCCTTGTTGTCGAGGGAACGTCGCTGTTTCGCGGGTATTGGCCGGGTCGGCGAGAGGTTGGGCCGTGGGTGACGGAAGACACAGGAGTTTTTGACGAGCACGGGAGCCTGTGCGTGCTGGGACGACGCGATAGCCTGATTATCACGGGTGGCGAAAAGGTGCCGCCCGGCGAGGTCGAGGCGGCGTTGCGGGCCACCGGAGAGTTTGAAGACGTGGCGGTGGTCGGCGTGCCGGACGGGCAGTGGGGGAGCGTGGTGGTGGCGTGTTATCCGACAAGCGGCCGGGAGCCAGATTTCGCGCGCGTGGTGGTGGGACTGGAACGGCTCGCGGTCTGGAAGCGACCGAAGCGGTTTGTCCCGCTGGCGACATGGCCGCGCGACGCGGCGGGGAAAGTGAATCGATTGGAGCTGGCGAGGCAGGCGGGCGAGCAAAATCTTGCGCGGGGCTAAGGAGAAACCTAACTTTGCCCCATGCGACTTTCCCGGCTCAGACGCGTGTTCGGTGCGCTCAACGACGCAGAGGTGAGTTACCTCGTCGTGGGCGGTATCGCGGTTATCGCGCACGGTTACCAGCGCACCACGACAGACATTGACTTGGTAGTTGGGCTGGCACCAGAAAACATCAGCAAAGCGATGGCCGCGCTCACCGCGCTCGGCTACCGGCCCAAGGTGCCGGTGCCCGCTCTAGCATTCGCCGACGCGCGGCTGCGCGAGCAGTGGGTTGCCGAAAAAGGCATGATTGTTTTTCAGATGATTGGGGACGATTACCAGTGGGAGCCGATTGACGTTTTCGTTCGTGAGCCGTTTTCGTTTGCCGAGGTGCGGGCTCGGGCGCTGTGGCATGAGTTGGGCGATGGCGTGAGCGTGCCGATTGTGCCGCTGGAAACGCTGGTGGAAATGAAGCGTGAGGCCGGACGCGATCAGGACAAAATTGACATCAAGGAGCTTCAGGATTTCGCGGAATACAAAAAGGAGCGGGAACGCGCATGAACCAGAAACTACCCACCAACGACGACTGGCTCTGCCACGGCTGGGCGGATCACCAGCGCGGCCGTTTTGACGCCACGGCGGGAACCACATTGCGTCAACGGTTGGAATGGCTGGAGGAGACGATGGAGTTTGCGCGGCTGTTGGCTGCCGCGCCGGTTGTGCCGCCGCCAGAGTGGACGCGGCGAGCGAGCGAGACCGAGCGGGCGGTAGCGGAAGAACAGGCAGCTTACGGCGTCGAGAAGTCGCAGAATAACGGAGCTAAGGAGTGATCGCTGGGCGCGCCGTTCGGATGAGCGGTGGGCGGGTGGAGCGCATGGCCTCAATACGCTGGTTTGAGAGCGTCTTAAGCACCGCGCAATCGGGGCAAAGGAACCGAGGCAAAGCGCCAAACGAAGCGCGTTGGGGTCAACGCAACGAAACGAAGCGCGTTGAGGTCAACACGCTCCACCTTTTGGTCTAGTGGGTGCTCCTGACTTTACCCGGCGTTGACCCAGGCGGCGAGCGCGGGCGGGAGGGGCGAGCGGGCGCGATTGGCGGAGGCGATGCAGACGTGCTCAGTGCGCGCGCGGGCAGCGAGTTTCTCGGGCGGGCCGAGACGGAAAAGTTCGAAACGCAGCGCGAAACTTTCAGCGGTGAGCGGCGTGGGGGTGACCGTGACGCGGAGCTTGTCGCCGGGGTGGAGCGGGCGCAGGTAGTCGCACTCGCTGCGGGCGATGGGAACGACGATGGCGTTCGCCGCGAAAAACGTTTTCAGGTCGAGGCCCGCGGCCGCGAGTGACTCCTCGTAGGCCTCGTGGCAGATCGCGAGGGTGCGGGCGAAGAAGACCACGCCGGCGGCGTCGGTGTCGGCGAAACGGACGGTGCGGGAGTGGGCGAAAGGCATGTGTTTATTTTGGAATTTGGAATTTGGATTTTCGATTTAGAATCTGGAATCTGGAATCGAGAATCCAGAATCTAGAATTTGGAATTTGGAATTTGGAGTTTGGAGCTTGGAGC
>CAIQKQ010000078.1 GCA_903872425.1 uncultured Opitutia bacterium | reverse complement strand
GCCGTTGGAGGGGTCGGTGCCAAAAGCCACCAGATTAGTCAGACCGGCGACCCGAGTGACCGTGGGCGGCGCGGGGTCGTTGCGGGTGAGCGTCCAGATGTTGCCACTGCCGTAGTCAGCAAAAATGTATTTACCCTGCAGGCTGGCGAAACGGGTGCCCCGGTAGATGACACCCCCGATAATGCAAAAGCCTTCGAAGTTCGCGTTGGCTGGCGTGACCACGCCGCTGTGCAGATAGGAGTAATAGGCACCCAGCGGTGAAACTGCGCCGAGCGTCCGCGGGCCAGCGACCGGACCCTCGCGGTCGGGCCACCCGTAATTGCCGCCGGGCGCGATGACATTGATCTCCTCGTAGGAGTTGAAACCCACATCACCCACCCAGATTTCCCCTGTGCCACCGGGCTGGGTGTCAATCGAGAAGCGCCAGGGATTGCGCAGGCCCACCGCGTAAAACTCGGTGTGAACTTGGGAAGCAGTCACAGCCTGACCGTTGAAGGAGGTCGCACCGATGAAGGGATTGTCTGCCGGAATGGAGTAGGCCGCGACACCGCCGTAGAGCGGCACGACCGGCGTGGGCGTGACGTTGGTCTCGCTGTTCGTGCGTTGGTTCGGTTCAAGGTTGCCGGGCTTTTTGTCCACATCCAGGCGCAGCAGGCCGGACACGAGGTCGCCGTCAATGCGCTGAGCCAACTGGCCGGCCAGCGTCGCGCTGCCGTTGTTGTAACTGTTGTCGCCCACCGACAGGTAGAGATAGCCGTCGTTGCCGAAGTGCAGGTCGCCGGCGTTGTGATTTATATCGGGATCTAGCTGGCTGAACAGGATGACCTCGGAGGCGGGGTCAGCGGCGTTGGGGTTGCCCGCCTGCACCGAAAAACGGGAGAGCCGCTCGTAGAAGTTGAAGACCGAGCCGCTCGTCACCTTCACGGAGTAATAGACGTAAAAATAGCCATTTGTCGCGTAATTCGGATGGAAGGCGAGGCCGAGCAGGCCATGCTCGTTGCCGCTGTTGAAGGCCGTGCCCACGCCGCCGAGCGTCTCGCCAAGGCCGCGGGAGCTGAGCAAGGTGGCGAGGTTGAGAAATGTCACCTTGGTGGGCGTTGCCGCCGTGACATCGGGGATGAGCTGCACCAGACCAGTCGTGCGCTCGCAGACGAAGAGCCGTTTGGTTTCTCCCGGCGGCGTGACTAGGCAAATGGGTTGGCTGAAGGCGGCAAGGCCGGCGAAGGCGGGAGCGAGCTGCACACTGGTTGTTGGCGCGGAGAGGGGAACGTTGATTGCGGGGTTCGCGACGCGGAGCGTGGTGGCGAAATTGACGGTCACTGTGGCCGCTGCCGACTGCCCGCCCGCACCGCTGACTTGGTAGGTGAAAGTGTCCGTCGTGGGCGTGCCGCTCGTGTGAACATAGAGGATGCCGCCTTTGCCGTCGGGCGTGGCCGTGCCGAACTGGGGCGGCGACACGACGGTGACCGTGTTTTGGAGAAACATCCCCGTGTCGTTGGCTAGCACGGCGACGAGCGCCTTCTGGCCGGGATGCATGGTGAGGGCGTCGGGCTGCGTCACGGGCGCGGATGGGTTGGGCCCAGCGTTGAAGCTAGCCGTGATCTCGGCCTGAGTGAGCGCTTGGTCGTAAATGCGAAACTCGTTGAAGGCGACATTGGCCATCGAGTCTCCGCTCGATTGCGAGCGACCAATCCAATTGTTCACATCGGAGAGACTGCTGAGGTGAAACGGGACATTCACCGCGCCGACGAGCGCGGCGTTGCGATACCACTTCAGGCGCCCGCCGGCGGGGTTCGCCGTGCCGTCCACGTTCAGGCCGTCCTCGAAGGTGAGCACATAATGGTATTCCGTGCCGAGTGTGGTGGCGAGGGCGCCGTTGATGCTAAACGAGGTGGTCGTCGAGTTCAGCCTGATGCCGGCCTGCTGCAAATTGATGTTGGTCGCCTGTTGCACGACCATGTTGAGCGAGTCAAAGGCTTGGCTGTTGCTCGGCGCGGTCGCGCCGGTCCATTCGCCCGTCGCACCGAGGTTGTCGCCCGTGACCACCCGGCCAAACTCAAACAGGCGCTGCCAGCTTTTCGACGCGATGGGCTTGGCCCATAACTCCACGGTCAGGTTGGTCTTGGAGGAGATGAGGCCGTTGGGCAGGTTGAGGTAGGCGGAGATGAGGCTGTCCGCCTTCGCCCCGGTCGTCGTGCCAGGGAGAGTCAGCGCCGTCCCGCTGAGGGTCGCGGCCAGTGTGCCGGTGCCACTCTTCACGGTCGCCGCGACCCCGTTAATGGAGTCAGTAAACACCGTGCCGGAGGGTGCAGTGCCAGCAGAATTGTTGAACGACCAACGGTTAACCAGTGCGGCTTCAACGCGCTGGAGGCCGGGGACCAGTAGACAAACGGCGGCGATGATGCATCGGGGTGTGCTCATGGGGTAACGGATAGACTCATATGACATCAAAACGTCTGACGCACGCGATAAAAACAAGCCAACCCAAAAGCCTCGCTAGAGGAACGGGGGACCGATGCGAAGGAGTTGAGATGCCGAGTGAAACTAAAATCGGGCGGCACCGCTCGTGCCTTGCGGTGATTGATGTGCCCTTAATTTTTTCGGATTAGTGCGACGGCATGCGCGGCGATAGCGAGGCCGCGGCCGATGTCGTCGCTGCCTTCGTTGGTCGTGGCTTTGAGGCCGACGGCGTTTACTGGCAACCCGGCCGAGGCGGCAAGGGCGGCCTTCATCGCGGCGAGGTGTGGGGCGATCTTCGGGCGCTCGGCGATGAGGGTGGCGTCGAGGTTGACGGGGGTGAAGCCGGCTTGGTTCAGCTCGGCCACGACAGCGCGCAATAGGAGCTGTGAATCGGCGTTTTTCCACGCCGGATCGGTGTTGGGGAAAAAGTGGCCGATATCAGGCAGTCCGGCCGCGCCGAGGAGTGCGTCGCAGATGGCGTGGGTGAGGCAGTCAGCGTCCGAATGGCCATCGAGGCCGAAATCGCACTCGAACCGCACGCCGCCGAGCACCAACGGCCGTCCAGGGACGGTGCGGTGGATGTCGTAACCGTGGCCGATACGGAACATGGGCGGGAGTGTGGCGCATAGAGCGCGCGAAAGACACGGAAAAATTTTTCGGAATGGGAGTGATTGGGTTTGGATTTGCCCGCCGCCGCTGCCGGGGTCATGCGGACTGCCCGGTGAAAGCGCTCGAAATTGTGATAGACAAAATGAAGCCCGCCGGATTGGGCCAGAGGGACTATGCTTGCGTCGGCACAGTCGTAGCCGTCTTTGCCAAGGCTGCCGATTTTTCTTTGAATCCCGTATTGCAAAATGGATGAGTGATCTGAGCGTTTTGCAAAGAGGCACCGCCGCCGTCCTCTATCCTGATAGAAAGCACTCTTACCATCATGTATGTCGAGAAAGCCAGACGCCTAGATTTGTTGGCTCCAAGTGCCTAAACCACCGACACCATGGAGTCCGTCCGCCGCCCGCTTCCGCTGATGAAGTCGCTCGATGACGCGAAGGCGTTGTGCGAGCGCGAGCGGGATAATTTTTATGTCACCGCCTTCATGATCGAGTGCTGGCTTGGCGAAGTGACCTGCCGAACGGTCGCGCAGCACAGCGGCAAGAAATCAGCCGCGAAGCGCCAACTGCAAGTGGGGATGGCCCGCGAGGTGTTTGCCGACATGTTTGGCGGCGTGAGTGACAAAGAGATGCTACATCTGTTCGGCTGCCTCGTCCGCTTTGGCGAGTATGACGATGCGCAAAGCCACCTCCTGCTCCGGGCTTATGGGGCGATGGCCTTGGAGTATCCCGATGCGATCTGGCCGGACGTGAACGCACCGCTCACGACCGAAAAAATCGCGGTCTCTGTCCGTTTTATCCGGAAATTGTGCCAGCGTCTTTGTGACTGGGTGGAAGCATTCAGCCACTGGCAAACGCACCTGCTCTCGATTTACGAGCCGATGGCCTTTGATCCTGACCCCGACAAAAAGGAGTTGGCGGTGCTGGGAATGCAGCAGCGTCAGTATGGTGGCATGAATGCCAGCCAGAAAGAATGGTGGCGCTGGCGGCATGAGGATACGGCGGAACGATTCAAGGACTCGCCCAAATGGCAGACGCTGGGACGGGTGATGGCCGCCACGCCGAGCGGCGGGCAGGACCCGGCCGCCGTGGACCAACTCATCATCATTTTCTGGCCGCTGGTGAAACGCCACGGCTGGACATACCGCGACCTGATGAACGTCATCAACGCGATCATGCCCCCGCCTGTCGCCTATCCCTGTGTGGAGGCAAAGGAACTGGCCGCCCATTGCGCCAATGTACTCGGCCTGCGCAAGGGGCGGACTGAGCAGGGGAAAAGCGCGCCCGATGGCCGGCCGCCCGGGTTTGATGTGGCCTGGAAGCTTTCTCGGCCAAAACACGAAGGGCGAGACTCCACTTCTTAGACGAAACAGGCGAACGCTAAGAAGATTTTCGGGGGCGGAACGATTATCCTGTTCCCGCCATGATCCTACTCAACTCCAGTTGCCTGCGTGGGGCGAAATATAGCGCCGCTATGCGGCAAATGTTCATCTGGTTCCACGGGGCCGGACACTTCTTCATCGATTACCGGGTGCCGGAGTCCGTTCTCAAAGGTCTCATCAACGGCATCTGCTGGCACGGAGAATATTACCATCAATTTATCCGCGGCAACTTCCGCGCCTAGCACCATGAAAACTCGCACCGGCAAAATCGCGCGCCTACCCCGCGCCCTTCGCGAAGAACTCGACCGCCGCCTGGCCGACGGCGAGCAGGGCAACCGGCTCGTCCGCTGGCTGAACGGCCTGCCTGAGGTGAGGGCGGTGTTGGCGGCCGAGTTTGGCGGGAGGCCCATCAGCGCCCAAAACCTGACCGAGTGGAAACAGGGCGGCCACCGTGAGTGGCTCGCCCGGCAGGAATGCCTGACGCAGGCCCGCGAGCTGGCCGAGAGCTCGGCCGAAATCGAGCAGGCGGCCGGGCCGCTGGGCGACCATCTCGCCCGCACGGTACAGGCGCGCTACGCGGGGGCGCTGGCGGCATGGAGTCGCGACCCGGCGAAGTTTGACCACAAGGAGTTTGCCACACTGCGGCAGTTTGGAGCCGACGTGGCGCTACTGCGGCATGGCGACCATATCGCTGCGCGCCTGCGGCTGGAGCACGAGCGCAATGCCCGCGAACAGCTCGAAACGGACGAGCGTGTGCTGGAGCAGTTTTGGGAATGGGCGAAACGGCCGGAAGTGATGCGCGGAATACTGCCCGTGCCCATGAGCGAACGAGAAAAGGAAAACCGCATCCGGGAGATCTTCGGGCTGCCACCCGTGGAGGCGGAGGAGGGAGGGGATGAAGATGACGGCACTGACGGCGAAGGAGAAACCGATGGCACGCCAGTCGGGCCGCCCGCGCCCGGAAAGCCGCTTGCCGCCGCGGCGACAGGCGGGCCGTCGGAAGAGAAAACGGCACCGCGAGAGGATGCAACGGCGGCGGAAACCGCAGCGCCGACCATGCCCATGCCGGCGGCCCCGGCTGCGTTGCGGATAACGGAGCCGGGGCTGGCAGCACAGATCGAGCGCGTGCGCTGCCGGTTGTTTGACGAACTGCCGAACGTGTCGCCGTCGCTCGCGCGGCTCGGAGTCCGCGCCAAAGGAGAGGCCAACGCCAAAACACTACCGCCTGAGGTGCATACAGCCTGTGTGCGCCGTCGGCTGTTTGGTGTGCGACCGGCGGATTGGAGGCCGACCACGTCCACTTACGCCGAGCCTCCGGCAGCGGCGACCAAGGAAATCCAGTCGGCCGAAGCCGCAACCGCTTGCGCGTCAGAACCTGCACCCAAACCAACACCGGAACGCAAGCTGCCCATCAAGGCCGCCGCAGTCCTGGTCCGGAAAGGCCAGCCCCGTCACCAAAGCCCGCTCTAGGAAAATCAAACCCAATCAAACCAAATCAAACCATGCCGACACTTATGCCAACAATAGCCGAGATTGCCTTGCCCACCGGGGCCTGGGCGAAGGCGGAGGCTACCGTTCATTTCAAGGCAGCCAGCTCATCGAGCCGGTCTACCCCGGCGGCAACCGGCTGGAGGAAATTGCGCTGGCGCTCGCCGCCACGCACAATCCTACGTTGGCGCCGCTCACAGTTTCGTCACGATCTTATCCGCCAACCCGTAGGCGATGGCCTCTTGGGCGTTGAGGTAGAAGTCGCGGTCGCTATCACGCATTACTTTTTCAAGTGGTTGGCCAGACGCGGTGGCGATAATCTCGTTCAGCTCGGCGCGGAGCTTTTCCATTTCTTTCGCCTGAATGTTGATGTCGGTCGCGGGGCCGACCATGCGGCCGGTGATGAGCGGCTGGTGAATGAGCACGCGCGCGTGCGGATAGATGAGGCGGCGGCCTTTGGGCGCGGCGCAAAGCAGAATGCTACCCATGGAGGCGGCCATGCCGGTAACGATAATGGTGATGGGCGAGGTGATGAGCCGCATCGTGTCATAGACGGCCATGCCAGCGGTGATGGAGCCACCGGGCGTGTTCATATAGAACGTGATCTCCTGACCGGGACCGGTGCTCTCGAGGTGAAGCAGTTTTTCCGTGATGTCCTTGGCGGACTCGTCAGTCACGGGGCCCCAGAGGAAAATTTTTCGCTGGGCGAGGAATTTTTTCTGGATGATCGCCCCGACGGGTGCGGCGGATTTTTTCACGGCGTCATCGGCCTGGGCATCATCGTCATCTTCGTCGTCGAGGCGCGGGAGCGGTTGGGCGAGGGCGGGCTGGAGGTTGTCGAAGTGCATGGCAGGAAAATGGGCAAGCAGGGCGGGTTTAGCAAGGCCGGCGGTGCTTTACAAACGGCCTTAAGACGTGGCGGCGTGAGTTTTCGCCGCGGATTCCGCCGCGAGACCGAGCTGGAGGAGCGCGGTGATGCGGTCGGTGTCGTAGACGCAGCCGGCCCAGGTGCCGCCGCTCGCGTTTTGCAGCGCGGCCCAGAGACGGGTGTCGGCAGGCACGCGTTCGTCAAAACTAAGGTCGGGATGCACGGAGCGCGCGGCGAGCTCGGCGGAGGTGAGCGAGACGACATCCACACTGCCGGTCAGCGCGCGGGTGTCCACGACGAGGCGCACGATGTCGCCGTCGCGCAGCCGACCGATGGGTCCGCCGGCCCAGGCGTCAGGGCTGACATGGCCGATGCACGCGCCGGTCGAGACGCCCGAGAACCGACCGTCGGTCACGAGCGCGATGCGGTGGCCGTCCTTCACGTATTTGAGCGCGGAGGTGATCTGGAATGTCTCGGGCATGCCAATGCCGGGGCCGATGCCGACGAGCACCATGACGTCGCCCGGTTTCACGCTGCCGGATTTCACGGCGGCGATGGCTTTACCCTCGCTGGTGAACACCCGGGCAGGGCCTTCGTGAAGAAATACACCGTCGGGACCGATAACCTGCGGCGCGATGGCCGTGCTTTTCACGAGCGCACCTTCGGGGGCGAGGTTGCCCTTGAGGAACGTGATGGTGCTGGTGAGGCCGCGCTCCACCGCGCGGGTCTTGGACATGATGACGTTGTCAGGATCAACCCCATCGAGCGCGCGCAGTTTCTCGCGGAGGCGTTGGCGGCGCTCCGATTTTTCCCACCATTCGAGATTTTCGCCGAGGGTGCGGCCGGTGACGGTGCGGGCGTTGAGCTTGAGCAGGCCGAGGTCGCGGAGATGGAGCATCATCTCGGGCACGCCGCCGGCGAGGAAGACCTGCACGGTGGCATAATATTTGGGGCCGTTGGGCAACGAGTCCACCAGACGCGGCACAATGCGGTTGATGTGCGTCCAGTCCTCGACGGTCGGCACGCGCAGACCGGCGGCATGCGCGAAGGCGGGGATGTGCAGCACGAGATTGGTCGAGCCGCCGACGGCGGCGTGGCAGACCATCGCGTTGTAAATGGAATCGTCGGTGAGGATGTCGCGCGTGGTGACACCGGCCTTTTCCAACGCCATGAGCGCGGTGGCGGAGCGGCGGGCGAGGTCGCGCCAGATAGGTGCGCCGCTCGGTGCGAGCGCGCCGTGCGGGAGGGTGAGACCGAGAGCCTCGGCCACGACCTGACTGGTCGCCGCCGTGCCCATAAATTGGCAACCACCGCCGGCAGAACCGCAGGCGCGGCAACCCATTTCCGCAGCGTAGGAGAGGGAGACCTCGTCGCGGGCGAAGCGGGTCGCGAGCGACTGCACCTTGCCCGCGTCTTCTGCCTGTTCGGCGAGGAGTGTCACACCGCCCGGCACAAGGATGGTAGGCAGGGTGGGGGAGCCAGCGAGGGCGAGCAGCATCGCCGGAAGGCCCTTGTCGCACGTGGCGACGCCCAGCACGCCGCGCCGCGTGGGCAGCGAGCGGATGAGGCGGCGGAGGACGATGGCGGCGTCGTTGCGGTAGGGGAGCGAGTCGAGCATGCCGGCGGTGCCGTTGCTGCGGCCATCGCACGGGTCGCTGACATAGCCGGCGAATGGTATCGCCTTCGCGGCGGTGAAAATTTTCGCCGCCTCTTCCATCAGCAGGCCGACCTCCCAATGACCGGTGTGGTAGCCGAGTGCGACGGGCGAGCCGTCAGGAGCGCGGATACCGCCCATCGTGCTAAGGATGAGAAACTGTTTCCCGAGCATGGCGGCGGGCGACCAGCCCATGCCGGCGTTTTGGGTCCAGCCAAAAAGCTCGCCGCTCGACATCTGCCGCAGCCGCTCCGGCTCCAGCGGCAGGCTGCCCTGCGGGCCAGGTGCGGTGGTACGGAGCGCGTAGATGCCGTCGTCGCCGGAGTCGAGAATGGGATCAGAGGGCATGGCGGAAGGAAGAGTGCGGAGGGCGGATTTTTTCAGCTACGAATGGACGTAAATATGTCGCGGAAGTCGGGGTCGTGCTAGCCGCGATTGGCCCGCTTGAGATGTCCGCCGGAAGATAAAATCACGCCACCGGATTTACTAAGGTGCCGATGGGGCCGATGGTGATGCGGATCTCGTCGCCGGAGTGCAGGGTGAAGTCGTCGCCCGGCACGATGCCGGTGCCGGTCATGAGAAACGCGCCCTGTGGAAAATGGTTGTCGCGAAACAAAAACTCTGCGAGCTCGGCGAAGGTGCGCTTGATTTGGCTGATCTCGATGGTGCCACCGAATACCGCCGCGCCACCACGCCGGATCTCAATGGCGATGGTCGTCTGCGGTGAGAGCGGCTGATCCGTTACATAAATGCACGGGCCGAGTGCGGCGCTGCCATGATACACTTTGGCCTGCGGGAGGTAGAGCGGGTTCTCGCCCTCAATGTCGCGCGAGCTCATGTCGTTGCCGATGGTATAGCCGAAGAGTCGGCCGTTTTTGTTGAGCGCGAGCGTCAGCTCGGGCTCAGGGACGTTCCACTTCGAGTCGCCGCGGATGCGGACGGCTGCGCCAGGCGCGGAGACGCGCGGCGGGGTGGCCTTGAAAAACAGCTCTGGGCGAGGAGCGTGATAGACCTTGTCATAAAAGGTGCCGCCGCCGGCGTCCTTCGACTCTTCCATGCGCGCCGTGCGGCTGCGCAGGTATGTCACCCCGGCCGCCCAGACCTCTTGCGTGCCGATGGGCGCGCGCAGCGCAGAGGGCGCGGCGGCGGCTTTGCCAGTGTCCCACGCGCTGCGCACGAGGGCGACGGGATCGTCGGACATGAAGACGGCATCAACCGTGAGCGCTGTGGCTGGGCGCCGGAAGGCACCGCCCTGTGCGATGAGGAGACCTTGGGAGTCGGTGTAGAGGTGGAACATAGAGTGGGGGAGCGAAGCAGAGTTTGGTGAAAAGTGAAGACGTTGCTGAATCATCATGCAAGCGGTCAACCGTTGGTTTTGTCCAGTCCCCAACCTCGCCAACTCCAGCAGCATGCTGCAACGCAGCCTTAACCGGCTGTCGAGCGGCTCGAAGATAGTGACCCCGGCAGACGATGCTGGCGGACTCGCAGTGTCGGTGAAACTGTCGGCTGCGGCGACCCGTTCGGGTGCCACCGCCAGCAACATCGGCAACGCGGTCTCGTTCCTGCAGACCCAAGACGGCGCGCTCAAGGTCGCCGGCGACATCCTCAACCGTATGAGCGAGCTCAAGACGCTCCACGGCGATGTCACCAAGACCACGGGCGACCAGGCCAACTACAACACGGAGTTCACCGCGTTGCAGGCTCAGCTCACGGCCATCAGCAACGAGAAGTTCAACGGCAAGTCGCTATTTGGAACCTCGACCAGCAGCGTATCCGTGACGGAAGACAGCTCGACCAGCTCGGCTGTTACCCTCGCGGCTGCCGACCTGACCTCGACCGCCTCCGGCGGCGTCGGCGTCGTGACCGCCAACACGACCAGCACCTCCCTCGGTGCGATCACGTTGGCGAACATCACGGACGCCCTCGAGACGGTCGCCACGATGCGCGCCGCTAACGGTGCCGGCCAAAGCCGCCTCGGCTTCGCCGGTAGCCTGCTCACCACAAACAAGGCCAACCTTGAGGCTGCCAACAGCCGCATCGTGGACGTGGATGTGGCGCAGGAGTCCACACAGCTCGCTCGTTGGAACACGCTGGTGCAGGCTGGCACGGCCATGTTGGCGCAAGCCAACGGCTCCGCTCAGACCGCACTGCGGCTCCTCCAGTAAGCCTGCTCGTTGATGACATCCTGCAAGGGTTCCTGGACCCCGCCCGCCGCAAGGCGGGCGGGGTTTCTGGTTGGGGCCGGGCATGACTGCTAGCGCTGCCACGCGCGCAGAATTGCCTTTGGCTTTCCGCTGCGAGCCGCCATGAATGGGCGTTGCCATGGCCGATCTCGACCTCGATTTCAGAAACACCAACGCCCTTTGGTGCGGCGTGCTCGTGGAAACACTCTACCGCCGGGGCGTGCGCCACGCGATTATCGCGCCCGGCTCGCGCTCGGCCCCGCTGGCGTTCGCGTTTGCGCGGCATCCGAAGCTCGAGTCCGTCCCGGTGCTCGACGAGCGGTCGGCAGCGTTTTTCGCACTTGGGCTGGCACGGCAGCACCACCGACCTGTCGCGCTCGTCTGCACGAGCGGCACGGCGGCGGCGAATTTATTGCCGGCGGTGATTGAGGCCTATGAGAGCGGCGCGCCGCTCATTGTGCTGACAGCCGACCGTCCGCCAGAGCTGCGCGCCTGCGGCGCGGGGCAGGCGATTGACCAACAAAAAATTTACGGTGGCCATGTCCGATTCTACCACGAGTGTGCCGTGCCGGAGCCGAGCCTCGATCTGCTACGCTACCTGCGGCAGACTGTCTCCCACGCATGCGATGTGGCGCGAGCCGATGGTCCGGTGCATCTCAACTGTCCCTTCCGCGATCCGCTCCCGCCGGTTGAGGACAGCACCACGACTACGCTGGCCGGGCAACTGAACGAAATATTTTTCGCGCACCTCGACGGCCCACCGCCGCCAGCGAACACCCTGTCGCGTCTGCGGCTGCCCACCGGACGCGGCGTCATCATCGCGGGTCCCGCGCAACCGAAAAATTCCGCGCTTTACACTAACCGGTTGACCGCGCTCGCCGTGCGTCTCGGCTGGCCCGTGCTCACCGATGCGCTTTCACCCGCGCGTCATCACGCCATGCAAGGCGTCACGCGCGTGGCGGCCTATGACGGCATCCTTCGCAACGATGAGGCCACGGCCACGTTGCGTCCCGATTTCGTGCTCTGCCTCGAAGGCTGGCCGACAAGCAAGGTGCTTCGCGCCTGGCTCGCCGAGTGTGGCGCGGAGACGCTCCTCGTCTCCGCTGCCCTCACTAATCGCGACGCGCTTCATGGCCGCACACGCCATCTCGCGGTTGCGCCGGAAAATCTCGAGCTTGACCACGCACCGCCCGCCGACGCCGCTTACGTTGCCCTCTGGCAAAAAGCCGAGGCCGAGGCGCGCGCCTCGCTGGAGAAACGCCTGCTTGCGGCACAGGAATTGATCGAGCCGAAGGCGACGTGGCTGCTAGCGCGCCACCTGCCGCAAGGCACCCCCGTGTTCGTCGCTAGCTCCATGCCGGTGCGCGACGCTGAGTATTTCTGGCCAGCGACAAAGCAACGCCACCGGCTCTATTTCAACCGGGGTGCCAATGGGATTGACGGCACGCTTTCAACCGCGCTGGGTGTCGCCCATGGCGGCGTGCCCGCCGTGCTGCTCACGGGTGACCTCGCACTGCTGCACGACACTAATGGATTTCTGCTCCGCCCACACTTCCGCGGCGCGCTGACCATCGTACTCATCAACAACCGTGGGGGCGGCATCTTCGAACATTTGCCCGTTGCGCAGTTCGGCGACGTGTTTGAGAAATTTTTCGCTACACCGCAGGACGCCGATTTCGCCAAGCTCTGCGCCGCGCACAAAGTCGAACACATCCCGGTGCGCGACTGGGAGCAGTTCACTAAGCTCATCACGACGCTGCCCGAGGCCGGGTTGCGCGTGCTGGAGCTGAAAACCGACCGCAAGCGCGATGCCGGCACGCGGAAAAGCCTCCTCGCCAAGGCCGGCGCGGCGGCTGGATAAGGGCCGCACATTACCCTGTCGGCAGCCGCATTTCCAATTGGTTGTCTAAGCCGAGTGCCCAAGCCTCGATCCCGCGGGCACGGAGGGTGGCGGCGAACTCGGCCGCGAAGCCGTGTAACGTGAGTACTCGTTTCGGCCGCACCAATTCGACAAAGCGCAGTAATCCGGGGAAATCGGCGTGGTCAGACAACGGAAAGGCCGCATGGCAACGGTGGCGGTAGATCGCGCCGGAATCGAGGGCCCAGCCGGTGATCATCGCCGTGCGAGCGGAGGGAATTTTTTTGAGAAACGCGCCGTCACGGCCCTGGGGCGGACCAATCACAACATGCCCACCGCATTCGCGCGCAGCGAACTCGCGCCACGGTGGGAACACGACACCGCATTGCTCGTAGATTTTCGTCAGCCGCGCGGCCTCGGCGTGCAGCATCACAGGCAGACCGGCGGGCGTGAGCGCGTGGAGCACCTCCTGTGCTTTGCCAAGGCTGTAACAATAGAGCACGGGGGTCGCATGTTCGGAGAGTGTGGTGCGACAGAACGCGATGAGTTTGGCTACAGTCTCCTCCTCTGGCGGAAAGACATAGCGCGGCAAGCCGAAGGTCGTCTCCATGATGAGTGTCTCGGCATGCGGCGTGGCGCACGGCTCGGCGGTGAGACTGGGGCGTAGCTTGAAGTCGCCGGTGTAGAGCAACGAGCCATGTTCGGCGTGCTCGATTAAAATTTGGCTGGAACCGAGAATATGGCCGGCAGGATAAAGTGTGGCCGTGACGCTGGGAGCAAGCGGGTGCGGTCGGCCATAAGGGAGGATGGTTTCATCGCGTCGCCCGGGGAGTCGGGCGCGTACAAGGCGCCCGGTGGTGGCGGTGCAGAGGATGGCGCGGTGGCGCGCGACGTGGTCGCTGTGCGCGTGCGAGACAAACGACCGCTCGGCGCGAGTCTGCGCGTCGAGCGACCAACCGATTTGAGGCAGGTGCAAGCCGCGCCGGAGCTGAATGTCCCAGGCCACCGCGAATGTTTTACCAGCGGCCACGCAGAAGCGCGGCGGCCAGCAGAGCGAGCAGTCCTAGGCCGACGACCCACCAATGCCACGCTAGGCCGTTAAGCTCGCGGCGTGGCGGGACGGACTCGCTCGCGGTGCGAGCCTCGTCGTCGTAGACCTCAGGAAGGTCGAGTCCGTCCTCGGGCGACACGTCGCGCCAGCCGGTGCGTTCGTCGGCCCCGCAAACGGGGCAGGCGCGGGCGTGGCGCGAGATAGGGGCACCGCAGTTGGCACATTCCTCAGGCGGCGGCTGATTCATGGGCAGGCGTTCACGCGGGTAGATATTTTTTCCGGACAAACCGCCAGGCCGTCACGAGGAATGCTGTCAGCGGTACCGCCAGCACCATGCCGAGCGGTCCGCCGAGCACGGTGCCCCAGAAAAATATCGCCACCGTGATCGCCATCGGATGGAGCCCCGTCTGCTTGCCCATGATGCGCGGCGTAAGCACCCAGCTTTCCGTCGCCTGCACGAAGCCCATTACCACGAGCACCAGGCCCGCGAGCCGCCAGCCGCCGTCGGCCTGGAGGAGTGCGATGGGCAGCGCCGTCGCGAGCCCGGTGAGCGTGCCCAGATACGGAATGACGTTGAGCCATCCCATGAGCAGCCCGAGCACGAAGCCAAATTTTAGTCCGGCCAGGGTGAAGCCGAATGCATAAAACACGCCGAGGATGCCGCCGATGAGAAGCTGACCGCGGAAAAACGATACCACGATGCCGACAAACTCGCGCGTGAGGAACGTCACGTCATCACGCAGTGTGGGCGGCAGAAAGCCCAACGCATGGGTGAGGCCACGGCCGTCGCCGTTACGCATGAGCAGCAGAAAAAACAGATAGAACGGCACTAGCAGTACATGGGTGAAAAAGCCCAGCACAGCCAGCAGGCCCGCGCCGGCGGCAGCGAGTGACGAAACCGCGCCACCCAAGAGTTTTTGTGCCTCGTTGGAAAGGGTGGAGCCGAGATCTTGCACAGCGGGGCTGCTCATCAGTTCGTCAAAGGAGCGGGCTCCGCCGGGCAAGTGCGCACGCATCCACGCTAGCGCGCGGTGCCAGAAATCCGGCAGCGTGCGGACCAGTTCGTTCACTTGGTCAACCAGCGGCGGTAAGAGTACGAAGAGGAGGCCGGTCAGAACAATGGCCGCTAGGCCGTAGAGGATGACGACGGCGGTCACACGGCGAAATTTCAGGCGCGACTCGATGGCGTCCACCGCTGGCCGGAGGATGAGTGCGAGGATGCCGGCGACCGCGAGTGGCCAAAGCACACCGGAGAAAAACACAAGCAGCTGGCACAGTCCCGCGACCACGCCGACGAGCAGCGCGAGTATGACCGCCACGGCCAGCAACGTCGCGGCGAAACCGACCAGCTTACGTTGGGTGTCGGTCAGCACGGTGGGGCGGCCGGATTCGGGGGCGGACATGACGGGAAGTTGATGACAAGCGCCGGTATGACGCCAGCCGAAAGCACTCGCATGGTTTCCCTGGGATAACTGTTCGCCCCCAAACCCTGATTGGGGAGAGGGCCGTGAAGGCGCGACATGCAATTGCCGCGATAAGTCCAGCTTCTTTTTCGGTTGGACTCATAGTCGTACAGTTGACATGCGAGCTAAGTAGAAATGTTCCCTTGGCGGTGATGTGGCGAAAACTCCAAATCTCTGCCGTCCTGCTCGCGTGGCTACTTGCCACGGGTAGCCAGTGGGATCTGGCGCAGGTTTTCGCTTGGGGACAGATGATCGCAAACTATTCGCGCACGATGCCGGTGAGCGAAGCCATCCGCATGACGTTCACGCAGGGCAATGAATGTGGTATCTGCGTGGCCGTGGACGAAGCCAAGCAGCAGCAAGACAGTCCAACCACCCCTGCCACCAAAGCCCCCGGCAAAATCCTCCTCGTTTTCCAGCCGGTGCCAGTGATCGTCATTATCGTGCCGGATTCCTCCCCGTGGCCGTCTGGAGGCCAGACCATGCTGGGCGCGTCACGCGCCAGCCCGCCCGTCCCGCCTCCACGGGTGGCCTAAGACTCTTCTGCCATCCGCCTGCGCGCGGACGGATATCAACTATTTGGAGGCGCGGCGGCACTGCTGCGCATTATTCCGCACCGGGGCCGGTGCGGCTCCAACCGCAAACTATGCGCGTCCGTCCTTGGCCGTGCCCATCCGTCTCTATCCACCTGCTTAAATTTTGTTTCCCATGAATTCTCGTCGTTTTTCCGCCCTCGTTTTAACGCTCGCCGTCGCGCTCCGCGCACCGGGGGCCGAATCTGCCCCGACTGCGCCGCCTGCCGCGCCAATCGAGCCACCTGTACAACTCGCCCCGTATACGGTGATTGGGGAGCAAACTTCCGAGGCTTCCTCCCTTGAGGCGAAGACCGGAGTGCCACAGCGCCTTTCCGCGCAATCCATCCAAGTCGTCCCCCGCGTGGTGCTCGACGACCAGAAGGCGCTCACGCTTGCCGACGCCACGCGCAACGTCGCCGGAGCCGCGACTGATTTCGGCTTCAACGGCAGCAGCCAGCCGCTCCTCATCCTG
>CAIQKQ010000077.1 GCA_903872425.1 uncultured Opitutia bacterium | reverse complement strand
TGGCTCTGACCGGCCTGCTCGAGAAGCAAGCTCTCGTGCGGCCCATCATGGCCGCCGCCATCAACACCGAGCACCTGAGCTTTGCCTGCAAGCGCGACGAAAGTCTGCGCAACATTGTGAAGAGCCGCGTCGACAGCCGCGACGCCAAGGAAATTGCCGACAAGGAGACCCGCACCAAAGGACTCGTGGAGATTGCGCGGCGCCACCATCGGCGAGCAATCTCGGCGGCCTGGACCTCAGACTCGATGCGGGCCGTCCGGTCCGCTAACTCCTGGCGCAGAGAGTCAGCCTCCAGCCTGGCCGCCTTGACTTCGCTTCCCCCCCGGCCATGATCGATGAGTGGCCAACTCAGCTGAACGCGTCCGGCGAAGTAACCCGCGTCTTGGCTCCAAGGCGACCGCAGCACCTGGAGGCTGAGCTCGGGCTGCCTCGAAAACCTTGCCGTTCGGACCTTGGCCCCCGCGACTTGCCCTTGCGCCTGCAAATTCAAAATGTCGGGTCTCGGTCCCACCGCTAGCGATCCCTCCAGATCGATGTCCGCGTCCTCCGGTAGCACCAGGGTCGAGGTCTCCAAACCCAGGATTCCCGCCAGACGCTCTCGCGACGCGGCAACTTGAGCCGCCTGAAACTCGGCCGACTGACGAGCTCGTTCGACTTCAATCGACGCGCGGGTGACCTGAATCTCCGGTGCGGTACCCGCCCCAAACCGACGTCTCGAAACTGAGAGCACCGATTCGGCGATGCCCGCAAGTTGATCGGTAACGGACTTTTGCCGAGCGAGGGCCACCGACTCAACGAACGCCGACAAGACCTCGTGCTGGAGTTCGGTTGCCACGGCGAGATACTCTGCGCGAGCAACACCCACGGCGGCTTCTCCCAGGCGTCCGGAAGCCCGTCCCCGACCGAAAACATCGATCGGCAAGGTGATGGCAAGATCCTGATCGGTCGAGCCTAGTTCGCTACGAGACGACGCCCCAACCGACAAAACCACCGGCTCGAAGCTCTTGAGCACATGAGCGGACGCGCGCGCTTGCTCAATCCGCAGGCGCGCCGCCTTCAATGCGGGTCGACTTTCCGCTGCTCGTCGCAGTGCTACTTCGGGCGAAAGGGGAATTTGGGCGTGGCTTAGGCACGCCAATAAGAAAAGTTGTGGGATAAATAGTGTTTTCAACGATTGCTCCGAGGCCGGTCAGGGCTGGAGCAGCGTCAAAACGGAGAGTTACCCGATCGCAAAGCTGCGTCCAGCGGACGTCAACGACTCTGCGAAGCAAGGTGGCGCACGAGAACGCGTCGAATTCGGCGGCCCGTTATTGGGAGCCGATGCGACGTGCACGAACCAGGTGCGAAAACCGTCGACCGCATCGGTTGAAACATCGATCTGGGTCGGCAATAACCCGACGGTGTCAAAAACAACCCAACCCGACCCAATCGCTGGGGAACCGTGGTCATTTTCGCCGCAAGTGATCTGAACACAACAGTCGTGACAATCCCCATGGTGGGTAGTCACTCCCAATTCAGCATGGGCTGGAATTTCCGAGAGAGTCGGACAAGTTCGGCACGTTTGCCCATTTGGCAGGCGAAACGAAGGCTCGCACAGGTGAACCTGCGCGGCAAATAGCACCAATATGAGGAGAAACGTCCGC
>CAIQKQ010000076.1 GCA_903872425.1 uncultured Opitutia bacterium | reverse complement strand
GTGAGCGAGCTGCCGATGAAACCGTTGGCACCGAGGATGAGAACTTTGAGTGGCATGAGATTAAGATTCGAACTGAAGTTTGGGAAAAGCCGCCGCTTAGGCGAGCCTTTGTCCGACTTGAAAATTTGCGGGCGGCGCACCGCGCCATTCAACCTGCGTGAGTTCCATCGCGCCATCGCCGGTGGCCACGACTAACGGAGCGAGTGAGAGCACTTCGCCGGGTGCACCCCGCCGAGCGCTTGTCGCCGGCGTGTCCGTCTCAGCCCACCACACCATTAAGCGTGAGCCGGCACTCTCGGTGAATGCGCCCGGATAGGGATCGGTCACTGCCCGAATGAGATTAAAAATCTGCTGCGAAGACTGGGCCCACAGGATGCGCCCGTCCTCGGGTTTACGACCGCCGAAGTAGTTAGCCTGAGTCTCGTCTTGAGGGGTCTCGCGAGCCGTGCCGGCAAGGAGCGCATCGATCTGGCGGGCGAGTACCGCCGGGGCACAGGGCAACACCTTGCGAAATGCCTGCTCCGCCGTATCGCGCGGGCCAATATCTACACCCGCTTGATCGACCACCGCTCCGGCATCGGCCGACTTCACCATGCGATGCAGCGTCATACCGATACGCGGTTCACCGTGAAGGACGGCCCAATTGATTGGGGCGCGGCCGCGATATTTGGGCAGCAGCGAACCATGCAAGTTCCAAGCGCCCAGCGGCGGCAGGGCGAGGATCTTGGTTCCGATCATGTGCCGGTAGTAAACCGAGAGAATCAGATCCGGCTGCAGGGCCGCGATGCGTTCGCGCCATTCGGGGGTGTTGACGGACTCAGGGGTAAATACCGGGATGCCTTTTTCCCGGGCAGCGACCGCAGGCGTCTTGAACCAGATTTTTTCGTTGGGGTTATCCTCGTGGGTGATGAGCGCAACGAGGTGGTCGCCGCGCTCCAACAGCAACGAGAGACACGCGTAACCGACTTCGCTGTAGCCGAAAAAAAGGATGCGCGGTTTCGCCCTCATTTTGATTCGAGGACTTCCTTCACGTGGTAACGCTGGCGAGCGCGGACGACCTGGTAAGTGCGCCCCACGTATTCGCCGATCAGGCCGATGCCGATCATCGCGACGCTTAAGACAAACAACACAAACGCCAACAGCGTGAACACGCCGAAGGTTTCGCGATCCAGGTTGAAGGCAAAACGACGGATCAACAGCAGGATCACGAGCGCGAAACTACCCAGAGAACTGAGTCCCGCAAACATGGTGAAATATTGTAGCGGCGCGATGGAGAAGCCCGTGATAAGATCAAAATTCAACCGAATCAGGCTATAAAATGAATAGTTGGAAACGCCCGCATGCCGCTCCTCGTGCTTTACGCCGACTTCGGCCGGATTACCCGCGAAGCTATACGCTAGTGCGGGGATGAAGGTGTTGATTGCGCCGCTGCGCACGATCGCGTCGATCACTGGGCGCGAGTACGCGCGCAGCATGCAACCTTGGTCGGTCATCTCGATACTCGTCGTTTTTTCGCGGACGTAGTTGATGAGTTTCGAGGCGTAAGTGCGGAAAAAAGAATCCTGCCGATTTAGGCGATAGCCCCCCACATAGTCGGAGCCGGCGTCCATCTGCGCGAGCAACTTAGGGATTTCCTCGGGTGGATTCTGGAGATCGGCGTCCAGGGTCACGATGATATCGCCGCGCACGCGCTCAAAGGCTGCCATGATCGCCATGTGCTGCCCGTAGTTGGCGTTAAAATCGATAACCCGAGTCACGTCGGGTCGGGCGGCGTGCTGAGCGCGGAGCAACTCGATAGAGCGGTCCGCGCTGCCGTCGTTGGTGAAGATCACCTCGTAGGGACGGCCGATTGCGTCGAGCACCGGGTAAAGCCGCGCAAAAAGCGTAGGCAGATTGAGCTCCTCGTTGTAAACGGGGATGACGATGGAGAGCGGGAGATTGGACGAAGTGCTCATGATTTTTTTGCCGCCACTAATAGACCAATAAGCGCATCAACAACGCGCGCCACGTCGGCGGTGGTCATGGCAGGAAATAGAGGCAGAGTCAGAATACTGCGGCAGATCGCTTCAGCGCGTGGGCAATCCCCCTCTTTGGAGCCAAGTCGGCGGTAGATCGCAAACAGGTGAATCGCGGGGTAATGTACGCCGGTGCCGATGCCGGCAGCGTGGAGTGCGGCCATGACCTCGGCGCGTTTGAGGGCGGGCGGTAGCACAACTTGAAACATATGCCAGTTGCTCTGTACGAAATCCGCCACCGGCAAGCCGAGTCCGAGGGCAACGGCGCCCTTAGCGGCTAGAGCCTCAAAATAAGCCCGCGCCAGCTCGCGGCGCCTGGCGTTGAACTCCTCAAGATGCGGCAGTTGCCCGAGTCCGACGCGCGCGGCGACATCCGTGAGGTTAAATTTTCCGCCGACGACCTCGACTTCCATCCCATCGAAACCGGAGCGCACCACCCCTTGCAGGCGGTATTGCTCCGCGAGTTTCACCTCGGCCTCAGTGTTGAGGACGAGGCAACCCCCTTCGATCGTGGTAATGTTTTTATTGGGGTGAAAACTCACGGAAACAAAATCACCGCAGGAGCCGATGCGGCGGCCGTTCCAGGTTGAACCCATCGACTGCGCCGCGTCCTCGATGACGCGCAGGTTATGTTTCTTCGCTATAGCGTAAAGGCGGTCGCGGTCCACCGGCAAACCCGCGAGATCGACCGGAATGATCGCCCGCGTCGCTGGCGTGATCGCGGCCTCAATCAGAGCGAGGTCAAGGTTGCGGGTAAGTGGATCGATATCGACGAAGACTGGCTTGGCGCCGACCTCGAGAATGACGTTACTAGTCGCCACCCAGGAAAGCGGGGTGGTGATCACTTCATGACCCGCGCCGATACCGGCAATGCGGAGCGCGATCTCCATGGTGCATGTGCCGGAATTGAAGACCCGCACGGGTCGGCCGCCAAAATAGTCCGAGAGTTTCCCTTCGAGTGCTTTCACATTTGGACCGGAGGTGATCCAGCCTGAGCGAAGCACCTCCACCACACCCGCGATGGTGGCTTCGTCGAGGGTCGGCCGGGTGAGGGGCAGATAAGGCGCGGCGGGCGGAGTGGCGGCAGGGACGGACATATCAGGGTTGGTTACTAAAAAGTGTGTGAGCCAAGGACTGGCCGAGCAAATGATAACGAAACGACGGATCGGCGAAGAGTTCCGGCAAATCTTTCGTACGCGCGACCACGAAGATGCGCCCCGACCCCGTCCATTGACGGCGAAACTCGGGTCCATCAATAAAGCGTCCGCTGGCCCGCGCGGTGGCGTCGATCTCAAGCTCTAGCTCGCCCTTGAAGGCCACGGTGCCCACGGTGCGTTGAGCGTAAAAGGTGAAGTCGTGGAAAAATTCTGCGTAATGGTAAACGGTATCGCCCGGTTTGATTTTCTGAACGAGCAGTGTGGCGAGTTCCTTCGTACCGGGTTTCTGAATATGCGGCGCGGCCAACATGAGACAAAAATAAAGTCCGAGCGCGGTGGCGACCATCGCGCCCATGGCTCCGAGCACGCCGCGCCGCCGCGCCCACCACGGGGTGGCCAGTGCACCCACGAGCAAGACCGCCACCATCCCAAACGCATACGGCCGCAGCCAATCTGCCTGCCCCGGCTCGCGGATTACGCCCGGTTTTAAGACCGCGACAAGCAGCGCCACGGCCAGCAATCCACTGACTAAGGCTAAACCATTAAGCCCCGCGCGTAACCGTGCCGCGGCACCATCGGCCCAACGTCGGGCCCACCATCCGCCGATTAAAACCGCGAGCGGCGGAAACACGGGTAAGATGTAGGGGATTAATTTCGACTGCGATTTAGAGAAAAACAAAAATACGAAGCCTACCCAAACCACCAGGAACCAGGCGTCGGCATTTTCTTTTCGCTTGGCCCAGCCGCCCGCAAGGGCCTCACGCAACGCCGCTGGCACAAAGCCCATCCAGGGAAAGAGCCCTAGCAGCACAATGGGGATAAAATACCACCACGGCTCATAGCGCCCGTGGGTGGTGGTGGTGAAACGCTCCCAGTGTTCGTGGACGAAATAAAACTGTGCCCACGTGTCGTTGCGCTGGGCGGCCAAGATGTGCCACGGGGCAGCGATGGCTAAAAATAACGCAATACCCGAGGGCAGGTGCAGCGGCCGCAGTCGTTTCCATTGGTTAAAAATAAGTAGCCACAAGAACATCACCGCACCGGTGACCAGAAAACCGATCAGACCCTTGGTGAGCGTGGCCAGTGCCGCGCTGACATAAAGTCCGTAAAATAACCAGCGCCGCCGCGCCCCGGGGGCCTCACGCACGCCGAGGATAAAGCAAAATAGCGTCGCGCACATCAATATCGAGACTGCCATGTCGAGAATCAGCAGCCGTGAGAGGGCAAAGTACAATAGCGAGGAGCCTAGTACCACCGCCGAGGCCAGGCCCACCGCGCGACCCTGCCAACGCCGGGCCGCCGCATAAGTGAGCAGCACGCCACCGAGCCCGCTGAGTGCGGGCATGATGCGTAACGCCCATTCGTTAAACCCGAAAACCTGCAGACACCCGGCCACGGCCCAATATAAGAGCGGCGGCTTTTCAAAATAGTTTACCCCGTTGAGCCGTGGGGTGACGTAGTCGTGGCTCGCGATCATCTCGCGCGGGATCGCCGCGTAGCGGCCTTCGTCGGGATTGGAGAGGGGATGCCCGCCAAGCAGAGCAAAATAAAGGGCGCCGAATCCGACCGCAAGTAGCAGCAAATCGCGCCCCCATAATTGAGGTGCGGCCGACGGGGCGGTGGGGGGGTTAGGCATGTTGAGTAAAACCTTGATTCAGAGCACCGCGCCCACGCTGGCGATTTTTTTCGTGCGCCCGCGGCCGGTTCCTCGCCATATGACCCCATGGCTTTGGCGAAACCTTTTACTTTCATCTGCGGGCAGGACGATTACCTGGTCGGCCGGATGGGCGCGGAGCGCTTCGCTGTCCTCACCGCCGCGCTCACCGATGAATTTGCCCGGGAGACGGTCAATGGCTTCGCGGCCAACATGGGCGAGGTTGAGTCCGCCTTAAACCGTTTCCGCGAGAGCGTGCAGACGGTCTCGATGTTTGGCGGCAAACGCGTCGTCTGGCTCAAAGACGTTAACTTTTTGGCGGATAGCCCCACTGGCCGCGCGGAGGGGACCCTTAAACTGGTGGAGGATCTGCAGGAAATCCTCGCGAGCGTAAATCCTGAGGAAACCTCGATTTTGATCACGGCCTCGCCCGTGGATCGTCGCCGTGCGTTCCCCAAGTGGTGCGAAAAAAACGCCGACTTTGCGCTCGCGGGCGGTGATGGCGATGACGCCGGCGAGGCCTTGGCGGGCGTCGCCCTAGCCGAAGCACACAGCCTCGGCGTCTCGTTCGCCCCGGGCGCCCTCGAATTATTGCTACAGAAAGTCGGCGCTAATACCCGTCTAGTGGTCGAGGAAACCCGCAAACTGGCCGCGTACGCGCAACCGGCCGCGCCCGCCGCAGTCCATGGCCCCGGCGCCAAAATCGAAGAGGCCCACGTCGCCGAGCTGACGCCCAACGTCGCGGCGGGCGATTTCTTTGAAGCCGCTGAAGCATTTTTTAGCGGTGACCTGAAGTGGACGCTCGCGGCCTTGCATCGTCATTTTTTTAGCGGCGGCGATGCCCGTCCGATCATCAGTGCCTTACAGAATCGCAATCGGATCCTGCTCCAAGTCCGGGCGCTGATTGACAGCGGCGAGGCGCGGATGGGAGCCCGTGGCCTAGATGGTCTGCCCAAGGCCCAAGCCGCCTACGGCAAACACTTTATTGGCGCGACCGAGAAAAGTTCTTACAATTTATTCTCTCAAAACGCTTGGTACGTCGGCAAGCTCGCGGGGAGCGCGAAGTTACCCACGCTGCGTCGCTTGATCGACAACCAACAGGAGTTCATTGTCGCGTTTGAAGAAATCATCCGCCGACCGAATAACGCGCAGGAAGAAGTGTTGCGCGAACTCGCCGTGCGGTGCCTGGCGGCCTAGCCAAAGCGGCTACGCCCCCACCCGCCCGGCCCGCCCGCGGCGATGGGCGATGATTTTCCGTTGGCCTCGGCGCCTTAGGACCCGCTTACTAATATCTTTAAACCGTGCACGCTTCCACCGCTCTTAATTCTGCCATCCCCAACGTTCTCGCTGAGCGCTACGCCTCCGCCGCGATGAAATCCATCTGGTCGCAACACGGGCGGGTCGCCCTGGAGCGCGATTTCTGGATCGCAGTGATGAAGGCGCAACGCGACCTCGGCGTCGCCATTCCGGCCGCCGCGATCAAGGACTACGAGCGCGTTAAAAATCAGATCGATCTTCCAGCGATCGCCCGACGCGAACGCGTTACACTGCATGACGTGAAGGCGCGCATTGAGGAATTCTCCGAGCTGGCAAACCGCCAGTTCATTCACCTGGGTCTGACCAGCCGTGATCTCACGGAAAACGTCGAGCAATTGCAGATATTTAGCGCGCTTAAAGTCGTTCGTTTTAAAACCGCTGCCGCACTCCTCGCGCTCTCGCGCCAAGCCGCAACACACCGTGGCCTCATGCTTACAGGCCGCACGCACAACGTACCGGCCCAACCGACTACTCTTGGCAAACGCCTCGCCATGTTTGGGCAGGAACTGCTCGGTGCATTCACCCGCATTGAAGAGCTGGTTGCCCGCTATCCCGTACGCGGGCTCAAGGGCGCCGTCGGCACGCAACTCGATCAGCTTACGCTTCTGGGAGGTAACGCCAAAAAAGTCGCTGCTCTCGAAGCCCGCGTCATCAAGCACCTAGGTTTCAGCGCGTCGCTCGATGCGGTCGGGCAGGTTTATCCACGATCGCTTGATTTCGAAGTAGTCAGTGCGCTCCACCAACTGGGGGCCGCCGCGGCGAGTTTCGCCACCACGCTTAGACTGATGGCGGGGGCGGGATTGCTCACCGAAGGATTCCAAGCGGGACAGGTCGGCTCCTCCGCGATGCCGCACAAGGTCAATGCCCGCAACTGCGAGCGTATCTGCGGCTTCTCCACGATTATCTCTGGGTACCTCGCGATGACCTCCGCGCTCGCCGGCCACCAGTGGAATGAGGGTGACGTTTCGTGCTCGGTCGTGCGCCGCGTGGCCCTACCCGATGCGTTCTACGCAATCGACGGTCTGTTAGAGACGTACCTGACGGTGCTCCGCCAGATGGATGTGTTTCCCGCCGCCATCGCTGCGGAGAACGAGCGCAACCTGCCGTTTCTGTCGACCACTACCATCATGATGGAAGCCGTGAAACGCGGGGCGGGGCGCGAGACCGCGCATGAAGCCATTAAGGAGCATGCCCTTGCCGCCGCGCAGGCCCTGCGCTCCGGTCAAGGCGACCCGGATCTACTCAACCGCCTCGCCGGTGATCCGCGCATTGGCCTGAATCTAAAAGATCTCCGGTCGATTCTCGCCGATAGTGCGCGCTTTGTGGGCGCCGCACCCCAGCAAGTCGATACCTTCGTCACCACCGTGCGGCCCCTCGCTAAACGCTACGTTGGCGCGACGGACTACCGGCCGGCCCGCTTGCTGTAATTTTGCCTAGGCAAGCCCGCAGCTTAGGCTGACCAAGGATCAGGGTGGGAAATTTTCGTTTGCTTCCGCCGCTCCGCCCGCGCTTCCTCTCCCATTCTAGCAGTCGAATCCCCATATAAATTTAACACCACACTATCATGGCTGAACTCGTAGGAAACGTCTTGGTGGGCCAATCCGGAGGCCCCACCGCCGTCATTAACGCTAGCGTCGCCGGCATCATTGCCGAAGCGCTCAACCATGAGTGCATCGAGGAGATTTACGGCACGCTCAACGGGGTACTCGGTATTCTTCAAGAAGACCTGATCGACCTCGCCTCGCAATCCCAGCAGCAGATCCGCGCCCTCAAGCACACGCCTGGCGCGGCCCTCGGCACCTGCCGTTTCAAGCTGAAGAAGCAGGCTGACTTCGACCGAGTCCTAGAGGTCTTCAAGGCCCACAACATCCGTTATTTCTTCTACATCGGCGGCAACGACTCCCAGGATACGGCCGACAAGATCTCCAAGCTCGCGCAAGCGCAGGGCTACGAGCTGCGCGTGATCGGCGTGCCCAAGACGATCGATAACGATCTGCCCCTTACCGACCACACCCCCGGCTACGGCTCCGTCATCAAGTACCTCGCCACCACCGTGCGCGAGCTCGCGTGTGACAATGAAGCCATGGGTCAAGGCGACTTGGTCTCGATCATTGAGGTCATGGGTCGCTCTGCTGGCTGGATCGCGGCGGGCGCCACCCTCGCCAAGCGCAAGGATCACCCGCACGATCCGCCGCATATCATTCTGCTGCCCGAGGTCCCATTCTCTCAAGAGAAGGTTCTCGAGGACGTGAAACGCGTGCTCAAGCGCGAGAAGTTCTGTCAAATCATCGTCGCTGAAGGTCTGGTTGACGCTGACGGCAACTACCTCGCGGCTGATGCCGCCACCGACGCCTTCGGCCACGCCAAACTCGGCGGCGCCGGCGATGCTCTCGGTGAAATCATCGAAGCTAACATCCCTGGGGTGAAGGTCCGCGTGGCCAAACCCGGCATCACCCAACGCGCCGCCGCACACGCCGGTTCCAAGACCGACGCCGACGAAGCGTATCTCGCTGGTCAAGCCGCCGTCGAAGCCGCCATCCGCGGCGAGACCGATAAGATGATCACCCTGGTGCGTGGCGACACCGAGCACTATACCGTTGAGACCGGCCTAGCCGCCTTGAGCGAGATCGCCAATGGCGTAAAGAAACTGCCGAAAGACTGGATCAATGAAGACGGCGTGAGCATGAACTTCCAGTTCCTGCGCTACGCTCAGCCGCTGATTATGGGCGAAGTTGCCGTGCCTTACGTCGATGGCGTGCCCGTGTTCGCCAAGCTCGACAAGTCCCGCGTGAGCAAGCTGCTGCCCGCTTACGAGATCTAATCGCTCGAAACCACGTTTCAACAAAAGGGCGGGTCTTGGACCCGCCCTTTTTTGTGCCCTGATCTAAGCAGGAGCGGCGCGGACTAGCGTAGGCACGCCGCTAGCAATCGCTCGTAGACCGCCGTGGCCGCGATGGGTTCATCTGCTGGGGTTACCCCCGTACCGATTAATACCGGCCACTCGGCCGTATCCGCCGGACACGTCCCATGGGAGCCTTTAACCAGCGACGGATCTAGGGCGATCACGTCCATTAGCATCCTAAAACCAAGCGCCTTACGCGCCAGTTTCCCCAGGACCTTTAATCTAGGAAAACGAATCAATGGATCCACAAACAGCTCCACGGGATCGTAGCCGTACTTGCGATGAATATCGACGCAGCGCGCAAAATCCGGGGCTCGCGCCTCATCATCCCAATAATAATAAGTGAACCAAGCATCCTCGCTTGAAAACGCCACGAGGTCACCGGAGCGCGCATGATCGAGCCCTTCGGCCCGTTGTTCCGCGGCATCGAGTACACGCGCCACTCCGTCTAGGCCTTCGAGCACCGATCGCACCGCCGCGATTAGTGAAGGGTCATTCACATAAATATGCGCCACTTGATGATCCACGATGGCGAAGACCTTGCTCGCGCCGCAGTCGAGTAACTCCATGCCGAGTTCCTCCTTGATCGTAATCCAGCCGCGCTGCCGAAAGACCCGGTTTAATGCGAGGGTACGCTTAACCGAGGTGATCCCATATTCTGAGAGTATCACCGAGCGCACGCCGCGCTGGGCGTAAAAGTCGATCAGGCCGCCCGCCACGCGATCAATCTGGCGATAGTCCGCGGCGATCCGCGGGTCATCGGGTCCGAGCCGCTGAAGATTATAATCAAGATGCGGCAGATAAACAAGCGACAGGTCCGGCTGGTGCCGTTCTTCCACCCATTCAGCCGAGCGGGCAATCCACTCGGAGGAGGCGATCCCGGCACGTGGGCCCCAAAAGGCCGGAAATGGAAAGGCTCCGAGGTCGGCCTTGATCTGCTCGCGCAGCCCCATCGGGTGAGTATAAACATCAAAAACTTTTCGTCCATCCGCCGGGTACATCGGGCGCGGCGTGATCGACCAATCGGCCGAAGCGTACATATTATACCACCAAAATAATTTAGCGCACGTGAAGCCCGGCCGCTGTTCACGTAACGTCTCCCAGAGTTTCGGCCCCTGTACGAGGTGATTGGATTGTTTCCAGAAGTGATGTTCTGCGAGCGTGCGATCGTACCAGCCATTCGCCACGCATCCGTGGCCGGCGGGCGGGCGCCCCGTCAGGTAAGTACTCTGAGCGGTGCAGGTCACGGCTGGCAGCACCGGCTTCACCCGAATGAGCCCTCCCTGTTGCGCTGCCGCGAGTAACCGCGGAGTATCAGGCCCCAACCCGCGCGCGGTGAGCCCGACGACGTTGAGGATTGCCGTACGCTCAGCCATAACGCTCCCGCAATTCATCAAACGCGGCTTTTACCACCGCGCCATCGATTTCATGAATATCTAGCCGCACCCCGGGTGCGCGGATCATGGGAATGGTCAAGCGGCCGCCCAGGTGCTCCCTAAATTCCTCCAATCCATCTAACATATCCTGCCGGCCTGTCGCACTGCGGATTTGTTTCACCGGCGCGAACAACTCGAAACCGAGCGCACCAATGACGCCAAGGATACGCTCCGCCTCCGCCTCCGGCAGTAATCCGGTACGACGCGCGTAAATGAGGTCAATCGCCATACCGACGGCGACGGCCTCGCCGTGGCTCACGCGAAAGTCCGTGAGCTGCTCCAATTTGTGAGCGGCCCAGTGCCCAAAATCCAACGGTCGCGCGGAGCCGCGCTCAAACGGATCACCGCCGGTCGCGATATGTTCCATATGCTGACGCGCGCTCTCGCGGATAACCGCTTCAAACGCTTCTGACTCAAATTTTGCTAACGCCCCGACCCGCGCGGCGATAAACTCAAAAAACTTCGCATCTCGGATTAGCGCGACCTTCACGGCTTCGATCAAACCCACGCGCCGTTCGCGCTCGGGCAGTCCGCGCAGAAAATCCAGATCATTGATGATCGCGTGGGGCACGCCGAAGGCGCCGAGCCAATTTTTCTTCCCAAAATAATTAACGCCATTTTTTACACCCACGCCGCCGTCGCCTTGGCTGAGGCTGGTCGTAGGAAGACGCACCAGTGGAATGCCGCGGTGGGCCGTCGCCGCGCCGAAACCAACCAAGTCTAATACTGCGCCCCCACCGAGCGCGATCACGTACGAGTGCCGGCAAAGACCCGCGGTCTCGATTGCGGCCCAGATTTTTTCTAACTGCGAAAAATCGTTCTTAACGGCTTCGCCGCCGGCCAAGGCTACCGGCTCCGCGGCCAACCGGATCGCCTCTCCGCGCGCCGCAAACCAGCGCGTAATCTTGGTGGCGATGTTTGGAAAAGCTTTTTCTAAGCCCGCATCCCAAAAGACCAACGCGCGGATGCGTTCACCTGGCTCCCGGGGTGTGAGCGTGTGTGCGAGCGTGAGATTTTCCGGCGCGAACACATCGCGCGTGAAAATTAGCCGATGCTCATGGTGCAGCGTGATAGGGAAAGAAACGACGGAGGAGGGCTCGGTCATGGAGGTGGGAGAATTAGCCCGCATCCCTCGCGCCACCGCAAGGCCGCAATCGCACGCTTAGCTCGAAGCCGCTTTACGCTGCGCCCACTTGCCAAGCGGCACCGCCGCCGCGCAACACGCCGCGGGGATCAAGGCAACGGTCGCGAGCAACGCTACGGCGTCCACGAACGGGATGAATGCGAGCATCTTGCGGACGATTTGCCCGAGTTTTTCCGTGGGGGCTCCGGGGTGATATTCGCGGCGGGCGAGCAGACTCAGCGCAACGATGTAGACAAAAAGTGCGATCACCCACGCGACGAAGGCTGAGCCCATGGTCTGGCCAGGAAGGCTCGCGATTGTGACCGCGAGCATCACACGGCAGCCCGCCATCAGCAGGACGGAGCCGGTCCAGCGTTTGTGTAGCCAATCGTACAGGAGAATCGTCGCAGCCAAGCCCGCCGCGGCAAATGAGGAGGCGCCAAGAAAAACCAATAGACTGAGCCCGGCTGAGAGTTGTAAGGCGCCGACCCCAGCGACCGTAGAGCGCGCGATGAGTCCGCGCGGGATCGCGCGCTCGGGACGATGGGAACGATCAAAATCGGCGTCGAAAGCGTCGTTAAGCGTCGTGCCGCCGGCGTAGGCGAGGCTACCCGCAAGGCCCGCGAGTAGTAGTAAACTGAGCTCGGGCCACGTGCCCACGATCGGCGCGGAAAGGACAAGGGCGGCGAGTACGTTACTCCAGACGGAGGGAAAATTACCCGCGCGTGCGAGATCGAGCCAAAGGCGCAATGGAGAGGTGCTCATCGGATTCAAGCTCAAGCGAGGCCGCGGCCGCGGAGCGCGGCCAGGGTCCAATCGTATTCGCCCACGAGCTGATCTTCAATGCTCACGCGCAGAGCGGGCGGAAGCACTTCCCAGGTGTAGGTTTCCATTTCGGCGTGTTGGCACGCCGTAGGATGCGCCTGCATCCAATCCAAGGCACCCAGCAGGTGATCGCGCGTGTCGCCAAACGGGGCGCCCGGCGCGGCGTGCAGCGGGAGATGAAAATGAACCCGCCACTCCTCATCAGGTTGCGCGGGGGTGAGGTCGGCGAGCGCATCGGGCAAATCAACGTAGCGCCTTCGTACTAGGCCGGTAGCGGGGCAGCCCACGACGACTTGGTGCAGGTACGTCGGTTCGACGAAGGCGGCGAGCGCGGCGCGGCCGGCGGCATCCGGTTTCACGCGAAGCGCAGAGCTCAAGTGGATTTTACTCAGGCGCAAGCCGGCAGCGACGAGTCGATCGAGCGCAACAGGGGCCGATTCAAATTCTACGCCCAAGTGGCAACAATCGTAGTTTACGCCGACATAGCGGAGTAGTCCATCGAGCTGGACGGAGCGATCACTCGCACGCCAGTCATTGAAAAAATCTACAGTTTCAGGCGACGTCTCAAACGTGCAGCACGGTTCTGGCTCGAGGCCGAGGTGAAGATCGCGGCCAGTGCGCTCGGAGAGTTCGGCAATGGTGCGGCCAATCGCGGTGAGATTGGTGAAAATAGCAGCCCGGCGCGCCGGATCGTCTTGGGTCCAGGCTTTAAACGAACCAGGAACGGTACTCACGCTGCCGGCAAGGCCCGCGGGCACGAGTTGAGCAATCAGGGCAAAGAGGCGTTGCGTGTAAGCGAGGCGTTCAGGTGTGGACCAATCCGGCGCGTAGACTTGCTCCTTCACGCGCGTGCCGTGGAAGCTGCCGTAGGGAAATCCGTTGATCGTGAAAACGTAGCAGTCGTGCGTGTCGAGCCAGTGGCGGAAGGCGGTGAGTGCGGCCGGTTGCGCGAGTTCTTCAGCGGCACGGGCACCCAGGCGCAAACCGATCGCGTACGGGCGGCCGGGAGCGACGCGGCGGCGAACAACCAGCGTGTGCCGCTCAAGGGTTTCGAAGGTCTGCGCCCAAGTTTCGCCGCGGTGGACGTTGGTGCAGTAAGCAAGATGAAGGCCGTGATTAAGTTGCATCCGAGACCTCAATCACCGAGACGAAACTTCGGGCACTGCGAGAGAAAGCGCACTGGGTTCTGGTAGAGCACTTGGTCGACGTACGAAGCGCTGTGACCGCGGCGGCGCATTTCAAAGGCCGTCTTTGGCACAGCGAGCGGATCGCTCACGCCCCAGTCGCAGGCGGAGTTGAGCCAGATACGATCGTGGCCGGAGGTTTCCAGCATATCCACGGCGCGGGGCGGCGAGGATTTTGAATCAGGATAAAGCGTGATGCCGGCCCAAAAGCCGCGGTCGAGAACCAGATTTACCGTATGTTCCTCGACGTGGTCGATGATGACGCGTTCAGGTTTTACGCCGGGATGTGAGCGGAGTAAATCGACGATCAAGCGGGTGCCTTTGAGCTTGTCCTCTAGGTGCGGGGTATGAACGAGGATGAGCTGGTTATATTTGACCGCGAGTTCAACGTGTTGCTCGAAGACCTTGAGTTCGTTGCGCGTGTTGCGATTGAGGCCGATCTCGCCGATACCGAGGACGTTGGGCTTGGCGAGAAACTCCGGGATCATCGCCAAGACATCCGCCGCAAGGGCGAGGTCTTCGGCTTCCTTCGGGTTGATGCACAGCCAAGCAAAATGCGGGAGCAGAAATTTAGCGGCGCGGGCCGGTTCGTATTCGGTGATCTGACGGAAGTAATCACGAAAGCCGTCGACTGAGCTACGGTCGAACCCGGCCCAAAATGCCGGTTCGCAAACCGCAACGCAACCGGCAGTGACCATCGCTTGGTAGTCGTCGGTGGTGCGGCTCACCATGTGGCCGTGGGGCTCGATATAACGCATGGTCAGGAATTATTTAGCCCGTTTAGGGGACTGAGGTTTTTGCCACGCGCCGAGGGCGGCTTTGCCCGAGGTGATGAGGTCGGGCTTCACGGTGGGATCGCTGAGCTGTTCAAGGATGCGACGAGCGCGGGCGGGTTTGCCGTCGACCAAAATTTTGACGGCCTGGCGCAGGGCCGCACAGCGAAAATCACCCGCGGCGCCGTAGCGCTCAACGCGGTCGAGGAACGCCGCGACTTCGATGAGCTTGGCGCGCACAGGCACAAAACTGTGATCCACAACAGCGCGTTGCGCGGCGGCGGCGGGCAAGCGAGCCGAGGTGCGAGGAGAGCGAGGCTGGGTCATCGGAAGGGAGAAGGTTGAAAAGCCAGAAGTCGGCGTGCAGGTCAAAGTAAACACGGCAGGGGGCGCCGCGAATCAACCGGCGCGCCCGGGGCTTAAATTCAGGCGAGGCCGAGGTGTTTGAGCGCGGCGGGCGTGGGGCCTTCGTAGGTGGCGAGGGGAACGTTGCCGATGTAGCCGAGGTCTTTCATCCCTTCAGGAGTGGTGTAAAAACCGCCCGAGGTGAGATCACGGAATTTATTAAAGAAGAGCGCCGCGGTTTTGAACTCGGGTTTCGCCTTCGGGACGTAACAGATGTCGTCGCAGAGGGCGCGTTGTTGACTGGCGACAAGATCGGCGAAGTCGTTGCCGAAGCGTTTTTGAGCTTCGGCGTCGATCCAGCCGAGGCCCTCGATGACGAGGGCGCGATCTTTATCGTGGCCGGGATAGGGTGCACTGATCCATTCGTCGATGAAATCGGGTACGCCAACCGCGGAGGCGGCGGGTGAGGTCGCGTCAGCCGGGATGATGACGTCGCAGAGGGCAGTCGCGGTACGGCGCTGGCCGGCGGTAAAAGTGAGCGCCCAGAAATCACCGGGTTTGTAAATTTTATTGAGCTCGGGGTCGGTGCCATAGCCGACGGCGGCTTTGGTCGTTGCGAGCTCGGCGCCAGCCACAGCGGCGCGGTCCATAATGGCGACCGAGGCGGCGGCGGTGAGCATCCACTTGATGGCGGTGCGGCGATCCAAACGGGGCCGCGCGGAAGAATCGGACGGGGTCATGTTAGAGGTTTCCTTTCTTCATTTCGGCGAGGAGGTAATCACTGGCGCGCCAGGCGAGCGCCATGATGGTGAGGGTGGGATTTTTGTCGGCGTTGCTAGCGAAGGGACCGCCATCATTAACGAAGATGTTTTTAACATCCCAGGTTTGGCCCCATTGGTTGGTGACCGATTTTTTGGGATCGCTGCCCATAATGGTGCCGCCGACTTCGTGGATGATTTTACCACCCGGCTCGATGGCATCGAGGCCCGTGGCGTCGAGCTTGTTGGGCTTTCCGCCCATGGCGGTGATGATATCGGCAAAGGTGCGCTGCATGTGCGCGGCTTGGCGGGTCTCGTGGTCGGACCATTTCCAGTGAAAGCGCAGCACAGGGGTACCCCATTTGTCTTTCACCGTAGGGTCTAGATCGCAGTAAGAGTCGGCGTTGGGGATCATATCGCCGCGGCCGGCGAAGCTGACGAAGGTGCCGTAGTAGCGGCGGGCGTCTTCTTTAAATTTGCGGCCGTAGCTACCGGCGGTGAGGCCGGCGACGGCCGTGGCGGCGCCAATGCCGGGCATGCTGCGACCGGTTTGGAATTCGATGTGATAGCCTCGAGCGAAGTCGAGTTTACCGGCTTTTTGTTCCTGATAAAGCCACCAGGGAACGTACATGTGAGCGCCCCCGGCTCCGTCCTCATTGTGGGGGGGCATGTTTTCGAGCAGCGGGATCTGGCCGCCGAGGCGCGCGCCGACGGTGTCCATGATGTATTTACCGACAAGGCCGCTGGAGTTAGCGAGGCCGTTGGGGTAGCGCGGGGATTTGGAATTAAGCAGGATGCGCACGGACTCAGCAGAGCTCGCGGCGAGCACGACAACGCGGGCTTTTAAGGAGTGGGCTTCACCGGTAACGCGATCGATATAGATGACGCCGGTGGCCTTACCGTTTTCATCCATGGTGATCTCGCGCACCATGGCGTTGGGCAAGATATCGAGATTGCCCGTGGCAAGCGCCGGAGGGAGGTGGACGGTGGTGGATTGATAGTTCGCTTTGATCGAGCAACCGCGGCCACACTGGGTCGCCCAGAAGCACGCGGCGCGATCACGCATAGCCTGCGCAAGGATACGCTGAGCGGTGGGATTCTGTGGGTGAAGTTTTGCGGGGATGCGTTCGGCGTCCTGCTTCACGCTGAGGACCGCGCGGTGAATGGGGATAACAGGCAGGCCAAGTTTCTTAGCGCGTTTTTGCGCGAGCAGTTCGCCCGCGCGGGCCTTGGGGGGAGGCAGAAGCACGCCCTCGGGAGAATTAGGGGTGTTTTCGAGGCCTTCGTT
>CAIQKQ010000075.1 GCA_903872425.1 uncultured Opitutia bacterium | reverse complement strand
GCGAGCGTCCAGCCTTCGCGACAACGCGCGATGTCAGCCGCACGGTCCTGCGTGTCCCAGGTGAAACCGCCCCCGACACTGTGCCAGCGCAGCAACGGCCCGCGCAAGGCGCGCTCGGCCGCGTCGTGGCCGCTCTTGATGAATTGAATGACGGCGCAGCGCCGGCCATGCGCGAGCATCCGCGCGAGCATCCCGAACGCCGCCGTGCTTTTGCCTTTGCCATCGCCTGTGTGGACGATGACGAGGCCGCGCTTCTCCTGCGCGGCGCGAATCTTCGCGTCCATCTCGGCCTGCAATGACTGCATAGCGGCGCGGTGCTCGGCTTCGGTGACAGGGGCGGATGAAGGGCTCATGGCAATTGCAGCATCAGGTCGGGCGCGATGCTCGCACGCACGCCAAAAACCTCCCGCAGCAGCTCCGGCGTCAGGACGGTGGCCGGCGGGCCGATGGCGCGCAGCCTCCCTTCCTTCAGTACCACGACGAGGTCGAGGCCATGCGCGACGCGCAGGTCGTGCAGAGAAAACAACAGCGTCCGGCCGCCACGCGTGAACTCGCGCGCGAACTCGAGCACGACGAGCGCGTGGCGCACATCGAGCGCGGCGAGCGGCTCGTCCCAAAGTTGGAGCGGCGCGGCCGTCGCGAGCGCGCGCGCCAGCAGCACGCGGTGACGCTCGCCGCCAGAGAGCCGCGTGACCGGCCGCTCCGCCAGCGCCGTGAGATCGAAGCGCGCCAATGCCTCGTCCACTCCGCGCTCGTCATCGCCATGTGCGAAGCGACCCTGCGCGACGACCGAGCGCACAGTGAAACCAAACTCAAAGCGCGCCTCCTGCGGTACCCACGCGGTGCTCCGCCCGCGTTCGACCACCGCGAAGTCCGCCAGCGCTCGACCCGCCCAGCGCACGTCGCCGCCAGCCGACGGCGGCAGCAGGCCAGCGGCGATTTGGAGTAGCGTGGATTTGCCGGCACCGTTGGGACCGACGAGGCCAGCCAGCGTACCGGGTGCGAGGGCGAAGCTCACGGCAGCGAGGCGTCCGGGTGCGGTGGCGCTGGTGAGTTCGAGGGCGAAGCTCATGGGGTACGGCGCAACAACCATAGGAAGAACGGCCCGCCCACCAGCGCTGTCACGATACCCACACGCAGCCCCGCCACGTGACCAAACAGGTCGCACGCGAGCACGAACGCCGCGCCGCCCGCCAGCGAAAGCGGTACAAGCCGGCGGTGCTCTGGCCCGACCAGCAACCGCAAGACATGCGGCACAACCAGGCCGACAAAGCCCACCGTCCCCGCGACGGCCGTCGCCAACGCGGTCATCACCGTCGCCAGTCCGAGCAAGCGGCGACGCAGCCCGCGCACGTCCACGCCGAGACTTTGCGCCTCGTCGGCTCCGAGGCTGAGCAAATCCATCGGCCGCCCAAGTGGCCACAGCAACCCTGCCGCCACAAGAATCGGCGCAGCCATCGCGACATGTTCCCACGTACGGTCGTCGAGCCCGCCGAGCAGCCAGAAAAGGATCTGCGCGTTACGTGCGTAGGAAACAGTAAAGTTGCTGAGTACAAAACCCGTGACCGCGCCAAGCAACGCGTTGAGCGCGACCCCCGCGAGCAGCAAACGTTCCGTACCGGCGCCACGTCGTGCGAGCAGGAGCACCGCACCCGTCGCCGCAAGCGCGCCGAGCACGGCCATCGCGGGCAATACGAGCAACGACCCCGTCGTCCAGCCTGCCCCAATGGCGACCACCGCGCCCGCCGTTCCACCGCTGCTCACGCCGAGCAGGTCGGGACTCGCGAGGTGGTTGCGAAAATACGCCTGCATCACGAGGCCGCTTGCCGACAACGCCGCACCGACGGCCATCGCGATGAGCAGCCGCGGCAGCCGGAGGCCCCAGATAATATCGGTCGCAGCCGCGTCACTGCGGGTGAGGCCGGCCCAGACTTTCGCCGGCGAGAGCGGCACATCGCCGACAAACAGCGCGACCACCGCGAGCCCGGCAAGCAACAGCAGCACGGCCGGTAACACCGCGCGCGCGCGGCGGTGCGCAGTGACGGCGGCCGCGTTCACCGGAACACCTCCGGGTGCAGCGCGCGCGCGAGCTGCTCGTAACCTTTGAGGCGCAGATGCGACACGCAGCTCAGCAGGCATTCGTCCAGCAGTACGGCGCGCCCCTCGCGCACGGCCGGCATGAACTGATAAGGCGGCAGCGCGCGGTACGGCGCGAGCGCAGCCTCCACGCTCGCGCCCGACACGACGACGCGATCCACGGGCCAAGTGAGCATCTGCTCGTTGGGCGGGGCAGCGTGCCCGGTGAGGTGACCGAGCGTAGTGGCGAGATTGGTTGCACCTGCGTGGTCGCAGAGGTCCTGGAACGTTGTGTCGGCCCCGCCGATGACGCCGTAAGTCGACGGCGCGAGCACGCGCACGGGCGCGACCTCACGCAAAGCTTCCGACAACACGCGCATCCGCACCTGGCCATCGGCAATGACGCGCTCCGCGCGCGCGCTGGCGGCCCAGCCCAGCTCGCGGCCGAGCAGTCGGAGGTTGGCGAAGGCGTCGTCAAGTGTCTTGTAGCGGTCGAAGACGAGCACACGCACACCGGCGCGCTTCACCTGCGCGACAAGCTCGGCGCGGCTGTAGTCGGAAACGAGCACGAGTGTCGGAGCAAACCTAAGGATGGTCTCCGCGTCGCCGCTCGCGAGCTGTGGAAATTTTTTCGCGTCCTCCGCCACCGCCGAAAAAACCGGATCGCGCGCGATGTGACTGAGCGCGGCGACCTGCGCCGGCTCGGCCACCGCGAGCAACAGCTCGTCGGTCCCAACGGTTTGCGAGACGACGCGCACCCGCGGCGCCGCGGGCACAGCGGGCGCAGCCATCCCAGCAGAATCCGCGGCACTCGCTGCGAGTGCCAGCGCCACGACTGGGTAGAACCATCCAAGCTGGCGGAAGGGTTGCATCGTTGGAGTGTGACGAAATCAGAATCGCCACTCAACGCTGCCGTAAACACCGCGCGGCAGCGCTGGAAAGCCAGCGACTTCGGCGTATTTTTCGTCAAACAGATTTTCAATCCGCAACTTTAGCCGCAAATTATTGCTCACCGCATATTGGGTGAAAATCCGCGCCACCATGTAGTCCTCAGCCTGCTTCTGGGGAAAGCCGTCCTCGCGATCGGCCACAGCGCGCACGCCGCCGCCCAATGTCCAGCCGCGCGCGATCTCATCGTAAACCTCGACGCTGACCGTGTGGCGCGGGCGGCGACGGAGGGGTTGATTTCTGACCTCATCGCGCGCCTCGAGGTAGGTGTAATTCAGGCGCAGCACTCCGGCGGGGTTGAAGCGCCACTCGACGAAGTGCTCGACGCCGCTCAGCTTGGCGAGGCCGATATTTTTGGCCGCGAAGAAGGCGTCGAAATCAACCAAGTCATGGATTTGGCTCCGAAAAGCCGTTGCACCTAAAGACAGTTTCCCAACTTCCTGCGTGAAGCCGATCTCTTGCCCACGCGATCGCTCTGGCCGCAAGGTGGTCGCGGCCGGGCCGCCACCGAAGCCGAAATCCACGAAGTTCTGGATTTCCGGCGCAGCAAAGGCGGTGCCGTCCGATCCGTGCAGCACGAGGCCGGTGACACCAACGCGGTAGCTCGCAGCATAGCGCCACGTGGTGGCTGAACCATAGAAAGCCGTGTAGACGTCGCGTCGGACTGAGGCCAGCAATGTCAGGCCGGCGAGGGGCTGCACCTGCGCGCCGACGAAAATAGCGTTCTCGCGCTCGCGGCGCTGAAACGGCAGCGTGGTGTTGCTGTTCGTCGGCACGAACTTTACGTCCTGCCAATCGCTCTCGGCGCCCGCCTGCAATGCTACAGTCTGACTCGGGCGGTACTCAGACTGATAGGTCAGACCCCGCGTCACGACCGTTGTGATGCCGTCGGAGAACGACGATTTGTCGTCCACATTGCGTTGGCGCGCGCAGGAGAAATTGAGCGAGTGAGTCCAGTCGTTGCCAACTTTTAGCGTGAAACCAGGCGAGACGAAGCCGAGGTTTTGAGTCAGGTTTTCGTCGAGATCGGCGGCCGTGGTCGGTGTGCCCCGGCCCGGTACACCAGCGTTGCGCCGCAGATATCCAGCGAGGAGGTCTAGATTGGCGTTTTTGGAAATCTCCCAGCCAAAGGTGTCGAACGTGCTGGCCGACGTGAATTCGCTGTTCGGGCGGCGGTTATCTGTCGCGAGGGTGTTTGCGCTCAGGTTGGCGGACACGCCACCTTTGGCAACCGTCGCCGCAAGACCAGCGCTGCGAGTAGCGAAAGAGCCGTATTCACCGCTGAGCTCGCTCGCTAGTCCGGTCGCTGCGTCACGTCGCGTGATGAAATTAATCGCGCCGCCGAGCGCGCCGCCGCCTTGCGTCGAACCAAGCGGCCCACGCACGACCTCGATGCGGTCAAGGTTCGCCAGCGGGAAAAATCCCAGGTCAAAGTAGCGCTGCAAACCCGTCGGCAACCGGTGGCCATCGAGGAGGATGACGGTATGGCGCGTCTCGGTGCCGCGCATAAAAATCCCGGCGGTCTGGCCGGGCATACCGTTGTCGGCAATGTTGAGGCCGGGCACGGATTTGAGTGCCGATAGCGCGTCCCCGAGCTGCGCTTGATCTAGCTCCGTGCGTGTGATGACAGTGACGGCGGCGGCTGTCTGCTCGGTGGGCGTCGGCAGCCGCGTGGCGGTGACGACGACGAGCGGCAACTCAGCCGAAGGATGGGCGATCATGTCGGCAGGCTGGGCGCGCGCGCCGACGGCGAGAACGAACGCGAGGGCGCACGTTGACGAAAAATGGCCCGCAACGCGAGCCAGCGAGGTGGTGGTCATGGACGGTGTCTCTCCTGAGTGGCAAGAGCAGACACGCCCCACGGCGGTCGAGCCGGTGGCACATCGCTCTCACGCTTCATTTTTGCGATGAAGATTAGCGGCGGGCGCGCGCAAAATATTCGCGCCCTACGCGTGAGGGTATCCGGGACGGATGTTCGGACTCCGCATGTGTCGCGCGCATCGGATGAATCTGAACTTTGAGTTATCAGATTTACCCGTCGCGCGCCGCCTCGCCTCCGCCTTCGCCGGCCTATGCCGACTGGCTTTGTTCCCGCCGAGGCGGGATGGAGGTCTGGACTGATGCGTTACCGCAGCGCGACTGTGGCCGGTTTTCACGGCCTTCCCCGCTGCCCGGAACGTTGAAAAGAACGGCAAGCGCCCGCGAGCAAGCCGTCGGCCGCTACCGCTGTCGAGCTGCTTTGTAAGTCAACAGTCCACTGAGATGCTCCCTGTCACCCGTTCACTTCGCCGCGGGCTTATAATCTTGCCAGAGCCACTCCAGTGCAGGTGCGAGGGTTTGCGCACGGGTGGGACGGTCCACATGACCCGCCTCCTTGGAATAGACGAACTGGTAGTGATAGCCCTTGGCCTTGAGCACCTCGGACGTGTGCATACTGGCAAAGACCCAGTTGCCCATACCGACGTCTGAGCCCCCTGAGCCGTTGTCATTTTGCCCGACTTCAAACCAGATGCGGAGCGGTTTGGCGGGTGAGTTTGGGATGAAATTCGTGTAGTATTCCACCGCGCCACGCGGAGCAATTTCTGGATCGCGCTGGAAGGTGATGAATGTGGGAGAAAACAGGAGCACGCGGTGATAAAGTTCGGTGTGAAACCACGCCATGGACATCGCCGCGGCGCCTCCGGAGCTTCCGCCCATCACGGCGCGTGCGTCAGGATCCTTGGTGAACTTCACGTTATACTTCTGCTCCACGACGGGGAGAATCTCGGCCTCGACATACTCCGCGTACTTGCCTGAAACGGTGTCGTATTCGTAGCTGCGCTGGTTGCTGGGATCAACCATGACAGCGATCAACGCCGGGAGGCGCTTGTCGGCGATCATGTTGTCGAGAATATCGGGCAGAAAGGGCGCGGGGTCGGTGTCGTGCATGCCCATCGAGTCGTGGCAGAACAACAGCGGCATTGGCGTGCCAGGGACATAGCCGGCGGGGATGTAGACGTAGACGTCACGCTCGACGGCATTGTTGCCTTTGCCCTCGCCGCGATGAAGCGCCTCACGGGAAAGGGGCGCCGCGTCCGTCGCAGCACTGGCAACAGGTGCGGCACCGCCGCCGGGAGCACCGCGGCCCCCGCCAGGCGGGAAAAATTTACTGCCTGCGAGGGGAATGTGGAACGACACAACCTTGCCCTTGGGCACGTTGTCGCGCGGCGCGTTTTCCGGCGCGGGCGTATGCGGCGCGGGGATGGAATAGTCGCCTTCACCCACGCCGGGCTTCCACGCTGGCAGGGCGGCGAGCTTGGCGATCTTGGCCTGGTCCTCGGCACTCATCGCACCGCCGCGGGCACCACGGCCGCCGCCGCCACCACCACGGCGGGCGCCGGGCGCCTGGGCGTCCGGCTGGCCGGGTGCAGGGGGCGCGGGCACATCGGCCGCAGGTGCAGCGGGCGGAAGGGCAGGAGCTGCCGGGGCATTTTGGGCGCGGCCGACAGAGGATGCGAGCAAACCGAAGGCGCAGAGAATGGCGCCAGAGCGCGCGAAAATAGAACAGCGAGACGGGGCGGGGGATTTCATGCAGAAACCACAGCAGTAAAAACAAGCCAGCGGGACAAGGGTTATTTTTGTACAACCCACACCTGTTCCGCACAGATCAGCTTTGTATTCATGGACAAAGTCATCCAAACTATCCGGTCAACCGTGCCGAACACGAATCGTCCGGGACACGCCCTTCTTGGGATCAGTCCTCCGCGTCTTTGTCTGCCATCTTCGGCGGTGGGGCGGTCTCGCCCTTGGCCATGACAACATAGTAGTCCTTGTAGGACTTGTCGTAGTATTGCGCGTAGTAGTAACCCGAGACCGCAAGATTGAGGCCGTTGAGCACCGCGCCATAATTGGCGACATTTGCCTCGAGTAGTTTTTTCGCCGCAAATTGAGCGGCCTTCCGACGAACTTTGTTAAAAAAGATTGAGAACAGCGAACCGTCCATCAGTGGCAAAATGATTAGGGCGTCGCTCACGGCTGCCAGTGGCGGGGTGTCGAAGAAGATCCGGTCGTAACGCTTGCGGAGATCCGAGACCAACACCTCGAATTTTTTGCTGTTGAGCACTTGCGTCGGGCTCTTGGCCCGGCCGCCGGTGGTGAGAATGTCGAGGTTGGGATGGAGCTGCTTCACCACGACATCGTCGAAAGCTCCGCCACCGGCGATCACATCAATGAGGCCTTTGAGATTCTCAAGGCGGAAGGAACGGTGGATGTTCGGCTTTCGCAGATCGCAGTCAATGATGAGCACTCGCTCACCGTGCGCGGCGAAGGTGAGCGCCAGATTCGTCGTCACAAAAGATTTACCCTCGCCTGGGATGGTGCTGGTGATGAGAATACACTGGCCATTTTTGCTCTCATCTTTGAGGCGAAGCGCCGAGTGCAACGCGAGAAACGCTTCGGAAACCTGCCGGTCGGCATTGTTGGCCACGATCTGTGCCTTGTCCGGCTGCTCCATTTTTTTGATCTGCGGAATGATACCCACCAACGGTAGACCGATCACTGATTCGATATCGAATGAGCTTTTGACGCGGTCATCCACATAGGCGACAAAGAGCGCAAAGACCAACCCCAAGCCCAGGCCCGCCGCAACGCCAAGACTGAGATTCACGGTCATGTTGGGTGACACAAAAGCGTCCTCCGGCGGCGCCCCAGCCCGGTCCAAAATGGAGGCGGGATTGGGATTCAGCCCGGAATCCAAGTTGATGCTGGCCAGCTTGACGCTCAGTTCCTGCAGCGACGCGGCGGCAATGTTCAGATCCCGTCCCATGCCGTCGAACTGGATCGTCAACGCATCAAGGTTTTTAACCTCATCCTCAGCCTGCTGCATGCTTTTTTTCATGCTAGCCAAATTGTTGCTGAAATTAATTTCGTTGGCCCGCACCAATGCCACAGCGGAATCCACCGCTTTGGTCAACTGCTGCCGCGTTTCGGACAGTTTAGTCCGCTGCTTGATCATTTCCGGCATTTTTTCTCCATACGTCTGCTCCATGCCTTTGATATCGATTTGGAGGGAGGCGATTTCTCCGGTCAGCGATTTAACGGCTGAATCCCCGGCGATAAAAGTCAGCTCAGTCAGGTCGCGTTTTTCCTGAATGTATTGCTCGATTTGTTTGCGATAATTGGCCGCCCGATCCAGTTCATTTTCCATCTGCTTCATCTGCGAAGCTTGGCTCATGTAGTTAGCACGTAACGTGTCCGTTCTCTGACTGAGCGACACCATGTTGTGCTCCTTTTTGAAGTTATCCATGGCGGTTTCCAGCTCGACGACCTTTTTCTTTTGCTCGGCCACCCGTAACGCCAAGTCGTTCGCCACCTTCGACTGCCCGGTGGTTTTGTCGGCATCGGTGTAATCTACATATGCCTCCGCGAAATAATTCGCCACCTTGGCGGCGATGGCAGGATTGGGGTGACGATACTGAACCTCGATGATGAACGTGCCGCGCCGCTGTTGTACCTTCCGAAAATCATTTAGGATATCCTGCGGCCCGAGGCTACCGCCGGCCGGTGCGTAGGGCTGCATGAAATCCCGCAAATCAGGCCCACTACTAGTAAGTCGGTCAGCCACCTTGTTCAAAACGGCTCCACTGCCAAAAACACTCAGAATGGTGCCAAACTCTTCGGGACCGTAGATGTCTTGCGAATTAATCTGGGCGGTTTTGTCCAAGATCACAGCCGCGTGCCGCTGCACTTTCATGGTGGCCGTGGCCTGGTAAATTTTGGTCTGGCTCAGGGTGTAGATCAAAGCCGAGGAAAAAACCACGAGGAACACCACGATAATATACCAAATGCGCTCCCGGAGAATGAGCACATAGTCCTGAAGGCTGCGCTGCAGTCCGCCTTCACGCTTCGAGCCGTAGCCATACCCGTAGCCGCCATAGCCGTAACCACCATACCCGTAGCCATAGCCGGACGAGCCGCCGTAGCCGCCATATCCGTAGCCGTGATCACCGCCGGAACGTGACTGTTTGGAGGAATTTGAGCTCATCGCGCGAAAAGGTGATTACATTATGATCTCAGGAATATCGATAAAATCATCCGGTTGAAGCGGCCAGTCATTCTTTCCATCGGGATGCTTGTTGATTTCTTCGGCATCAATGATGAAGGTCTCCTTCTTACCGTCTGCGTTGGTACGTGTGAGACTAACCCGACTCGGCCGCGCAATCCGGGTGAGTCCGCCCGCTTGCGTGATGGCATCCCAGAGCTTTAAGCCACGCTCAGGAGGAATTGGTATTTGACTCGGATGGTTCACCTGCCCGGTGACATTGACTGTTCGCAAGGCCGTTTCTACGACTCTGACATTTACAAATGGATTTTTTAGGTAGTCGGGTTTGTAGCGATCAATGACCATTTGCTGGATTTCACGCACGGTTTTTCCCGATAAATTTAATGGCTCTTCGAGCAAGGGAAGTGTGACGGTGTTGTCTTTCGCGATTTTGAGCGCGCTCATTTGTCCGTTCAGCTTATCCTCATTCAAAATACTGATCGCGATGACATCGCCCGGCCGCACCACATAGTCTGTCAGAGAGGGGCCGGGCGTCGGCACCGGAGAGCTTTTTGTCGTAGTCGCACCATGCACTGCCGCCAGCATGAGCGCCGACAGACCAATCAGTCGCAGTGGCTTAAAGAAATTGAGCAGTTCGAGTTTTTTCATGACAAGAGCTAAAAAAAGGCCAGCCGACGTTATGCCGGACTGGCCTGTTTGGAGACTGCTAAAAAAGGATTGAGTTCCAATTTTATGGCGACTCAGCGGATTAATACCGCACCGTGCCTGTGATCGTAAATTTGTTGTCCGAGTAGCTGTTGGCGCCACCGAGCGTGGAGGAGTTGTCGGTGTAGTCATAGCCCGCACTCACGCTGAAATAGTCATACAACGCCCAATTGACCGAGAAGCCGAAGCGCCAGTTTTTGTCTTCGCGGGCAGCAGCATAACGGGTGGAGCTGTAATTTACATTGGCAGAGCCCGTCACTTTTGTGGCCAACTCTGTGCTAGCATTGGCACCAAGGCTGAGCGTTTTCTGCGAAGCACCGACCGAAGAGGCCCCAAAGTCGTTTTTGAGGTTAAAGCCAAATGTGGTCTTGGGCGTGTATTTCCAGGTGAGGTTGGCGTCGAGACCGACAGAAGATTCGTTTTTTCCGACTTGCGCCTGGCGTTTGTTCAAACCGACGCTCAAATTGCCACTGAGTTTGGGATCAAACTCACCGTCCAATCCGACGCTGTAGTAATAGTCGGAGAAGTCACTCGTAGCGGGTGCGCTAAGCTGAGTCTTGCGATACCGAATGCTCGGCGTGAGGTAGAGCTTGCCCGAGATCTGCTGAAAGTAGGTGATCGGCACCGTGGTGATTTGGCTATCGGCCAACGTGGCTAGTTTGTAGTCGGTCTTATCGTAGGTGACGCCAACGCCAAAGTTGCTTTTTTCTGAAATGGTGAATTTGACATTTCCACCCGCAGTCGTATTATCACGACGCAGGAGACCGGGAACACCCGAGACCCCGCCTGTAGCTGTGGGAGTGTTGGCGTTCAGCTGGGAAAAGCCCGCATTAACGCTGGCCGTCGTTTTACCACTGTCCAGCGTGGAGCGGAAGGAGAGCGAAGCGAGATCGGTATTGATGTTGGCCGTATCCGCGTAACGCGTGAAGTTTTCCGAAAAATTAAACACCGCCAGCCCTTTTTTACCGAACTCAAGCGTCAGGCCGGGTTTGAAATTGAAAATCACATCATCCACTTTGGGGTTGACGGTGCCGTCGCCGAGCTGGATGTTGTCGTCGTATACGACGCCTACATCGCCCGTGAGCCTGAGTGTGATGTCGTCGGTGAGCGAAAAGGCCGCGAAGGACGTTCCGGCAAGAGCGGTGAGGGCCAAGGACCCGAGAGCAAGTTTTTTCATGGGATGTGGTAAAGTTTGAATTGAGTCTAAGACAGGGACGCAGATAAATTGCAAGCACCCATTTGGGTTTTTTCTTCTGGCCTAAATCGGCCCTAAAAATCGACCCAGCGCGCAGACCGTTAAAACCAAGACCAAGCCATCAACACTGGCAAGGG
>CAIQKQ010000074.1 GCA_903872425.1 uncultured Opitutia bacterium | reverse complement strand
TGCTCCTGCAGGACGGCAAAGACGCTCAGGTCACCGAGCTGCTGAGTACCCGGGTCATTTATCTGGTTCCTCGACTGTACCGGCGCGCGTCAAGATAGTTGTCCCATGAGTTATGCGGCGATTGCCTGTTTATCTTGATTGGAAGATTCGGTTTTGATGAGCTCCGGTTTTTCTGGGTTGAGGGTGACGGCGCCGATTGGCGTCCAGTTTCGGGTGTTGCGAGTCCAGCGCCTTGGGTTGGCCGCTTGCGCCGCGAGGTACAGGTGATGCCGAGCAGCAAGAATCTCGTGGTCTTGGCCGGCATGCCGCTGGTTCGGGCTGACGTAGCGGATACCGCTGTGCAGATGCTCGACGTTGTACCAGTGCACGAATTGGCTGGCCCAGTCTCTGGCCTGATCGAGATCCTTGAATCCCCGTCTTGGAAACTCCGGTCGATACTTGGCCGTTCTGAATGCCGATTCTGCAAAAGCGTTGTCGTTACTCACACGAGGCCTGGAGTACGAGGGTTTGATCCCCAGCCAGTTGAGCATTGCCAGGACGGTGGTCGCTTTGAGCGTCGCGCCGTTATCGCCGTGCAAAACGGGCTTGGTTTGATTGGCTGCGATGCCCTCGGCAAGCGCGGCTCGCTGCACGACGCGGGCGGCATGCTCGGCATCGTCCGTTCCATGCACCTCCCAGCCCACGATTTTGCGGCTGTAAATGTCGAGAATCAGGTACAGAAAAAACCAGCGTCCAATAATTTCAGTGGGCAAGTACGTCATATCCCAGCACCAGAGCTCACCGGGCCTGCTGGCGATATGCGTTGTCGGCGGGCGCTGCTGTTTGGGCTCCTTGGCGCGTCCACGGTGCGCGTTCTGACCCTGCGCCCGCAACAACCTTACGAAGGTCGACTCGCTGGCGATGTAAATTCCCTCATCGGCCAGCGCTGGGACAATGCGCGCAGGAGGTCTATCAGCAAAGCGCGGCTCATTGGCTACGCTCAACACCCGGGCGCGTTCTTCGGGCGTGAGCGCGTGTGCAGGCGTTGGCCGTATGACCATGGGCCTGCGATCGCCAGACTGGAGAGCCTTTGCATCAACCTTCCATCGATGCAGCGTTCGGCGGTCAATCCCGCACACCTCACAGGCTTTGCTCAAACGAGCGCCGCCGCTTTGCGCAGCACCGATATCTTGGACCATGGTTTGGCGATCTTCCAGAGCGATCATTCGTCCTCGCCCCGATGGTCCCGGTTGAAGATCGCCTCGACCTTTTTTGAGAGCACCAATAACGCTGCAGCCTCGGCCAGCGCTTTTTCCTTGCGTCGTAACTCGCGCTCGAGCTCTTTGATCCGGCGCCGATCCGACTGGGTCTGCATGGGGCTGGCGCGCGCTTCATCGGGCTCGGCCAAGGCCTGCGTCGCGCTCACCCGCCAGGACTCGAGCTCTTGCGGATACACGCCTTTCTCGCGGCACCAGGCGCTGCGCGAAGCCTCATCCATGGCAGCCGTGGTCAGCACGGCATCAAACCGGGCGGCCGCTGTCCAAGCCCGCTCGCGAGCGGGCTTGGACAGGGCATCACTGCGCCAGCGCTCAAGCGTCGCTACGGCAACACCCACCTGTAACGAAACCTCGCCAATCGAGGCGCTCTCGGGCGGCAGCAACCTGGCCACCGCTCTGTCTTTAAATGCTTGTCCGTATCGAGCCACGTCCACTCCATTGAAGCCCCCATACTTTGAATTCTATTCATGGGACAACAATTCTGACGCGGGGGGCTGAACTAGGGGCTTCTAACCCCTGAACTCGGTCAGACGAGGTGAGCACTTCTAGGGGTTGGAACTCAGTTTGGAACTCGGGCGTCGCCGGCGCTGTTCTCTTTGGGCGGCTCACTACGCGAGCCTCAGACGGGGCGGGAAAATGTTTTTCTTGCCCAACAACAGAATCGAACCACGGATGCTTGGAACCGCTGAATCTGCTTGACTGCGTAGAGG
>CAIQKQ010000073.1 GCA_903872425.1 uncultured Opitutia bacterium | reverse complement strand
CCCTCTACCCACCATGAAACTCCTCCGTAAACTTCTCGCCACTTCCGCTGCGCTCATGCTTGCGGTCGGTGCTCAGGCACAGGATAAGGTTGGCACCCCCGCTGCGCCCGACAAAAATTTCCACATCTACCTCGCCTTCGGCCAGTCGAATATGGAGGGCTATCCCATCCGCGACGCCGCGACTTGGGCCGATTTGCAGAAAGATGTAGATCCGCGCTTCCAACTGCTCGCCGCTGTGGACTTCGCCGCCAACAGTCGCGCCGGTGAGCGCAAAGCCGGCCAGTGGTATGTCGCCGTTCCGCCGCTTTGCCGTGCCGACAGCGGTCTGGCCCCGCCTGACTTTTTCGGCCGCACCCTTGTCGCCAACCTGCCCAAGGAGATTCGCGTGGGCGTCGTCACTGTCGCCGTCGCCGGCTGCAAGATCGAGACCTTCGACAAGAAGGGTTATGAGGCCGAGATGGCCACCTGGAGACAGGGTGATTTTAAAATCAATATCGCCAAGCAATACGGTGGCAATCCTTACCAGCGCCTCGTGGATCTTGGCAAGGAGGCCCAGAAGGGCGGCGTCATCAAAGGCATTCTCCTGCATCAGGGGGAGTCCAACAACAACGATCGCGAGTGGCCCAACAAGGTGAAGGCCATCTATGAGGATCTGCTTAAGGATTTAGGTCTCAAGGCCGACGACGTGCCGCTGCTTGCCGGCGAGGTTTTGGCCCGCGACCAGCGCGGCGCGACCGCTAGCATGAACGCCATCATTGACGAACTGCCCAAGACCATCCCCACCGCCCATGTTATCTCGGCGGAAGGCTGCTCGACCCAAGACGCGACAAATCTGCATTTCGACCCGGCCGGTTACCGCGAGCTCGGCACCCGCTTTGCCGTGACCATGCTGTCGCTGCTCGGCCACAAGATTGAACGCGCGCCTGTTTTCGCACCGCCCCGTCCCGCCCCGGCACCCGGTGCCGGCGGTCGCGGCGGACGCGGTGGCCGCGGCCGGGGCGCGGGCGCTCCCGTTGCTCCCGCTCCTGCCCAAGACGGTGGCGCTGCTCCCGCCGCTCCGGCCGCAGCTCCCGCTGCGCCGGCGGCTCCCGCACTTTAATTCGAGTTGGCAAAAAGATACGGCAAGGTGAGCCCCGCTAAGGTCTCCTTGTGCGCACGACGGCTGGTTAGTTGACGGCGGAGGTGGCATAGGTGTGGTCGGTGAGCACCAGCGTCCCGCAGGCTGCGATGAGGGGTGAAGTCGATGAAACGCACGTCAACGTGCACTGCGAATTACCTCCCCATTGCAGTCGGTTGTGTTCACCGTGCGCTGCGCATGGCGCTCATCGGCCAATATAATTCCCTTCGCGTTGTCCGCGCGGCTCCGCCCGGGTATTACCTCGACGGCGGCTCGCATGGGGAGATTTTGCTGCCCGGCTGCTACATTCCGCCCAGCTTGATGCCGGGGCACACCATAGAGGTGTTTGTATGTCGCGACTCCGAGGATCGACTCGTGGCGACTACGGAGCGGCCTTACGCGGTGGTCGGCGAGTTTGCGTTTCTGCGCGTCGTGGGGGTTAACCCGCGCGTGGGGGTGTTTTTCGACTGGGGGCTCGAGAAAGACCTGCTGCTGCCGAGGCGTGAACAAATCGCGCCGCTCCAAGTTGGCGATTGGCTCGTCGTGCGTGTGGCGCTCGATCAAAAATCTGACCGCATCTTTGCCAGTGCACGACTGCCCCGCTGGCTCGACCGTGATATGCCCAAATATGCCGAGGGGCAGCGCGTGCGCCTGCTCGTCATCGGCGAGACGCCGCTGGGGTATAAGGTGATCGTCGAGCACGCGCACATTGGTCTGCTCTATCGCACTGACCTCGCCGATCCGCTCACGGTAGGCCAGCCGCTGGAAGGCTTTGTGCGTGCTCCGCGTTTCGACGGCCGACTCGACGTGGCGCTGGATCGCGCCGGCTTTCACCGTATCGCGCCGCTCACGGAGCAAATTCTCCAGTCACTTGAGCGCGCCGGCGGTCGGTTGCCCTTCCACGACGACAGCACGCCACTGGAAATCCGCACGGCTTTTGGTGTGAGTAAAAAAGCGTTTAAGCAGGCGTTAGGCGCACTCTACCGTGAGCGTCGCATCCGCATTGAGGCGCATGGTATTCGCGTCGCGACGGAGGCGGTAGCTGTGGCGAAGCCGACTGGGGCCGTTTAATTCTGTTCAGATTTTTTTAGTCGCTTCGAAACTTATCCATGAACCCACCGCGTCCAGCCAACTCCACTCCCGAGCCGATTCCGCGTGCCGTCATCATCCATGAATCGCCGATCGAGCTCTGCCAGTTTCTGAAATTTGGGGGCCTCGTCCTGAGCGGCGGCGAGGCGAAGCAGGCGATTAGTGAAGCTCAGGTGCTGCTTAACGGGACGGTAGAAACGCGCAAACGTAAGAAGCTCGTGGCGGGCGACCACGTCACGTTTGCCGGACAGACCCTCGTCGTGCAGCTGGGCTCAACGGGTAAATGAGCTGAGCAGTCTTTTTGCGACCGGCTCAGCTACCAGAGGAACCCATTTTACGGTTGGGTCGGTTCAGCAGTTGGGACGGGGCGGCTTTCGACGCGTGAGCCGCGTCGGGCATCGGGCGGCACCGGAATATGCGCGGCGCGGCGGAGCACTTCGCCCGGTGAAAGGCCAAGGCGGTGCGCAATGGTGTTGAGCCGACTGGCTTCGGCCGGAGTGAGGGCAGTCTGGCGTGCACTGCCGTCGCGATCGGTCCACCGCGCCAAAGTCGGCCGTTGGCGGGAGGCTTTGATGAGGTCGCGAAGAAAGGTCGGCTCGTCGTCGGATGTTTCCATAGGAGCCAGTTGGGACACGGCGCGCCTGAGGTCAAGGCACGCGGTGGCAGGGTAAGGATTGCTTTGAGCGCGGCTGTTTAGCTGCGGCTCTTCTTTTCGCGCTTGTTGGCTTTTTTTTGCGCAGGCGTCTTCAACGCCTTTTTCTTAGTCTGTTTCTGGGAGTTTTGGGTTTTGGCCATGGTGGTGGGAGTGAAAGGTGGTGGAAGCAACAACGGATCGAGGGGCGGGAGGTGCGAACGGCCGGAGCGGCGTAGATGCAAACTGCGCGTCGCACCGGCCGGAACTGGCGGAGCCGCTGGCGTTTATCTTTTTTTGTTCGCGGCGGCCTTGGCTTTCGTGGCTTGTTGCGCCACAATGAGGGCATTTTTCTTTTGGTTTACGCCGTCGTTTTTCGACTGCTTTTGCGACGCCTGTTTCTGCACGGATTTCGGGGATCTATCGCCCATGGTGGTAATCTTTTCGTTGGTTTTACTCACCGGCGGAATGTTCGTTTCCCCGTCGGCGTGAGCCTTGATTGGGGAAATATCCCCCCAACGCGAGGCATATCGCGTCAGGACAGAATCCGTGCATGAAGCTGGGGTGAAGCCCAAACTGGTAAATGCTCAATCATGGCCCCACCCGAGCGGGCCAATATTGAATTGAGCCGGGCGCTCGCGGTGAATCGCGGTCAACCCTCTGCTTACTTCTTCAGTCCGGCACAGAATTTCGCCAGCCGCTCGACCCCCTTCGCGATAATCGTGTCGCTCGTCGCGTAGCTTAGACGCAGATAACCTTCAGCTCCGAACGCGCTGCCGTGGACGGCGGCGACTTTCTGCTCATCAAGCAGGCGGGTGCAGAAGTCCTCGGATTTGAGGCCGAATGAGGAAATGTTGGGGAAAAGATAAAACGCTCCTTGAGCGAGTTGGCAGGTAATGCCGGGGATTTTGTTCAATTCGGCGTGGAGAAATTTCCGGCGGCGATCGAAGGCGGTGAGCATGGTGGCGAGCGCGGCGGCGGTTTTTTCTTTTTCTTTGAGCGCGGCTAGTGCGCCATACTGGGCGAAGGTGGTTGCGTTGGACGAGGTCTGGCTTTGCAGCTCGGCGACGGCCTTGGCGATCGGCGCGGGGGCGACGGTCGTGCCGAGCCGCCAGCCGGTCATCGCATAGGTTTTGGAAAAACCTGAGACGATGATGGTGCGTGCGGCAGCCTCAGCACTAAAGGTGGCAGGCGAGGAGAAGGCCACGCCGTCGTAAAGTAGGTGCTCGTAGATTTCGTCTGAGAGAACGTAAAGGTTGTGCCGCAGTGCGACGGCAATAAGTGCCTCCAGTTCGGCACGCGAATAGACGGCCCCGGTGGGGTTTGAGGGCGAATTGAGGATGAGCAGCTTCGTCTTCGGTGTGATGGCGGCCTCAAGCATGGCGGGCGTGAGGCGGAAACCGGTGCGGTCGTCAGCGAGGACGAAGCGCGGCACCGCGCCGGCGAGCTTCACCATCTCAGGGTAGCTGACCCAGTAGGGCGCGGGGATGACGACCTCATCGCCGGGCGAACAAATGGCAAGGATGGTGAGATAGCAGGAAAACTTTCCTCCGGGCGAGACGATGACCTGCGATGGCGCGACTTTGAGGCCATAGTCGGCCAAGTATTTTTCGGCGATGGCGGCGCGGAGCGGCTCGATGCCGGGCGTGGGGGCGTACTTGGTTTTGCCACCGGCGAGAGCGGCGGCACAGGCGGCCTTGATGTGTTCGGGCGTATCAAAATCGGGTTCGCCGGCCGCAAAGCCGCAGACGTCCTCGCCGGCGGCGGCGAGAGCCTTGGCCTTGGCGTCAACGGCGAGCGTCGGAGACGGCGAGATATTGCGGGCCCAGATCGAGAGAGAGGCGGGAGCTTGACTCATAGAAGGTCGGGAATGGCGGATGAAAGGAAAACCAGAGTGGAAACGTGAGGAGAAACGGTCCAGCGTAAGCGGCGTAAAAAAGGAAACGCAAGTCCTGTGCGGCGGCTTTTGTGGTTCCGCCCTTGCGTGCCGCGCCGCCATCCGGAAGATCACCCGCACCATGCCCGCCAAGAAATCTGCCCCCAAACCAGCTGCCCATTGGCTTGTGAAGTCGGAGCCAAACTCCTACGCATGGGCTGACCTTGTGTCCGACGGGCGTACGGCATGGACCGGCGTCCGCAATTACGCCGCGCGGCTGCACTTAAGCGCCATGCGCCCTGGCGACCATGTGCTCTTTTATGAAAGTGTAACGACGAAGGCAGTAATGGGCGTGGCCGAGATTACGCGTGCGGCGTTTCCCGACACGACGGCCGAGGAGGCAGGCTGGGTGGCCGTTGAATTAAGAGCCGTGCAGACCCTACGCACGCCGGTTGCGCTCGCTCAAATCAAGTCCGAGCCGACACTGGCCAACATCATGCTCGTGCGGCAGGGCCGCCTCTCGGTCATGCCCCTCGCGCCAGCGGAGTTTGCGCGCATGGTCGCGTTGGGTGACGGGGAGTGACATGACCGCCGAGCGCGGTAGATGGCAAAGTCTGGACGTGACTGCTAGGATTCGAGTTTCGGCCGACGCACCGTTTACGGGTTGCACGGGCGGGGTGCGAGCGTTTCGCTCTCGACCTCGCGGCGCGCCGCGCGCCACAGTTCAATCCCTTCCACACACCACCTCCGCAGCCCTACACCACTATGTCCATCGCCACCGGCTCCAAAGCCCCCGACTTCACCCTCAAGACCAAAACGGCCGACGGCATCAAGGACGTGCGCCTGAGCGACAACTTTGGCAAGCACCAGACCGTGCTGCTATTTTTCCCTTTGGCATTCACCGGCGTCTGCACCACAGAACTGTGCGAGACGTCAGCGAACATGAACGACTACACCAAGCTCGGCGCTGAAGTCTACGGCATCAGCGTGGACAGCCCCTTCGCGCAGGAGGCGTGGGCCACGGCGAACAAGATCACCGTCACCCTGCTCTCCGACTTGAATAAGGAGACGACTAAGGCCTACGGGGTGCTTTTTCCAATGCTGGCCGGCGTGGGCGACACGAGCGCGCGAGCGGCGTTTGTCATTGGCAAGGACGGCGTAGTGAAATACGCCGAACAGACGGCGACACCGAAAGATTTGCCGAACTTCGCGGCAGTAAAGGCCGCGCTGGCGAAGTAATCCGACCGTTACTGCACAAGCCAGGAAGCCCTCACCGATCAAACTTTTCGTAGCTTCTGAATCATTTGCCTCATTTCCCATGCCCGAACTCCCGAATCCGTTCAACACCCTCCAGACCTTCGAGGGTGGCAAGAAATTCTACTCACTCCCCGAGTTGGCGAAGCAGTTCCCCGCGGTCGCACGTCTGCCGGTGAGCATCCGCCTCGTTCTTGAGGCCGTGCTGCGTAATTGCGATGGCCAACGTGTGATGGAGTCCAATGTCCGCGAACTCGCCGGTTGGAAACCGACTGAGGCTCGCACAGCCGAGATTCCCTTCGTTGTCGCGCGTATCGTATTGCAGGACTTCACCGGCGTGCCGCTGCTGGTGGATCTCGCCGCCATGCGTTCCGCCGTGGCCAAGATGGGCAAGAACCCGAAGATCATCGAGCCGCTGGTGCCAGTCGACCTCGTGGTGGACCACTCGGTGCAGGTTGACTTCGCCGGCTCGGCCGAGGCGCTGGCCAAAAATCTCGAACTGGAATTTTCCCGCAACCGCGAGCGCTATCAGTTTTTGAAATGGGGTATGCAGGCCTTCGACACCTTTAAGGTCGTCCCGCCGGGCATCGGCATTGTCCATCAGGTTAATCTCGAATATCTCGCCAAGGGCGTGCTCAGCGCCGGCAACGTGTATTATCCTGACACGCTCGTCGGTACTGACTCGCATACGACGATGATCAATGGCATCGGCATTGTGGGCTGGGGCGTTGGTGGCATCGAGGCCGAGGCCGGCATGCTCGGCCAGCCCGTATATTTCCTCACGCCCGACGTCGTCGGCGTGCACCTGACTGGCGCCCTGAAGGAAGGCGTCACTGCCACCGACCTCGCGCTCACGGTCACACAGATGCTGCGCAAGGCCAAAGTCGTGGGCAAATTCGTCGAGTTTTTCGGCCCCGGCGCCACCGCGTTACCGGTCGTTGATCGCGCGACCATCGCCAATATGGCCCCCGAATACGGCGCGACGATGGGTTTCTTCCCGATCGACGCCGAGTGCTCCACTTACCTCCGCGCCACCGGTCGCGAAGAGAAGCACATCGCCACCTATGAGGCTTACTATAAGGCCCAAGGATTGTGGGGTATCCCCGCGAAAGGCGCGATCGACTACTCGCAGGTGGTGGACCTCGACTTGTCAGCCGTCGTCCCGAGTGTTGCCGGCCCGAAGCGCCCGCAGGATCGCATTGAACTGCAGAATCTCAAACGTGACTTCGTGGCAGCTTTCGCCAAGCCCGTTACAGAGGCTGGCTTTGGCAAGCAGGCCAAAGAGTTCACGACTGTCAGCGCGCAGGTCAATGGCCAGAAGGTTGGTCACGGCTCTGTGCTCATTGCGGCTATCACCAGTTGCACCAATACCTCCAACCCGAGCGTGATGCTCGCGGCCGGACTGGTGGCGAAGAAGGCCGTCGAAAAGGGCCTTAAGGTGAACCCAATCGTCAAGTCCTCTCTCGCACCTGGCTCGCGTGTCGTCACCGACTACCTTAACCGGACCGGCCTCACGCCTTATCTCGACCAGTTGGGCTTCCAGACCGTCGGTTACGGCTGTACGACTTGTATCGGCAACTCTGGCCCGCTGTCGGCGCCAATCGAAGAAGCCGTCGTGAAGCACGATCTCGTCGCCGCCTCGGTCCTCTCGGGTAACCGCAATTTTGAGGCCCGCGTTCACCAGAACATCAAGGCCAACTTCCTCATGTCACCTCCGCTCGTCGTGGCCTTCGCGCTTGCCGGTCGGGTGGACATCGACCTGTCCACTGAGCCACTAGGCACGGACCAAGCCGGCAAGCCTGTTTTCTTGAAAGATCTCTGGCCGACGTTGCAGGAAGTGCGTGACCAAATGGCCGCCGCGCTCAAGCCCGAGGTGTTCCGCAAGCTCTATTCCGATTTCGCTGCCCAGAACCCGAAGTGGAATGAGATCCCCTCGACCACGGGCAATGTCTACGCGTTCGACGCGTCTTCCACCTACATCCAGGAGCCGCCATTCTTCACCGGCTTCGGCCTGAAGCCCGGCAACATCGCCGAGATCAAGGGGGCCCGTGCGCTCGGCATCTTCGGTGACAGCGTCACAACTGACCATATCTCACCCGCCGGCGCTATCAAGAAGAGTGCCCCAGCCGGCAAATACCTGCTTGAGAACGGCGTGAGTTTCGAGGACTTCAACTCCTATGGCTCGCGCCGTGGCAACGACCGGGTGATGACTCGCGGTACCTTCGCCAATGTCCGCATCAAGAACTTGATGCTCGGTGGCAAGGAAGGGGGTAACACGCTCGGGCCAGACGGGGCGGAGACATCGATTTACGAAGCCTCGATGGCCTACCAGAAGTCCGGGGTGCCGCTTATCATCCTTGCAGGTCAAGAATACGGCACCGGCTCCTCGCGCGACTGGGCCGCCAAGGGGACCAATCTCCTCGGGGTGAAGGTTGTCGTGGCTCAGAGCTTCGAGCGGATCCACCGCTCAAATCTCGTCGGTATGGGCGTCTTGCCGCTCCAGTTTATGGAAGGCACTACGGCACAAACACTCAAACTCGACGGCACGGAAACCTACGACATCGTTGGCCTCGATGCCTCCATCAAGCCGCAACAGGACCTCGTGCTTCGCGTCACCCGCAAGGGTGGGGCGGTTGAAAACGTCTCCGTCCGTTGCCGCATCGATACACCCATTGAGATCGAGTACTACCAGCACGGCGGGATATTGCCCTACGTACTGCGCCAGATCGTTGCCGCCAATTGAACAGTTGCCGGACTCGCTGAGGTCTGACCGGGGCAGCGAGCTCGTCTAGAAAGAGCGCGCATGGATAACGCAAACCGACGATTGCCACTCCTCTGGCTTGGAGTTGGCGGTGTGCGTGATTGACACGAGGTCTGCCCGAGTCGGAGTTTCCGATGAACGCGACCTACGGCAATGGTTCGGCGCTGCATGACGTGGACCTCGCGCTTGTCCGCGCGAACATTCACGCCGAGATAATGCCGTTCGATTGGCAGGCGGGCGATGTGCTGATTAACGACAACTACCTCATTTTGAACGGCCGCCGGCCCGATAAGGGTGAGCACAGAGTATTTTGTCGCGCTCGTCTGATTCAGCAGACGCTTGCATCTCGGAAAACGCCGGGCAACTTTCTCGTTCCCGCGCATTATGTCCGATACCAAAACTGTCTATCTCGTCGCCGTAGCCGCCGACCCTGTGGTTGTGCGAGTAGAGGGGCGGGCGTGTTTTCAAAACTGTCGCTGCCTGAAAGAATTTTTCGCCACGATGACCGGGCGCGGACAGACACGGTTCGTGCTCGATCTGGCTCGATGCACCGGTATGGACAGCACTTTTCTTGGGGTGGTGGCAGGTGCGGCCATCGAGCTGCGTGGCCGGGCGCCCGCTGGCGCACTCATCGTGCGGTCGCCTGGGCCGCGCAATCTCGAGCTGCTGAGAAATCTCGGCCTGCACCGGCTCCTGACCGTAGTGGAAGACATCGCGACGTCCGAGAATCCATGCACCCCGCTCGACTGCCAGCCGGAGAAATCTGAGTTGGCTAACGCGCGCCTTGCGTTGGAGGCCCATCAGAACCTCGTCGCCGTTGATGCGACCAATCAAGCCCGTTTCGAGGATGTGCTGGTGTTTCTCCAGAATCGGGTGGGACAGGGCTGATAGGCGCCATTAAAGTAGGCTTAAGCGTAGCGCAGCGGGCCGTGCGTCAGCTTTATTTGGCTGGCACCCAGGTCGGCACGTCGGTTGGCGGCCACGCGGCGAGTGCGGAGGCAGCAGCAGCTTCTTCAGCGATTTTTTTGGAGGAGCCGCGCCCAGAGCCGAGCCGCTTGTCAAGGAGTAACACCGCGACTTCATATTCGCGAGCGTGTGCTGTGCCGCCGGTGCGGACAACCTCGTAGCGCAGTGCATCGTTACCATGCCGGGGTTGCACGAGTTCCTGCAGGCGACCCTTCGGGTTCTCGGCATCCTCCACGGCGGCGAGCTGCGCGGCGATATCGCCATAAATCACTAACACGACGCGGCGTGCAGTATCGAGGCCGGCATCAAGGTAGAGCGCACCGACGAGTGCCTCAAATGCGTCCTCCAACGCGGCGGGTCGGGCACGGCCCCCGGCGCGCTCTTCGCCTGCACCGAAGCGCAGACAGGCGTCAAGGCCGAGCTGACGGGCGAGGCCTGCAAGGAACGAGCCATTCAGCAATGCGGCGCGGCGGCGGCTGAGCGGTCCCTCGCGGTCGTGAGGAAAAAGGCGGAACAACTCGTCACTGAGGATGAGCAATAGCACCGCGTCGCCGAGAAACTCCAGCCGCTGGTTGCTCTCAAGCTCACCCGGATGGTCGGCCAGCCATGACGGGTGGGTGACCGCGAGTGCGAGCAACGATGGATCGCGAAAGCGGTGGTCGAGCCGCGTTTGCAACGCGGTCAGGGCTGGATCTTTGTCAGTCACGGCGTCATGGGCGGGCATAGGACGCGAGGGTTGTGGCGCGCGCCGGGTTTCGGGGCAAGGGGGAACACGGTGGTGTTTCTCCTGCGGCTAATAAAAAAGACGCCATGACGTAACGAAATCCTTCATGACGTAAATGGTCGGGGCGGCGAGATTCGAACTCGCGACCTCTTGCTCCCGAAGCAAGCGCTCTACCAGGCTAAGCTACGCCCCGACGTGTTTAACCGCGCCCATCCGGCTCGCGGGGTGGGGAGGCAAGAGCTGACCCGCTGAGGGCGCAACCTAAATCTTCGGTCAAATCAGTTGACGCATCCGGTGTCGCAAATTTTCCCGTATTGGTGAGGTTGTTCGATTGCCAGACCGGCTCCTTCGGGGTCTAGGATTTGTGCACGCGTCCAGCGGACAGGGCTGCAATTCACCCTAAGCTTTTAGGGCGAGCCGGCGGGAGCTCGTTCATAGCTTGCGGACGCTGGCGCTCCCCCTCACTACGGAAAGTCTGTCCAATCGGCGAGTCTCAATAAGACTGGACAGAGCGGATGCCCGTGCTCGCGCCGCACTTTGCCGAAGTAAAATGACTGCTGTCACGCGACATTAATGTTTTGAACGGCGTGGAGGCTTTGCTCAATCCGGGCCGCGACCGACCGAAGCATTCCGAGTAAGGCAGGCATGGCGACGGGTTTGGTGAGATAGGCGTCCATGCCGGCCGCGAGGCATTTTTCCTGATCACCAGCCATAGCGTTGGCGGTGAGTGCGACGATGTAGGGCTGGCGATGATGTGGCAGGGTGCGACGAATGCGGGTGGTGGCTTCGTAACCGTCCATCTCGGGCATCTGTACGTCCATGAACACGAGGTCAAAGTTCTCGTCATTGAGGGCTGCCACGGCCTGGGCGCCGTTGCCAGCGATTTTGGCACGACAGCCAAGCTTAGCGAGCATCTGGGTGATGACTCTTTGATTGATTGGGTTATCTTCGGCAACGAGCAGGCGTAACCGCGAGAGGACATATTGGTCAATGCCATGCGCGGCGGGCGGTGGCGCGACGGCAGCCTTACTCGCGCGACCCTCGAAAAATTGCAGTAGCGCGGAAGGCTCCAGCGGCTTGTGCAGAACACTGGCGGGTAGGCCAGAGAGGGTGAGTTCGAGTGGGAGTTTTTTGACAAAGTGCTCCAGCCACGCAAGTCGGGCGGTGCCGCCTGCAGTGGCCGCGTGTAGTAGGCGGACTAGCGCGGCGGGATTGTTTGCGGAGAGGCTCACATCCACCAACAAAAAATCAAACGTCTGTAATGTGTCGCCGAGTGCACGCAATTCTTCGGTCGTGCTGATTTCGGTGACCCGCAAACCCCACGGCGCAAAGATCTCGCGTAGCACGTGGCGACCAGTGGCGTTGTCATCGGCTAGGAGCAGACTACGGCCGTCGAGCGCGGGGTGGGGAAACGGCAAGCAGGCATCTGGTAGGTCAACCTTCGCCGGCAGCCAGAACCAAAACGTCGAGCCCCGGTTGGGCTGACTGTCTACCCCAATGCGGCCGTCGAGCAGCTCGACGAGTCGGCGGCAAATGGCGAGACCAAGACCGGTGCCGCCGAAACGCCGCGCCATCGAGGAGTCGGCTTGCGTAAACGGCTGAAAGAGCGCGGCGACCTTGTCGGGCGCGATGCCGATGCCGGAGTCCTGCACCTCAAAGAGCAGCGCGGGCGGCACCCGTTCTGTTCCGTGAGCGCCTGGCGGCCGTGGTCGGACCCGGACGATGACTTCGCCGTGTTCGGTGAACTTGATGGCGTTGCCGATGAGGTTAGAAAAAATTTGATGGAGCCTCGTCGGGTCGCTTGCGATGACAGCCGGCACGCCGGGCTCGATCCGGTAGAGGAGATCAATATTTTTCTCGGCGGCCTTGGCTGAGAACAAATGCAGACATGTGACGAGGGAACTCTCGAGGTCGACCAACTGCATCTCGAGGTCGAGCCGGCCGGACTCGATTTTCGAAAAATCCAAGATGTCGTTGAGCACTGTCAATAGAGACTGTCCTGAGCGCTCGATGGTCTGGAGGCATTCGCGTTGCTCGTCATCGAGCAAGGTGTGCTGTAGTAGGCTCGTCATACCGATGACGCCGTTCAGTGGGGTGCGAATTTCGTGGCTCATGTTGGCCAGAAAGTCCGACTTCGCCCGCGCTGCCAACAGCGCGTGATCGCGGGCCGATTCCAGTTCCTGATTGGTGCGATTGAGTTTCTCCCCAGACGCGGCAAGCTCGGAAATTTGGTTGAGAAAAAGTCGGTGCTGCAAATGCACCAGCGCGTGCACGGGGATAAGGCCGAGTAGCTGCCGTTTTGCGTCGACCAGCACGATCTCATTGTAAAATGCTTCACCTGGCCGTGCGAACGCCTTCGCCAACACTTCAGGTACCGGCTGGTCCGGCGTGATACTGAGAAACTCCGTCTGCATGAGTTCGGCCACTGGTTTTCGTGCGTAGACGGCAAAACCGAACCGGCTTGCCATGATCTGATCGAGACTGCTTCGCAACAGCAGCCCAATAACAGCTTCCCCCTCTACAATCGCCGCAAAGTCGGCTTTATTTCGATGGAGTGCTGCGAGCACAATTTCGATTGTCTCGGTCGGTGAGAATGCTAGTTGGTGCGTGACGAGTGACTGTAAGACACTTGCGTCATGTTCCCTGACTATTGGTGTGGCCAGCAGGGTGGCTGGCGACCTATCTCCTTCTAAAAATGCGGAAGCGTGCCTCATGTGTTGAAGCAATCGTCCATGGAGCGGCTGGCTGAACCGGGTGTCTGTGAAGTTTGTGCAACAATTGCCGATGCGTGATGCATCAACTGGGTGAATGAATGTCGGACCGGTTGGTCTGTAAGCCCGTCTCCATGGAACGGTTTTCTTGGGAGGTGTCTTTCGGCACGACGCCCTGCAAGGCAAACGGACCCACTGTCACCTATGCGCTCTTCTTGACGAGCCGCCATGCAGCCGCCTGCATCATCACTCTCATGAGAATCCGCGCCTTTCAAGGTCTTGTCCCTGTGCCCGCGCTCGCGCCCGAAGTGGCGTGTGTGCCTTATGATGTCATCAACGCCACCGAGGCTGCCGCGCTCGCCGCGGGCAAGCCCCGCAGCCTGCTGCATGTTGACCGTGCCGAAATTGATCTACCGGCTGACACCAATCCGTATTCCGACGCCGTCTATGCGAAAGCCCTCGAAAATTTTCTCGGCCTTCAGCGGGAGGGTGTACTCGGGCGCGAAACAGAGCCGTGCCTCTACCTTTACCAGCAACAGATGGGTACGCACCGGCAGCGCGGGCTTGTGGCCGTCTGCCACGTCGAGGACTACGATGCGGAGCTGATCAAAAAACACGAAAAGACCCGCAAGGACAAAGAAGACGACCGGACGCGCCTGATTGACACGCTCAGTGCTGACACCGGCCCCGTGTTTCTCACCTACCGTGACGAACCGGCCGTCAACGCGCTCGTGACCCGCCTTGTAGCGACCGCACCGCAGCACGACTTCACTGCGCCCGATGGTATCCGGCATACCGCTTGGCGCATTTCCGGTGGCGCGGAGTGGGTCGCCGCCTTTGGCCGCGTACCCGTAACCTACATCGCCGACGGTCACCATCGTGCCGCCAGCGCCGCCCGCGTCGCACGCCTGCGCCGTTCGCGCAACCCCGCCCATCGTGGCGATGAGAACTATAATTGGTTCTTGTGTGTGCTGTTTCCGGCGAGCGAGCTGAAAATTTTGCCCTACAATCGCATAGTTTCCGATCTCAATTCCCACACGCCGGAAGATTTCCTGAAAAAAGTGAAGGCAATCTTCGGCTTGGTTGAAAATGCCTCGCCGACGCCCGACACCATCGGGCATGTGAGCATGTATTTGGGCGGAAAATGGTTTGGCCTGCGCTGTCCCGCCGATGCGCAAGCCGATCCGGTCGCACGCCTCGACGTTAGCGTGCTACAGGATAAGCTACTTGCGCCGCTGCTCGGCATTGATGATCCGCGCACCAGCAAGCGCGTGGATTTCGTTGGCGGCATCCGTGGTCCCGACGAATTGGTGCGCCGCGTCAACGCTGAAGGCGGCGTGGCATTCTCGATGTTTCCGACGACGGTGCCGCAGCTCATGGCTATCGCCGACGCCGGCCAGATTATGCCTCCGAAAAGCACCTGGTTTGAGCCCAAGCTGCGCTCGGGGCTATTCGTGCACACATTTTGAGCGAATCGGTGGCTAGACGCCCCGCTTGGCGATTTTATTATTTCACCTGACTACCAACTGACATCGCCGGGGGATGCGTTCTTCAGGAGGTGACACTTGGTCCGGCGCATGGGGAAAGTATCACCAACCTAAAACCATGGTCCGACGTGGGCATGCAGGCCATCCGTGCGGCTGAGTTAGGAAAATACTGCACTGGCAGCATCTCAACTTAGAGCCATTACCACAGGCTGATAATCTCCTCTTGGCGTACCCAGCCAGTCTGACCCGTGGGGAAGGCAAGACGCGTCCAGCCGAGGAAAGTTTTGTCGGCCATGGCGACGAGGCCGGGAGCGAGCGGGGTGGTTTTTTGCGCGGTATCGGCCTCAGTCGGGATGGAGCGGAGCACGCCAGCGCGCCATACGAGTACGGCACGGGCGTCGGTCAGCGGGCCGTAAAGGCGAAGGCTGACGCTGGCGGCGACGGCGAGCAGCAACGCGGTCAGGAACGCAGTGCCAGCGGCGGGTCCGAGCCAGCGGGCGCGCGCGCCGTAGGAGCGCAGGAATAAGAGTGTCAGTGCGGCGGCGGTGAGCAGCGCGGCGAGCACAGCGAGGCGCTGCCATTGCGCGGGCGAGGCACGGGCGGCGAGCGCAGCCACCGGGCCGGGCTCAAGAAACGGCCGCGCGGGGTCAGGCACCCAGCCGGCGTTTTTCAACGCGAGGTCGAGTTGCCAGCGAACGGCCGGGTTTTGCGGCTGCTGGGCGAATGCGGCGAGCGCATGACCGGCGGCTTCGGCCCAACGATTTTGCTGCGCGAGCGCGAGCGAGAGGTTGTGGTGCGCGGCCCAGTCCACCGGCACAGTGGCAATGGCAACACGCCAAGATTTTTCGGCTGCGGGGAAGTCGGTGGCACGATACGCGTCGGGCGCTTCCGCTGCACGGGAGACGGGAGGTGGGAGAAAAACAGAGAGGAGTAAGAAGAGCAGGGTGAGTGGGGCGGCTTTGCTGGCGGTCACCGGCAGCGGAGTCGAGCTCGGCGACCCGAGTGAGAGGCCGGCTGTCAGGGGCGGTTTGGCGCGGGTAGCCGAGGGAAACAGGTTACGGGGAAGAAAAAGAGTTAACGGCTGAAAGGACGGGACACGTTTCGTGGCGAGGGCGGCCTCGGCGCGGGAGCACCAGTCGGAGGGCAGCGGAAACCTTTCGCCGAATAAGGCCCGGTCGGCCTCGGCCCAAAGCGTGGACCAGACGACGTCGCCGAGGGCGGCGGGGGTGGGCTCGGCGCCGAGAAGCTGCCAAAGGGTGGCGGTGTCGCGACGCCAAGCCTGAAGTAACACAGCAATTTGTGCGCGGTCGGACGTGGTGGAGAGTGACGCGAGCGTCGTGGTGAGGCGTTGGCGGGGGGCGCGTTCGAGACGACGAGGGTCGGTGAGCGCAGCGCGTCGGCCGGCGAGGGCGAGCCAGAATGGCAGCAGGCAGGCGAACGGAGACAGGAGACAGACGAAGAAATCGCGCATGGTGAGTAACGCGGTGGCGGGCTTGGCGGCGGGAAGCGGGTCGCGCGGAAGACCGGTTGGCGGCGCTGGAGAGGGATTGGGCTTCGCGGACTGCGACGCAGCGTCGGAGGCCGTACTGGCAGAGTCGTTGCCAGGAGTTGGAGAAGAAAACGTGACCGTGGGCGCAGGTGCGGCCGGACCGGTGACGGTCACAGTGAATTTTTCCGTTGTTAGCGTTTTGTATTGGCCGGACTTCGGATCGAAGCAGGCGAAAGTCACGGGACCGAGCGTGTAGAGACCGGGTTTAGTGGGGATTAGCACGATGTCCTCCGCGAGTTGGCCGTCAAAGAGGGTGTGTTCCTTGGCGGTGTGCTTGGCCTGCGGCGAGACGACACGAAAATCCGTTGAGACGTTGCGGCGCGGGAGCGTGGTGATGTCGGGCCAATTACCGGTGCCGCCGAGCGTGAGTGTCCATGTGATCGGCTCGCCGACGGCGACGGTGGCGGGGACGACTTTGGCGTCGAAGGTGAATTCGCCGACGGCGCCGGTAAACGCGGGGGGCGCGGGTGTGGGTAGTGGTTTAACCGTAAGGGTAGCGGGAGCACTGGTAATGGCGTAGCGGTCTACCGTGCGTTGCGCGAACAGTCCGAGGCCCTGCACGCCGGTTTGGAGGATGGTGAGTTGGGTGGCAGGATTGAGGGCGAAGTCCCCAGGCGCCTTGGCAAAGGCGCGTGTCGGATAGGAGATGACAATGTAGGTTTCGCCGCGACGCGTGGCACGGGACTGGGCGGGAGTGGTGGTCTTCGTCCAATCGTCTTCGACGAGCAGTGGCGCGGAATTCCACTCGGGATTGCCGCCAAGCTGGTAGGCGTAGCGCTCCAAAATATCGAGCGAGTAAACAAGTGGAAATACCTCTCCCGCCCATACGCTGCGTGGCAACGTGAAATGCGATTGTGCGACCGAGTCCAGCGAGACGCCGACCCCGCCGCTGCCGCCAACGGTCGCCGCGCCAACGGTAAAGCTCGCCGCAGCAACGTGCTGGCGGCCCTTGTCTGTAACGACATCGAACGCGGGGATTTGCACGGTCGATTGGCCGGCGGCGGCGCGCGCCGGAAAGGAAAAAATGACCTGACGTGTGTTTGTCGTCTGACCGTTGACAATACTGAAGGAGGTCTGGGTGCCCTGCGAGGGCTGGCCGAACTCGAGGCCGGCGACGTTCGGCAGGGCGAGGTTGCCCTGTAGTTCGCAATCGCTAAACACGAGGTTAAGCTGCACCACCTGCCCCGCGCCGAGCGTACCGCCGGGCGGATCCCAACGGACGCTTTGCGCGGACAACGTAGCAGCGAAGATGAACGGAACAAAGAGGAGACTAAGGGCCGAAGTGAATGCGCGGAGCGTGAAGGCGCGCTGGGCGGGCTGGGAGTGATAGAAAAATGAAATGAGTCGACGCATAGCTAAAATCACCAGTTGTGTTTTTTGGCGGCTGGGTTGGACGCTGGCTGGCCTTCGGTCTGCTGAATGAGCTGAAAGAGGCGAACGGGCGAGTCGGTCTCGCGTATCTGGTCGAGCTTTTGCAACGGCCCGGCGAGCATGGGATCAGAGGGCGCGGTGGCAGTCGGTGTCGGCGTGCCGCCGACTTGCTGCATCTCGTCCGACGGCTTGCCGTCCGATGACGGAGGGAGCTGTGTCGGCGAGTCGGGAGACTTCATGTCGCCGAGCGTTTGCTCACCGGGTCGTGGTGTCGGTGGCTTTTGGTCAGGCGAATTGGTGCCGGCAGCTGCGTTGGTCTGCTGGTCTGGCTGGCCGGATTGGGCTTGGTTCTGCGGCGATGTCGGAGACGGCGCGGAATCCTTCGGCTGACTTTGTCCGCCGGACTGGGACTGATCCTTAGACTGGCTCTGGTCCTTTTGGTCCTTCGATTGGTCCTGCGCTTGCGACTTGTCTTGTTTGTCCGGCTGAGGCTTTTGGTTGTCCTGCTTTTGCTCATCGGGTTGCTGAAGTAGTTTCTCGAGTGCATCACGCAGCTTGGGCCAGTCGGCGGCCTTGGCATCGAGCTTGGATCCGGCGGCGACAGCGGCGAGCGCGTCTTGGACGGGGCCGACGGGGACGGGTTTGGGCACAGACTGCAATTCGCTGCCCCAAGCAAGAGTGTCCTTGGCGAAATCGGCCCAGTCGCGCGCAACGGGCGCAGCGGCAGCGGATATTTTCCCGACCCGCTGGGCGAGTTGCGCGGCGGGTGTCAGCGGCTCAGCGGGGGCGACGTCGGTGCGCTCAATGGCGCGGACTAACACGGGAAACAGGAGGCAGGAGGCCGGAGCCAAGAAGACCAGTAGTCGTACAGCGGTGGCGGCGAGTTTCACCGCCTTGGGTTTTTCCTCTCGCGTCTCCTCCGCGAGACGCAACGCACGTGGCTTGGGGCGCACAGGAAACTCGCACCAGAAGCTCCATGCAAGCAGCAGCAGCGCGGGCGCGAGCGCCCATTGGAAACGCTCCGCGAGTCGCACGTGGCCAGCCTCACGAAAAGCCCCACGTTGTCCGCGGTCGACTGTGGCTTGTAAAAGCTGCGCAAGGTCTACCCAACTGCTCGCATCGGCGTAGGCACCACTAGTGGCGTCGGCGAGCGCGCGCAGCGTAGAGTTGTCCAGCTTCGACATGACGACAGCGCCGCGCTCGTCCTTCACGAAGCCGCCGGTGCTGTCGGGGATAATCGCGCCTTCCGCAGTGCCGATACCGAGGCCGATGACACGTACACCCTTCGCCTTGACGGCGTCTAGGCGTGCACGCCAGTCGTCGTTTTCGGCCTCGCCGTCGCTGAGGATGATAAGGAAGCGGTCGGCGGCGTTGCTGCCTCCAAAGGCGGCGAGCGACGTGTCGAGGAGTGCGGTGTAGTTGGTTCCGCCCTCAGGCAAATAGTCGGGGCCGAGCGCGGGGAGAAACTCACGCAAAATTTCATAATCGGCGCTGAGCGGGCTTTGCAAAAACGCCGTTCCAGAAAACACCACTAGTCCGACGCGTTCGCCTTGCAGTTTTTCGAGCAGGCTGGTGACGAGGAGACGCGCGCGCTCAAGCCGCGAGGGTTTGACATCGGGCGCGAGCATCGAGCGGGAGAGGTCAACGGCGATAAGGATTTCACGAGCTTGCTCGAATACCGGCTCCTCAATCCGGCCCCGCTGCGGTCGGGCCAGCGCAACCACGGTCAGTGCGAGGCCGAGGGCGAGACGCCAGCGGACACGGCGCGCGCGCACGGCGGTGCTGGAGCTCAGCGAGGGGAGCGCGGATATTTCCAGGGTGCGCGTACCTGCCTCGCCTCGGATGATTTTCGGATGAACGGCGCGCGCGGATCGCTGGTGACGCGCCAGTTCCCAGGCGAGCCCGATGGCGGGCACGAGCAGCAGCCAGAGTAGATGCGGAAGGGCGAAGCTCATGCAGCGGCCTCCTTATCTTTTGCCTCGGCCCGCGCACCCGCGGCCGCCAGCGCCATGCAGGCGAGGCCCGGGACGGCGAGCCACGGGAAGAGCTCAGTAGTGATCAGGTAGCTTTTCGCCTGAAACTCGATCTTCTGTGCTTGGTCGATCGCGGCAAAGGCCGACTCCGTCGCGTCAAGATCATCGGCGCGGAAAAACTGACCGCCGGTCGCTGCCGAAATGCGTCGCAGCGCGCCCTCGTCGAGATCAGAGAGCACTCGTTGGGTGCCCAGTCGGTTGCCGCGCTCGTCGAGGATGGGAAACGGCTGGTAGCCATCTTTGCCTGCGCCGATGGTATAAACGGGGATGTTGCGGCTCTTGGCAATGTCGGTGGCCTGTTCGGGGCTGAGTGCGCCGCGGTTGTTGGCCCCGTCGGTGAGCAAGATGACAAACGCGCCCTGCCGGTGGCCGTTGGCTTCGCGCGCAGCCTGTTCCAGCCGCGTGAGCGCGATGCCCAGCCCATCGCCGATGGCCGTGCCGTCTTCGATGAGGCCGAGCTTGAGTCGGTCCACCTGTTTGGTCAGCCAGTCGTGGTCGAAAGTGAGCGGTGCAAGCGTGTAGGCCCGGCCGGAAAATACGACGATGCCGATGCGGTCATTGACGCGTTGCTCTATAAAACTATGGATGACGGGCAGGATGGCCTGGATGCGGTTGATCGGTCGGCCAAATTTGACGTAGTCCTCGGTTCGCATCGAGCCGGAGAGGTCAATGGCGAGCATGAGGTCATAGCCTTGCGTGCGAATCTCGTGCTTGTCCTCGACTCGCTGCGGGCGGGCGAGGGCGACGGTGAGTAAAGCCAGCGCAAACGCGGCGAGAAACGCGCGCCAGCGCGAAGGCGATACGGCGGACGGTCGGTGCCACGCGGCGGCGAAAGGGACGAGCAGCACCGGCACGGCGCGTCGACCACGCAGCCACAACGCGAGCGGGATGAGCAGCAATGCGAGCAACCAGAGCGGGTCTTGGAGAACGAAATTTTTCATCGGGCGTGCGAATCAACGGCGGCCGGAGGCGCTCATGCGTGCATGAAAAAAACGCACCAGCGCATCGAGGCAGTTCTCGTCGGTGCCGACGGCCAGGCGGCTGTGGGTGTCGGGAAAGAGCGCGGTCCACGCCTCCTCGCGCTGGCGGCGCCACGTTGCGTGCGCGCCACGCTCAGCGGCGGAGTTTTCCAACGTGACCAATCGGCCAGCGACCGGATCGTAGGCGGCGAACATCTCGGCGGCAGGCAGCGCGCGATCCCACGGGTCGTCCACACGGAAGCCCATCGACTGGTAACGACGTTGCATTACCGCCCAGCCGTCGGGTGTGGGGCGCGGTGCGAAGTCGCCGAGCCAAATGAGCACACTGTGGCGTGGCGCTGCACGGGCGATGAGTTTCCAGGGAATCTCTGACTGATTTTGGATATCGGATATAGGGTTTTCGATGGGTGGGGGTGGTGCGCCGAGCAGGCTGGCGGCGGCGTGCAGGATCTGGCCGCGCCCGCGCACCGGCTCATGCAGTAGGTAGCCGTCGGGCGTAACGCGGACAAAGCCCACACGGTCGCGGTTGACTGCGCCGAGCAGCATCACGAGACCAGCGAGCTCCAGCAGTGCCTCGCGTTTCGAGACCGCACCGGAGCCGAACTGGAGGCTGGGCGTGTCCTCGAGAACGACAAGCACAGTGACCTCCCGCTCCTCGACGAATTTTTTTCGGTAAGGCTCGCCGAGGCGCGCGGTGACATTCCAGTCAATGTCGCGCACGTCGTCGCCAAACTCATAGCGGACGACTTGGTCAAACTCCATGCCGCGTCCGCGAAAGGCCGAGCGGTATTCGCCACTAAGGACGTTTTCGACCGCGTGGCGCACGCGCCACTCCAGCCGGCGCAGCAGCGCCAGCGGAGCGGTCGGTGGCTGGGCGTTGGTGGTAATCATGCCGAATGAAATTCAGCGGAAAAACTCACTTGGCGTGCGCTGGCACCTGTGTCGTGGCGATGACCTCGGCGATGATTTTTCCGGCGGTGAGTTCCTCCGCTTCTGCCTCGTAGGTGAGGCCGACGCGGTGGCGAAGCACATCAGGCGCGAGCTCCTGCACGAGGCTAGGGCTGACAAAGTCCTCGCCACGCAGCCAGGCGAGCGCTCGGCCGGCCTGATAGAGTGCGAGTGAGGCGCGCGGCGAAGCACCGAAGCTGAGCTGGCGTTTCCGCCCGGCGGCCGGCTCGGCGCGCAGGCGCGTGGCGCGCACGAGGGCGAGAATGTAACCCTGCACGGCGGGTGCGACATGGATTTGGTCGACCGCGTGGCGGAGCTGGAGCAGCTCCTCGCCGCCCGAGACGGCTTTCAGCGCTGGCTGGCGCGTGACCTGCCCCCAACGCTGTAGCATCGCGGTTTCGTCCGCGAGCGCGGGATAATCCACGATGAGCTTGAAGAGAAAACGGTCGGTCTGTGCCTCAGGCAGGGGGTAGGTGCCTTCCTGCTCGATGGGGTTTTGTGTGGCCATGACGAAAAAGGGCTTGGGTAAGAGATGGGTTTTCCCACCGATGGTGACCTGACGCTCTTGCATCGCCTCGAGCAGCGCACTTTGCACTTTGGCCGGTGCACGGTTGATTTCGTCGGCAAGGAGGAGGTTGGCAAAAATGGGGCCGTGGTGCGGGCTAAACGCTCCGTCCTTCGGCGAGTAGATCATCGTGCCGACGACGTCGCTCGGCAACAGGTCGGGCGTGAACTGGATGCGCTCGAACTGCACGCCGAGGGCTGAGCCGAGCGAGCGGACGAGGAGCGTTTTGGCGAGGCCGGGCATGCCCTCAAGGAGGACGTGGCCGTTGGCAAGCAAGGCGACGAGCAGGCGCTCAACGACCTCATGCTGACCGACGACAGATTGGCTTATTTCGTCGCGGAGTTTTTGCGCCCACACGGGGCCGGTGACGGGAGTGAAGGACATGGTGAAAAAAAGAGTAAGCGGAGAAAACGGGCGGATGAGACAGTGAACGTTATGACTGGCTTGCGTCGGAAATGTTTCCCTTCGAGAAAAGAGGCCGCGATGGATTTACCAAGCCAAATTCAGGCCCGGCTCGACGCCCTCGGCGTCCGCGCGGCAGATGTGGAGGAGGCCTTCGTCCGCGGCTCTGGGGCTGGCGGGCAGAAAATCAACAAGACCTCCTCGACTGTCTGCTTGCGCCACCGTCCTTCGGGGGTGGAGGTGCGTTGCCAGCGCGAACGCTCCCAGGCCGCCAACCGCGAGCTGGCGTGGGCCGAGTTGGCGGAGAAACTGGAGACACGGCTTCGCGCCGCCGAACAGGCGCGGCGGGGGGCCTTCGAGCAAGCCCGACGCCGCAATCGAAAAAAAAGCTATGGCCAAAAGCTGAGACAGGTTGCTGACAAACGCCACCGCGCCGGGATCAAGTCGCGGCGCGGGCGGACGAGGGACGAATGAGATTAAGGTAACGCAACAGCAGTTGATCTCGTCCGAGGGAACTAACGCTTAACCTACGGTTGGCGACTCACTACAGACCACGCTTGAACAGACGGCGGTAAGCAAGTTGGCCGCTGCGATTGACAAGTTGCTCGCCTCAGTCACCGCAAAATATGATTTTGAGAGGCGATTTTCACAGCCCATTGATAGCCTCGCTCATCACCTCGCACGCCCGGTCAATCGCGGAGCCTGCGTGGGCGGTACTCAGAAAGGCCGCCTCATAGGCGCTGGGAGCGAGATAGACACCTTTAGCCAGACAGGTGTGAAAGAACTTGGTGAAGAGCGTCGCATCGCCGGTGAGTGCGGTGGCGTAGTCGCGCACGGGTGTGGAGGTAAAGAAAATGCTGAACATCGAGCCGCATTGTGGTACTTGCACGGGGAGGCCTTTGGCTTTGGCAGCGGCGAGCACGGCGTCGCGCACGCGGCGGCCGAGTGCGTCGAGGCGGGCATAGGGATTTTCCTCGTCAAGCAGGCGGAGTGCGGCGATGCCAGCGGCCATGGCGAGCGGATTACCGCTGAGTGTGCCGGCCTGATAGACAGGGCCGATAGGCGCGAGCATGTCCATGACGTCAGCGCGACCGCCGAACGCGCCGACGGGCAGGCCGCCGCCGATAATTTTACCCAGGCAGGTGAGGTCGGGTAAGACGGACTGGACGACGAGTGCGGAGTGCGGAGTGCGGAGTGCGGAATGAGCGGCGGGAGGCAGGGGGATGGAGTTTGTATGTTGGATCGACTCGGAGTGCAGGGTACATTCTTCGGACTCGAGACCTTGCACGCCGGCTTTGTGCAGGCGGAAGCCGGTCATCACTTCATCGTAGATCAGCAGCGCGCCGTGCTGGGCGGTGACAATACGGAGGTGTTGCAGCCAGCCTGCGTCGGGCATGATGAAGCCGACGTTGCCGCAATACGGCTCGACGATGACACAAGCAATCTGGCCGGGATTGGCTGCGAAGGCGGCGTCGAGCGCCGCGCAGTCATTGTAGGGGATTACCACGGTGTCCTGCGCGACAGACGCGGGCACACCGGCGCTGTCGGGGTGACCGTGAGTCAGGGCACCGCTGCCGGCCTTGATGAGCAGAGCGTCGGAGTGGCCGTGGTAGCAGCCGGCGAATTTTATGATTTTGTCGCGGCGCGTGAAGCCACGCGCGAGCCGGATGGCCGACATGGTGGCTTCGGTCCCGCTGTTGCACATCCGCACTTTCTGGATGGATGGTACGAAACGGGTGATGAGCTCGGCCATTTCAACCTCGTAAGGGTTCGGCGTACCGAACGAAGTGCCGTGATCGAGCGCGGCGGCTATGGCGGCCTTAATACGCGGATGATTGTGACCGTGGATGGCCGGGCCCCAGGTGCAGACAAAGTCTATGAGTTCGCGGCCGTCGGCGGTGGTGAGCGTCGCACCACGTGCGGATTTAACAAAGAACGGTGCGCCACCCACGGAGCGGAAGGCACGGACAGGGGAGTTAACGCCGCCGGGGATAAGCCGGAGCGCGCGGGCGAAAAGGTCGTCGGAGACAGTCATGCGCGCCGAGTGAAGGGAACCACGTGCGAACTGCAAGACGGGCAGTTTTGTGCGTGGTGTATAAGGGGCGGCATCTACCGCCGTCCCTGCAACGAATCAAAATGCTATCTACCCCCCGTGTTCCGCCAGCCAGCGCTCGGACTCAATGGCGGCGGCACAGCCCATACCGGCCGCCGTGATGGCCTGCCGATAGACGTGGTCCGCGCAGTCGCCCGCGACATAGATGCCCGGAATGTTGGTGCGAACTTGCGAGCCGGCGGCCGGCTTGAAGTAACCGCCTGAGTCGGTGTCGAGTACGGCGGCAAACGGGCCGGTATTGGGCACATGACCGATGGCAACGAAGATGCCTCGCACCGGTAGCACAGACTCCGCGCCGGTTTTCATATTCTTAATTTTCAGCCCACGGACCGCTCCCTCCGGGACACCCTCGACGGCGAGCGGGACACTATCCCATACGCACGAAATCTTCGGGTGCGATGTGGCGCGTTCGGCCATGATCTTCGAGGCGCGGAGCGAGTCGCGGCGATGAACGAGATACACTTTACTCGCGAAGCGCGTGAGAAACAGCGCTTCCTCCGCCGCGCTGTCGCCGCCGCCAATGATCGCCACATCCATTTTTTTGTAGAACGCGCCGTCGCAGGTCGCACAGGTGGTCACGCCCTTGCCGCCATACAGCTCCTTCTCGCCGGGGATGCCGGTCATGCGCGGTGACGCGCCGGTGGCGACAATCACGGTTTTGGCGAGGATGGTGCGATCGCCCGCGATGAGCTTGCGCGGCTGCACAGAAAAGTCCACGGACGTCACGAGCGCCTGCTCGAATCGCGCGCCGAACTTCGCTGCCTGCTCGCGGAGATTTTGCATGAGCTGGTAGCCGTCCACGCCACCGGGGAAGCCGGGAAAATTTTCCACCTCACTCGTCGTAGTAAGCTGGCCGCCGGGCAGCGGACCTTCGAGCACGAGCGGCGAAAGGTTCGCGCGCCCGGTGTAGATAGCGGCAGTGAGTCCGGCGCAGCCAGTGCCGACAATGACGACGTTTTCAACGATGGGGGATGACATGGGAGAGAGTGGGGGACAATCCACGTCAACGGCGGGCGAGTGCAAACGGGAAAACACGAAGGACGCGAAAAATATTGCGGCAGTCGAGACAATCGGTGGGCTTCAAGAAAGCAGACTTGCGCGCGGGGTAGAGCACCGTTTGCTTCGCCGCGTGTCCTCTCCAGCCGCCCAGCCCCGCGCCATTCTAATCGTTGATGACGAGCCAGCGTTTCGGGAGATGATCGGCCTGATGCTAGAGCAGGCGGGTCATACAGTCACATTCGCCGCCGACGGCGCGGCAGGCGGGCGTTGCCTCACGCAACAGGCGTTCGACCTCGTGATCACTGACCTGCTCATGCCGGAAATGGACGGCATGGAGTTCATCACCAATATGCGCCGCAAGTACCCTGCCACGCGCATCGTCGCGATGTCGGGCGGCGGTCACATCACTAGCGCCTCATATCTGAAATTAGCGCGCGGTCTCGGGGCACACTCGGTTTTGGAAAAACCCTTCAGTCAGGAAAAACTCCTCGCCACTGTGGCCGAATTGTTGGCCTCTCCGTCACCCGCCTGAGGCGTGTCGGCACGGAGCGCGACATTTGTGGCGGGCTAGCTGGAATCAGGCTGGCCGCGAGTTTCGTCTCACTCAGCAGTCGGGCCAGGCCGCTCCCCGGTCACTTTAGTAGTGAATCTTTGTGAGAAAATTCCTCGCGGCTAGGGCTCCTCAGTATTTACCCGTCTCCAATAGCCAGCCAAGCAAGCCTTGCGCTGCACCCTGGCAGGCGGGCCGCGCAGGCGCGGCGAACACGCCGAGCACACGCAATGTCGGCAGTAGCGTTGCTGGCAGATCACCGGGAAACCAAATCTGCCACAACCCGCCAAGTTCTGGGGCGTCACGGTCCTCTGGGGTGGCGCGGGATATTTCAGCGCGCTCGGAACGGACGGGGAGTCCGTTGTTGACCTCCAAACCTCCCTTTTTATCGGCGGCCGCGAGCAGTGGGAGAAAGCCGTCGCACACCAGCGTATCGAAACGCGTGCCCCTGACGGCGTCGGCACAGAGCGCGGAGGAAAGTTTTGCCCGCCACGCAGGCAGTCCAAATTTACGGCGCACCGCGCGTGTCTCCACCACGCTGGCGCCCGATGGCACAGGCAAAGTCTTTGCAAGCGCGCGCAGCCGTGCGGGCCAGTCGGGCCGCGCGACCATCCACGCGGCGTATTGACGCAGCCGCCAGCGCGGATGATTGAGCGGGCGCACACCGCGCGACTGCCAGCGGCCGTCCTGTGAGGTCCACACAGCGGCGAGGTCCACGCCGCCCGCCGCCCACGCCGCAAGGGGAAACTGCGCCGCAACTGCGAGCATCGGCGCGCGGTTGGAACGATGGCCGAGAATTTCCAATGCGGTGTGATGGCACGCTTCTTCCCAGCCTAGCTTTGCGACGCGCTGGCGAGCAAAATGGATTTTCTGCTGCCAGCGTCGCGCTGCATGCCGGGCGAGCAGGTCTTTCAGCGTGGACGCGTCCAGCGCGGCCAATTCCGCAGGGACCCGAGCGAGCGGCCGGCCGGCAAACGCTTCGACGGCGGCGTCCTCAGCGTATTCCTCCAAGCCACGCTGGAGCAGGGGCAATAGCGCTAGCACGGGGATGTGGCGTCCGCCCGCGCCGGCTGTGAATATTTCTTCCGACGGAAACAGCACGACATGTAGCATCACGTCCGCATAGGCCGGGTCGCGCGCATGTGCGTGGGCGGCCCAATCACCCACATGCAGGTGAAGTTCGATGTCGCCCGTCATCTCCATGCCGTCCAGCCGCAGACGGGCGCCAAGAAAGTCTGGTCCGCCGAGGCCGTTCCATTTGCCGGGCGTCAAAATTTTAACCGTGCGGCCATCGGCCGTGCGCGCTGCCGCACCTTCGAACTCGCCCCGCGCCCAGATGCGCTGGAGAAGTTTTTCTGAAAACGTGAACGAGCCGTACAGCCCCGGTACCTCGGCGACGGTGGCACCGACTGAGGGTGAGGAAGTGGCAAAATAATTTTTGACGGACGTGCTCATGAGACTGGCCGTTGCCATTCCTGCGCGTTGCGGCGGCGCAGTCCAGCCGCTTGTGCGGCTGTGCGGCCTTCTGCCCGTGCACACCACGCCGCGAGGTCTTCGGGTGAAACCCACTGCGCGCCGAGCCCCTCGATGATGCGACGCTCGGCTTGGTCGGCGGTGGCGACATGGCAGTCGCCCGGCGCGGCGGCGCCCGCCACGAGACGCTCGATTATGTCGTCGGCGGTGAACTTCGACGGTGTGTAAAGTACGGTGAACGTTTCCTGTTGTGCCTGCCGCTCGAAGATTAGCTCCGGTCCTCGCCCATCGAAGACGAGCGTTAGGCGGACCGCCTCGGCGTCATGGATGGCGGCGAGGCGGCCGGTGAGCTGCGAACGCGCAGCGGAGCGGTCGCGCCGGAGCAACGAGCGCAGCTCCGGCCACGCATGCAGGATGTTAGGACCATCCACCAACAAATGTTTCGCCGACGCCATGTGCGGAGCGTGACGACCCGACCCAGCGACGCAACGCACGAGTGCGCGGGTAGCGGCGCGCCATCCTTGCGCTTGCCGGCGCGCGCGGCGCGGCCTTCATTGGCGCATGAGCCCGTCCTCCCGTTCCAATCTATTGGTGATCTTCTTGGTTGCCGCCGTGCTCGGTGCGGGGGTGGTTTTTCGTGGCGGCGCGGCGATCGGGCGGATGTTCGCAATGGCGGAGATTGCCGGGTTTGCACTCGGGATGTTCTGGCGGGTTGTGCTAGTGGTGGTCGTGCTTTTTTGGCTGCGATCGGTGTTTCGCTCCAAGGATGACTGAGCATCGAGGCTTAACGACTTCACGCGGCGGGGAGGGTACCGAGACAACTGCGGTGATGGAGGTGACTTTAAGCAGTTTGCAGGACGCGCTTAAGACGGCGAGATCGTCTACTGGCACAATCGTGGGGTGGCGATCATGCGCATCAAACTCAAGATCTAGGGGCGGCGATACTTTTGCTCGAGCGGCAGGCCGGTGTTGCTGCGGCCTAAAGCGAGGACGATGATTGACGTGCTTCCTGCGGGCCGCATCACCGCCCCCGGGCAGCAGAGTAGCAGGATTCCAGCGACAGAACACGATGCGGGTATGGCTAGGGCGGATATATGAATCGTGCTGAGGAAAAGACATTGGCTCGTGCGTGTGGCCGGCCTTTGCGCTTGCGCGGGGCGGCGAGTCCGGTTGGCTCACGCCATGGCGCGTATTCCCTTGGAGGACAATTTCACCGACGTGATCGGCAAGGCGCAGCGCGGCTGGAAAATTTCTGACTCCGACCTGTGTGCCCGCGCGGGGGTCACACTGGCCGACCTCGCAGTCGTGAAGGCGGGGAAACCGATTGATGCAGTGCTGCGACGCATTGCGCGTCATCTGCGGCTTGATCCCGATGCGCTCGAAGACCTCGCGCATGCGCGCTGGCTGCCGCGTGCGCCGGTGTTTCCGCGCGGGTTTGCGATGTTCAACACGCTGCACGAGGACTGCATGGTGAATAGTTACCTCGTTTGGGAAACACGCTCGCGTACAGCCGCCGCGTTTGACACCGGCGCGGACTGCACGGGCCTGCTCGACACCATCGCGGCGGAGCGGCTGGACCTGCGTTATATTTTTCTCACGCACACGCACAGCGACCATGTGGCCGACCTCGCACAACTGGCGGCGGCGACGCGCGCGGAGGTGTGGGCGAGCGAGCGCGAGCCGGCGCCCCATGCCGGCGCGCGGACATTCGCAGAGAACTCACATTTCCATCTCGGTGAGATCGCCGTCAAGACGCTACTCACTTGGGGCCACTCGCCGGGGCAGACGACGTTTTTTGTGACCGGTCTCGCGTGGCCATTGGCGATCGTGGGCGACGCGCTCTTCGCCGGCTCCATGGGAGGAAGCGTGGAACACTTTGCCGAGCAACAGCGCAACGACCAGGAAAAGATTTTCACGTTGCCGCGCGACACCGTGCTGGCCTGTGGCCACGGTCCGCTCACCACCCTAGCCGAAGAACGGGCGCACAACCCGTTTTTCGCCCGGACGCGGCGGCTACCGCTTAAGGCGGCACCCGCGGAGGCTGCGGCGGCGATTACGCCGACGTCAGGAGGAAAACCATCGCCTGTGCGCGCTCTTTTGCCGGCGACGAGGCCACTGCAGCGAAAGCATCGGCGTCGTCCGGCCTGATCGGATGGTAGGCCGTGTGTTTTTTTACGGCCTTTTTAATTAGACTTTACAATGCGGTGACGCATGATGATCGCGTTTGCTGATGGACTCGATGAAACGCAAAACCGGCCTCATCCTAGCGCTCGCGGCGGCCCTTGTGGTCGCGTTGGCCGGCATCGTGACGGACGAAAATGTCCGAGAGCGTCTTGGTACGGCCTACTACCTTATCGCGCTCTCGATCATTGGTTGTGTGCTGCTGTTGTTGGCGGGCTACCTTTGGGACCGCACGATGGTGCAACGGCTCAAGGCCCTCCGCGTTACCACGCGATCCTCGGCCGAAGAGGCCGTGCCGGCACCTGGCCTGGGTGCGGAGGAGGATGTGGACCATGATGAGATTATCGGCCTCGCCCGGCAGATCGAGCGCATGGCGCGCGCACTCCAGCGCGTCGAGGCTAGCTACCGTGGAATCGTTGAGGATCAAGTTGATCGCATCTGCCGCTATCGCGCCGACGGCAAGCTGACATTTGTCAACGCCGCCTACGCCGCACACCTCGGGCGCAAACGGGCAGAGTTAATTGGGCAGCCCTGTGTCTTGGTCACTGCCGGACTACTGCCCCCGACTGGTGCGCTGCCGGAAACGGCAGCATTTGAACACACGCTGCCCGACGCCGCCCAACGCGCCGTGGTGCTCGCGTGGACGCATCGCGCCATCAAGGACGCCGCCGGCATCGTACTCGAATACCAAGCCGTCGGCCACGATATCACCGCACGCAAGGAGGCCGAGGCACTCCTCCGCGCCGCGAAGGATGCGGCCGAGTCCGCTGACCGGGCGAAGAGCGAGTTTTTGGCGATCGTCAGCCATGAGCTGCGCACGCCGATCAACGGCGTCATCGGCTTCGCCAAGCTCTTGCGCGACACGCCACTCGATGCTGAGCAGCGCGGCCACGTTGAACTCATCTCGAGCAGCGGCGCGGCGCTGGAGTCGCTTATCAGCGACATCCTTGATCTTTCAAAAATTGAAGCCGGTACGCTGGAGATTGAGAGCTCACCTTTCGCGTTGCGCGGCTGCATTGAGCAGGTGTGCGCACTGCTCAAACCTCGCGCCATCGAAGCTGGACTCACCCTTGAGGCCCGCATCGCCACCGACGTGCCCGCGATCGTCAACGGCGACCAGAACCGCCTCCGCCAGATTCTCCAGAACCTATTGGGCAATGCCATCAAGTTCACAGAGCGAGGCGGCGTCACCCTCACGGTGGAGTGCGCTCGTGCGGAGATGCTCGAACCCCAGAAACGCCGCGCCGTGCACCTGCGCTTTGCCGTCCGTGACTCGGGTATCGGTATCGCGAAGGACAAGATGGACCTGCTCTTCCGCCCCTTCAGCCAGGTGGACGCATCCGCGCGCCGCCGTCGCGGCGGCACCGGCCTCGGTCTCATCATTGCCAAACGCCTATGCGAGCGGATGGGTGGGGCCATCTCGGTCGAGAGCCAAGCTGGCGAAGGCTCGACGTTTTATTTCACTATCATGGTGGACTACCAACCCGGTGATACGAGCGAGCCTTTCGCCGATGGCGCGCACGCAACAGTGTGAGACAGCAGAACTCAGCGCTGCTATGGTGATGCTGCCTCGCTTTGGGGCCTAGTGAAGCGCTCAGGTCTGTTGGATTCGGTGCTAACCGATATCATAAACATCATTAAATGCAAGAACCAGAGATGCTTAGAGACTATTCT
>CAIQKQ010000072.1 GCA_903872425.1 uncultured Opitutia bacterium | reverse complement strand
TCCAAGGGTGCGAGCATCGCGAGCCGCGCGTGCTTGAGCCCGACATCGTAGTAGTCGTTGAGGTTGTCCACGCCGAGCACCTCGCAGCGACCGGAGGCGGCGAGCCGCTGGCTGACGTGAAACCCAACAAAGCCGGCCGCGCCGGTGACAAGGACTTTCATGGCTGGGCGGGATTAGCGCTTCGGCCGTCGCGCTGCCAGCGGAAAAATGCGCGTCGCCGCGTTGGAGGCTTTTCTTCCGGCCCCGGCCGGGCCAACCTGGTGCGATGCCAGACATGGGAGAGCTCAAGGAACTCATGCTCCGTACGCCGCGGCTCACGCTTGCCGTGGCGGAGAGCGTGACGTGTGGCCGTGTGCAGTCGCGGATCGGGGAAATCTCCGGCGCTTCGGAATTTTTCCTCGGCGGCATCACGGCCTACACGGTGGCGCAAAAGGTGAGGCACCTCGGCGTGGAGTACGCGGCGGCCGCCGCGTGCGATGGTGTGGCGGCCGAGGTCGCGGCGCAGATGGCCTGCGGAGCCGCGGCTTTATTTGGCGCAGATGTGGCGGTAGCGACCACGGGTTATGCAGAGATGGCGGCCGGTGGAGGAAAACCTGCGGCCGGAAGCAGACCAGAGGGCGCGAGCAAGCCGCACGAGCCCTTTGGCTTTTGGGCCGTGGCTTGGCGGGGCGACGCCCATCAGTGGCAGACCCGCACCGGCAAGGTCGTCGCTCTTGGCGCGGCGCGCGTGATGGCCCAAGAGATTATCGCTGCCGTCGCGCTGGCCGAGATGCTGGCTCAACTGCGCGCGATGCGTGACAGCCAAAAGGGGTAGGGTGCGCCGTCGGTTTGGCGGCGACGGCCGAATGATCTGGCTGCAGGCCCCGCGGCCGAGGTGCGCTTAGCGCGTGATTTGCGCCACGTATTCCATCAAGAATTTCGCTTCGGGCGCGGGTGTGACCCACGTGCCGTAGAGCAGCTCGGGCAGGCCGTAGGAGGTGTTGTGGAGGAGAAAGTTGGCCTCGTCATCGCGCGAGATGAAGCCGGCCTTCACCGTGGCGCCGGCATAGAGGCCGGATTTTTTGGAATATACGAGCACAGGTACTTTGAGGATGCTACCTTTCTGCCACGCGTCGGCCTCGGCCGCGTGTGGACCGGCGACAGCTTTGGCGTCGGCCCCGATATCGAGGCGGCCGTTGAGGAGCGCGCGGGGGGTTTCGTTGTCGGTAATGACGTAGATGGTTTCGACGGTCTTTCCGCCGATTTGCAGGCCCAGGCTCGCTTCGCCCGCGCGAATGAGCGCGGGCAGGCTCCAGCGGCCGTCGGCCCGCTTGACCATGATCGTGCCGTAGCCGCCCTGCACGCCGAAGATGAAGCCAGCCTTAAACTGGTTCACGATCACGATGGCGCGCGCCTGCTTGAGCACCTCAGCCGGAATGGCGGTTTCCTTATTCGCCATGAACTCCCGCAGGATGGCCTCACAGGACTCGACGTGTTTGACGAGCGCATCGCGCGGGGCGAGCTGCGGTGTACGGGCGGCGTTGGTGGCAGGCACCTGGCGGGTGGGTGCGTCGGCGGCCGGTAAGCAGGGGGCGGCGGCGAGCAACGTAAAGAGAAGCGGAAAAAGATTTTTATTCATGGCGGCGGAGTGGGTTGCTTGTTATGATGGGGATTACACTGGGTTTGGGAAGCACGGAGTTCGCGTGCGCCAAGCCATCGGCATCATTCCAGACCGCGCACGGCCAAATCAGTTTCGTCCCATCCCAGAAAGTGGCCCAGTTCATGCAGGTAAGTCAGCCTCACTTCCGCCCTAAACACCGCCTCATCGCCCTCGGCGTAATCCCAGAGATTCTCCAAATACAGGAAGATCTGTGGTGGCAGGAGGCTGTCCTCAGTCCGTTCCTCACCGTGCGCCGGGCCGGTGAACAGGCCAAGGATGTCCGGCTCGAATCCCTCATTGATTAGTGCATCTTCCGGTCCAGCAGCGAGATGCACGGGTACAGTCGCCGCCGACGTGCGGACGGATTCAGGCAACTGGGACTGGGTGGCGGCCACGGTTTCCTGGGCGAGAGCGGTAAGGCGGCTTAAATTCATGGTTGCATTGGCGCGTTCGTTTGTAACCGTCGGATAAGCCTGCACGTCAAGAGCGGGTCTAGCCAAAATAGTTCAACTCCCCATAAACAAACCTACATACATGAAAACCTCACTCAAATCCTTCGCGGCCATCGGCGTCATCGCCCTCGGTCTTGCTGCGTCTAGCGCACTCGCTCAACCCCCGGCTGGTGGCGCCCCTGGTGGCGCTCCTGGTGGCGGCGGCCGTAACGGCGGCGGCGGTGGCCGTAACGGCGGCGGTGGCGGTGGCGGCGGCGCTCCTGTCCCTGCGATCACCCTGAATGACATCAAAACAGGCGTTACTGGGATCACGGCCGACCAAGAGGCCAAGATCACGCCGATCCTCGCTGACCTGCAGAAGGCTGTGGACGCGTTCAATGCGGCGCAAACGGCTTACACCGCCACGCGCACGGCCAACTTGGAAAAAATTCGCGCAACCCTGACGCCGGAACAGCTCGCTACGTTTAACGCCTTGCCCGCCGTTGCCGGTGGTCGTGGCGGTCGTGGTGGTCCTGGCGGCGGCGGCGGCGGCGGCTTCGGCGGTGGCGCTGGAGGTCCCGGCGCTGGTGGTCCCGGCGCTGGTGGTCCTGGCGGCGGCGGCGGCGGCCGTAACGGCGGCGGCG
>CAIQKQ010000071.1 GCA_903872425.1 uncultured Opitutia bacterium | reverse complement strand
TTTATCGGGACGCTCGACGACTGGGGTTGGTGTCCGAAGGATCGTCATTCGCCTACTTGGTTTACCAGAGTACCATGGAGCACATGAAATATGAACCCAACTGAAGCCAAATGATCCTTCGGGCCTCGTGGCTGATCAAGAACGTCAATCCCAATATATATTTCCTCATGGCCATTGAATTAACCGCGCAGGAAACCGCAGAGGCGATTCACTCGCTCAAGAAATACTTCGCAGTTGAGGCGGGCGAGGAGATGGGCGATCTGCGGGCTAGGCTGCTGCTCGACTACATCCTCAAGGAGTTCGGCCCGCTGGCTTACAACCGCGGGGTTCAGGATGCCGAAAAATTTTTCCGGGCGCGGCTCGAAGATTTGCCGGCGACCTGCTTCGAGCCGCCATTTCCGTATTGGCTGGCGAAGAAAAAGAAATAACCAGCCCATCGCCTTGGCCTTCGCTTCCCATGCCCACCAAACACCGCATTCTCACGACCCCTGTCGCCAACGTCTATCCCTACTACGTCGCGAAGGCCGAAAGGAAGGGGCGGACCAAGGCGGAGGTGGACGCCATCTTTTGCTGGCTCACGGGCCACAGCCTGCGGGGGCTGGCCGCGCAGTTGAAAAAGCAGACGGACTTTGAGACGTTTTTTCGGGAAGCGCCCCGGATGAATCCCGCGCGAGCCCTGATCTCCGGGTTGATTTGCGGCGTCCGCGTGGAGGATATCCCGGAGCCGACGATGCGGGCCATCCGCCAGCTCGACAAGCTGGTGGACGAGCTGGCCAAAGGGAAACCCATGGAAAAAATCCTTCGGGCCTAATCAGAAAGCCCCGTGGGTTATGTAAAACGTGGTATGCAGATTTGCCGGGCAAATCACCCGGCGGCGATCGTCTCTAGGACTTTCTCTGACGCCGCCATGCCCTTTTCCATCATGCCGAGGTGGAAGCTCTCATTTGGCGCGTGCAGATTGTCCTCGGGCAAGAACAACCCGAGTAGCACCGAGTCGAGCCCGAGCACGCGCTTGATGTCGTCGATGATCGGCACGCTGCCGCCTTCGCGCAGGTAGAGCGGCGACCGGCCAAAAATCTCCGTTACCGCTGCGTCCGCCGCACGAAACGCGCGCGCGAGCACAGCCGGTTGGTCTTTGGGGGTGTTGGCACGGCCCGGCGGCACGACGACATAGGGCGCCCCCTCGTGTTGATCCACAATCCGAAACGTCACGTCCGTTGGCATCCTATCTTGGATGGCTGCATAGAGGAGCGCGCGGATTTTTGCTGGCGATTGGTTGGGCACGAGACGGCAACTGATTTTCACGAACGCTTTGCTCGGAATTACCGTTTTCGTCCCTTCGCCCTGATAGCCGCCGCCGATACCGTTGAACTCCAGCGTCGGTAGAAACCGCGCCGACTCGAACGGCGAAAACCCCTCCGTCGCGTGAAACGCCGGGATGCCGAGAAACGAGCGATATTGCTCCTCACTCTGACCGAGCTTCGCCAGCTCCGCGCGCTCCCACGACTCGACCGGCAGCACGTCGTCGTAAAATCCCGGCACGTTGACGCGCCCGTCAGGCGAGTGCAGCGAGGCGCACAGCTCCGCCAGCGCCTGAATCGGGTTTCGCAAGACGCCTCCGTGCAGACCCGAGTGGAGGTCACTGCGCGCGCCCTTCACCTCGACATCGGCCAGCACCAGCCCACGCAGACCGCAGGTGATGACGACCTGATCTTCGCGAGGACTGCCTGTATCGGAAAGAAAAACGAAATCCGCCTTCCGCAGTCGCTCGCGATGCTGCGCAAGAAACGCGGGAAAGCTCGGGCTGCCCATCTCCTCCTCGCCTTCGATCATGAACGTGATCCGCAGCGGCAGGTCTGGCCGCCGCGCAAGCAACCGCGCGACTGCAGCGATATGCGTCATGAGCGGACCCTTGTTGTCGGCTGCACCGCGCCCATAAAGCCGTCGCCCGCGCAACGCCGGCTCAAACGCGGGCGAATCCCAGAGGTTAAGCGGGTCGGCCGGCTGCACATCGTAGTGGCCGTAGATGATGACATGTGGCCAGCGCGCGTCGCCGCCTCGCTCCGCCAGGATGACTGGGTGTAAAGGGGTCGGCACGACCTCAACCGTAAAGCCCAGCGAGCCGAGCAACCGCACGACAAATTCGCGGGCGCCGACCATGCCGGCGGCAAATTTCGGGTCGGCGGAGACGCTCGGGTGGCGGATGAACTCCATTAGTTTTTCAACGGGATCAAACATCGTGCGAGGGTGGGGGAGAACGCCGTGTGCTGCCAACTGGAAAGAGCTTCTTTGATCCTTATCGCGCCGACAGAAATGCGGTAAGGCGTAGGTCTGGGTCCTTCCGATTTCGTTCTTTGGTGTCTTGGAGCCTTCGGGCACTCTGTTCTGTGTACTTTTTGCGCCATTAGGTCTTTGCTGGTGCCGCGGGCATCGAGAAGGCGTGTCCGCGCAATGACCAGAATACATCAAAAACGCGTGTGGTGAGATTGATCCTTAATATGGATTCGAAAACCACAAAGGCTTGCCAGCGGGCGGCGCGGCCAGAGCGTGAGCCTATGACAAAAACAAACTCGCTGGCTCCGCCGCACGATGCCTGGCAGGCGGCGGCTGGGCTACTTACGCAATGGGTCGAGAAGCACGAGCGTGTGGACACTCTGCTCGCCGGCCTGCCACCTTCGCTCGGGCGGGCGGGGCGCGCACATTGTCAGCACCTGCTCTTCGATGCAGTACGACATGCCGGGCGCATTGAGGCGGCGTTGAAGCCATTACTCGCCCATCCACCGCGTGCGAAACTGCGGGCAGCGTTGCTTGTGACGGGCGGCGAGTTGCTTGATGCGCTTGGCGTGGGCGCTGATGCGAGAGCAAGGAACAAGGTGGACGCGGAAGGGAAAACAGCGCGGATCGTCCACCACGCGGTCGAACGGACGAAAGCTTTGGCCAGCCCCGCCGAGGCGCGGCTCGTCAATGCCGTCGCGCGCAAGCTCGCCATCGTGATCGCGGAACAGTCAGCGCCCGGTGAGGGTGCGACGGCAGCGGAACTGGCAGAGTGGTTTTCGCATCCCGCGTGGCTCGTGCAACGCTGGCTGGTGCAGTTTGGCGTTGAGAAAACCCGTGCGTTACTCGAATGGAATCAGCGCAACGCTCCGGTCTATGCCCGTTGGCGCGATTTAGGGTCAACACCGCCCGCTTGGCTAAAACCGACGAAGTGGGGGAATTTTTTTGATGTACCTCAAGGACATTGGCCAGAGCTCGAGACGCTGCTCCGTGCGGGGAAAATATATTTGCAAGATCCCGGTGCGCGATTGGCGGTCGAGCTGCTTGCGCCAAAGGCGGGTGAAACGGTACTGGATTTGTGCGCCGCGCCGGGAGGGAAGAGTTTATTGATTGCGGACGCGATGGCAACTGGCCCGACTCCAGCTGGAAAATTGGTCGCATTGGATTTGCCGGGCGAACGCATCACGCGGTTGGCGGAAAACCTTTCGCGTGCGGGCGGTCTTGACGTTGCGCTGGTGCAGGGTGATGTGCTGTTCGGAGCGGAGAAGACCCTGCGCGAGCACCGGCTGCCGGAAATTTATGATGCGGTGCTCCTCGATGCGCCGTGTTCGAACACGGGCGTGATGCGGCACCGCGTGGATGTAAAGTGGCGCTTGCAGGAGGGAGATTTCAGGAAACACGCGACACAGCAGCTCGCCTTGCTTCACGCGGCAGCACGGCTCGTGGGGCCGGGCGGGCGGCTGGTCTATTCGACGTGCAGTCTCGACACCGAGGAGAATGCACGTGTCGTCACGGCGTTTTTTGAGAGCCGGGCCGGCGGACCGTTCAAATTGGAAAAAGAAACGATGAGCTATCCGTGGGAAAGCGGGCATGACGGAGCGGGCTTGTTTTTGCTGAGACGCGCCGCAGACGGCGAGCGCCCATGACGTATCTTCCAGGCATCGTTGTCGGAATTTCAATCGCCGCCCCCGTCGGGCCGATCGCGTTGCTGTGCCTGCGGCGCTCATTGACGGCCGGACGGCTGGTTGGCTTCGTGTCGGGGCTGGGCGCGGCGACGGCTGACACTTTGTGCGGCGCAGTGGCGGCGTTTGCACTCACGCAACTGCTCGCAGCGGTGGACCGGTTTCACGCCACGTTGCAGGCGGGTGGAGGGATTTTTATGGTTGTGCTGGGGGTGACGATTTTGCGTGCGCCGCCGGCGCAGTCCGATTTCACCCCCGCGCACGCGCGCAATCTCCGTGCGGCCTTCGGTTCAACGCTATTGCTTACGCTGGCTAACCCGATGACAATTTTGTCGTTCGCCGGCGTGGCTGCCGCGCTCGGGCCAAAAGTAATCGGTTCGACGCGGTGGGAGGGGACCCAATTTGTGGCGGGCGTCTTCACCGGTTCGGCACTGTGGTGGCTTTTTTGGAGCGCGACCGCCGGCTGGTGCCGACAGCACCTCGGGCCAAATACGCTGCACTGGATCAACCGATTTGCAGGCGGCGCAATCGCGCTGGGCGGCGTGGCGCAGCTGGCGCGGCTGGGGTTTTGAGTACGCAGGCTATGGCACGAGCACAAAAGTGCGGATGTGCTCGACCGTTTCCGTGTGGCCGTTGAGCAACGTGAAATCAATCGCGGACGCGGTCCGCACGAGCATCTCGTAGCGCTCGAGACCCCATTGTTCGACGAGCTCGCTATTAATTCGCGTGACGAGGTCGCCCGATTCGAGACCGGCGTCATCAGCGGGCGAACCGGCCACGACGCTCACCACACGCCAATAGGCAGGAAAGTGGCGAAAACTTACACCCACGCTACGCAGCGGGCGACTGGCGACCGGATCGTCGCCGTCGCGCTCGAAGCTGGCGAATCCATGCTGCGGGTCGAGTGTTACGCGGAAATGCCGGAGCACCTCGGAGCCGACGGCAGAGGGTTGGTCGGTCAGTTCGACGACCGGTCGTTCAAACGTACGTCCGCCAAGGGCGAGATCGTCGGCGAGGCGACCAAGCTCTTGTTGGTGGTCACCAGTGAGCGTGGCGATGGTCGCGCCGGGGCGAGGTGGGACGACGTAGCTTGGGGTGAAAATGTCAGGATTTAAGCGGAGCGAGCTATCGCTGCCGGAGTCAAGGAGAACATTGAAGGATCGGTCGCCGAGCTGAGCGGCCACGACGGGGTGACTCCAGTCGCCAAGCAGTGGCAGCACGCGACCGGGCAAGTTGGGCGTGACAGCGGCGGGAGCGAGGTGAAGCTGCGCGCGGGGGTAGTCGAGTGTGAGCACGGTGTCGCGAAACAAGGTGTAGCCGATGATACCGTCGATTTTTCGGCCGTAATGCGCGGAGAGCTCGTCAAAATCGAAAATGAGCGCGGTGACATTCTCGAAATGCACCGCGCCGAGTGCGAGGGTGCTCACACGTACACCGGGCAGAAGTGCGCTGCGGCCATCTGCCGAACGGACATGCACGGCGGCCATGTCGCCAGCTGGCACTTCGGTCGCATAGTGGCGTGCAAACTCCTGTGAGACGAGTGTGACGGTCGAGCCAGTGTCTACAATGAAACGCCATGGGCCATTGGTATCCCAGTGCGTGACGACGAGGAATTGGCCACCAACGAGTTCGGCGGGTAGCGTAACAGAAGTTGCCTTCGGCGGCACGACTGTACGATGGCTGACGCCGGATTTGGGCGTCGCGCAGCCGACGAGCAGAGACAGCGCGGCGACAAAACAAGCAACCCATGGGCGCAAGCGCATTTTATTTCATCGGTTTTGGTAGAGTAGTGCTCACCGCGAGCGCGAGTAACGACATTACGGCGCCGCCGACAAACACGCTCGTTGCGCCCAGCCGCCAGAACATGACGCCCGCCAGCATCGGCGTGATAGCGCGCGAGAGCGAGCCGAGTGAGCGGAAGATGCCGAGCACGCGACCCTGTTCGCGGGCGTCAGCGTAAAGCGATATGAGACCGCTGGTAGCGGGATTGACGAGGCCGGAGCCGAGCGCCAGACAGGCGATCCCGGCCAGCAGCACGCCGAGGCGGTCGGCGTATCCGATGGCCAGCAGGCCAACAGCAGAAAACGCAAGCCCCAGTGTGAGCACCCGGATTTCCTCCATCGTTTTCAGCAGCTTTCGCACAATGTAGCCCTGCGTGACGATGGCGCACAATCCGAGAAAGCCGAGTAAGAGGCCGTTCTCACGTTCCGTGTAGTTAAAGCGTTTGGTCGCGAGAAATGTGAGCGATGACTCCATTGCGACGAATGCGACTGAAAATATAAATGCTACGAGGTTAGCGCGGCGCAACGAGGGGCTGGTGAGACCAAAGATGGCGGCAATGGGGTTGCGGAGGCGTGGTTCGCGGGCCTCGGCGCGCATGGCGGGCGTGAGCGTCTCGGTGAATCTCTGCCAGATCCAAGCAAGGTTAATGAGGCTAAGCGCGAAGGCCATGAGCGCAGCGATGGAGAATGGGTTGAAACCAAAACGCGCAAGCGTCGGATGGATGGCGATATTGAGCTGTGGCGCGAATGCGCCGAGCATCGGGCCGGTGACGAGGCCGAGTCCGAAGGCCGCACCGACAAGCCCCATCGCCTTTGAGCGTTCCTCGCGCGTGGTCACGTCGGCTACGGCGGCCGTAGCGACGGAAAGATTGCCACCGAAACCGCCCGTCACGACGCGCGAGAGCAGGAACAACCAGAACGAACCACTTACCGCCCACACGAGGTAGCCGAGCGCAGTGCCCGCGACCGTTAGTAGCAGCACGCCGCGCCGCCCGCGCCGATCACTGAGTGCACCCCAGAACGGCGCGAACACAAACTGCAGGATGGAAAAAATAGAGCTGAGCACGCCGCCAAAGAGCACTGGCGCATAGTTCTCGATGCCAGCACTCTGTGCGAGCGCAGCAATGTGCGCGAGTAGCCAACCGAGTGCGCCGCTGTTGCCGTCTACGGCCAGGTAATGTTTCAGCAGGTCGGGACCGAGTGGAAATATGATCGAAAACCCAATGAGATCAATGTAGAGCGTCAGAAAAATGACGCCGAGTGAGAGCGGGCGCTTGGGCGAAGACGGAGGAACAGTGGCGGAGTTCACAGCGCATAAGGCAAACGGAATGATAGCCGCGCGCAAGCCCGGTCATGCGGGGTCAAACTAGGTCGTCAGATAGGTTCGCTTTTCTTCAACTCATCCGTGTGGCGGATGTCGCGAGCTTGAGCGAGAAAAACCATTTCTTCCGCAATGTTTGTCGCGTGGTCGGCGATTCGCTCGATAGACTTAGAGATAAACATCAGCTCCAAGGCGCGGCTGATTGTCTCAGGCTTCTCAATCATGAAGCTGGTCAGTTCGCGGTAGAGCTGGCGGTTGATGGCGTCCACCTCCGAGTCGCGTTTGATAACCGCGATGGCTTTGTCTGCATCGAGATGCAGAAAGCAATCAAGGGCATCACGCAACATTTCCAAGGCGATGGCGGCCATGCGGGGGATGTCCACGTAGGGCTTTAGGGGCGGCTCCGCTGCGAGTTTGACAGCGCGCTTAGCAATGTTGCTGGCTTCGTCACCAACACGTTCTAGGTCATGGCTGGCTTTCATGCCGACGATCACAAATCGCAGCTCGGTGGCAATGGGCGAGCGAAGGTTCATGTAGCGGATGGCTTCGTCATCAATTTTGATTTCAAGTTGGTCCACCTCGTCGTCGGCCGCAATGACACGGTCCGCAAGTGCGATATTGGCCTCGACGAGTGCTTTAATGGCATCGCGCACTTGGCGAAAGGAAGTCTCACCCATGAGAATGAGATGGGAACGGAAGGTCTCGAGCTCGGCGTCAAAGAAACGTTTCATGAGTGGGAGGAGCGAACAGATAGTATTTAGGAGTCAGGAGCCAGCATCAATCCGGAGTCAAATTTAAGCTCCTTGATTCTCAACATGCTCAACCGAAGCGGCCGGAAACGTAGGCCTCAGTTTGGGCATTGGCGGGGTTCATAAAGATGGTACGGGTCTCGGCGTATTCGATGAGTTTGCCAAGGTAGAAAAATGCCGTCTGATCAGAGCAACGTGCGGCCTGCTGCATATTGTGGGTGACGATGACAATGGTGAATTGCTTCTTCAACTCGTGGATGAGTTCCTCGACCTTGGCGGTGGCGATGGGGTCGAGGGCGGAGCACGGCTCATCCATGAGAATGACATCCGGTTCGACGGCCACGGCCCGCGCGATGCAGAGGCGTTGCTGCTGGCCACCAGAGAGGCCGAGTGCGCTCTCGTGTAACCGGTCTTTTACCTCGTCCCAGAGGGCGGCACCGCGCAGGGATTTCTCTACGACGCCATCGAGCGCGGCTTTCTGGCTGACGCCGGCGACGCGCAGTCCGTAGGCGACATTTTCATAGATTGATTTCGGAAACGGGTTGGACTTCTGGAAGACCATACCAACTCGCTTGCGGAGCTCGATCACGTCGAGGTTGGGGGCGTGGATGTCCTGTCCGCCAAGGAGCACCTCTCCGCGAATGCGGACCCCATCCACTAAATCGTTCATGCGGTTAAAGCAGCGCAACAAAGTGGACTTTCCGCAACCGGACGGTCCAATAAAGGCGGTGACTTTTTTCTCGGCGATGTCGAGCGCGACAGCATGGAGCGCCTGTTTCGCACCATAAAACAAATCGAGACCGCGTACCCGGATCTTCGGCGGCAACGCAGTCGCAGCGGGTCGGGCGGCTTCGCGACCCGGCATGACAGGGCGGGGCGGGTGAGGGGGCGGGACGGCAGAGGATGGTTCCATGGACGGTGCGGAGACGACGAGTGGCATGGTCAGAAGGCGCCGGTTTGGTATTTCCGGCGAATGCGGTCGCGCAGGCCGATCGCAAAGAGATTAAGGAAGACTACAATCGAGATGAGTAGCAAGGTGGTGGTGAACACCATGGGCTTCGCCGCCTCAATGTTGGGTGACTGGAAACCCACGTCGTAAATATGGAAACCGAGGTGCATAAACTTTCGGTCAAGGTGAAAAAATGGATAACTCCCGTCCAGTGGCAACTCGGGTGCGAGCTTAACGACCCCTGTGATCATCAGCGGCGCGACTTCGCCCGCCCCACGCGCCATGGCGAGGATGACGCCCGTGAGAATGCCGGGCACGGACGCAGGCAGCACGATATTAAAAATCGTCTGAAATTTTGACGCCCCTAACGCGAGCGATCCCTCGCGCGCACCGCGTGGCACCGCCGCGATACTCTCCTCCGTCGCGACAATCACCACGGGAACCGTGAGCAACGCCAAAGTGAGGGAGGCCCACAGAATGCCGCCCGTGCCAAATGTGGGTGCGGGCAGCCGCTCTGGAAAAAAGACCTGGTCAATACCGCCGCCGACGAAATACACGAAGAAACCCAGCCCGAACACGCCAAACACGATGGACGGAACGCCGGCGAGATTGTTGATGGCGATGCGGACAAGCCGTACGATGAGACCTTGCTTCGCATATTCGCGTAAATAAAACGCGGCGATGACGCCGAATGGCGTGACCACGACACTCATGATGAGGGTCATCATCACGGTGCCGAAAATCGCTGGAAAGACTCCACCTTCGGTGTTGGATTCGCGTGGTTCGCCCGTGACGAAGTCGGCCGCGCGGCTGAGGTAGTGGCCGAATTTTTCCACGAGGCTCATTGTATTGGGGCGAAAGGCCCGGACAATGGATGCGAGCGGTATGGTTTTCTCCTGCCCATCAATCGTTCTGAGTACAGCCTGCGCCTCGATCGAACGGGCAACTAACTCGCCGGACACGGCCCGGAGTTTATCGTAGTCGGACTGCAAGGCCGCGACCTCAGTCTCCACGGAGGCCTTGAGCAAAGGGTCAATGGCCGCACCAGTTGGGGCCTTGAGCTGGGCACTGCGCAGCCGGAGTTTGGCGCGTTGCATACGGGCGTTAACCGCGCCGATCCCGTCGCGTTGGATGGCCTTAGCCTGCGCGGCAAGGGCACGAGCTCCGGGTTGCAGCTCGTGGAGTTTAGTCCAAGCCGCGTCCCCGCTAGCGACGGTCTGGCCCTTCACCTCGACACGTTGGAGAAAGCCGATGAAGTCGCCGTTCTCCTGCCGCTCGATCTGCACGGCATCTGGGGGTTGGTGAAAATTTGTGAGCTGTACGGTTGGTACCCAGATAAAATCAAAGTTATTCAGCTCACGGTTGCCGACCCGGAGTTGCGTCTGCGCGGGTGTTTCTTTGACGGCGGGCTGTGTCGCGGTGACGACCCCCATCAGCTTGGTGCCGTCGGCGCGATCCACCGCGGTGATCTTATACGGCCAGAAATAAGTGAAGCCGTTGGCTACGACGAGCAGAAGGAGGCCTGTGATAAGTAGCACCGTCAGGCCGAGCGCACCGCCGCAGAGCCATAGCCAATGGTCGCCACGGCGAAAGAGCTGGGCGATGCGCGAAGCCGACTGTGTTGGCTGGGTGAGAGTGGGGCGGTGCATGGTCAGACGGCCTTGTATTTATCGCGCAGACGCTGGCGGATGACCTCGGCGATGGTGTTGCAGATGAAGGTGAGCGCGAAAAGTAAGAGCGCCGCCACGAAAAGCACCCGATAAAGCGTGCCGGCGACGGGCGCCTCGGGGATCTCGACGGCGATGTTGGCGGCAAGTGTCCGCATGCCGTTGAATGGGCTGAAGCTCATGATGGGCGTGTTGCCCGTGGCCATAAGCACGATCATCGTTTCTCCAACTGCTCGACCGAACCCGATCATCACGGCCGAAAACACGCCAGGGCTGGCCGTAGGTAGTATGACCCTCCACGCTGTCTGCCAGCGGCTTGCTCCAAGCGCGTAGCTGGCGGACTTAAACGACGAGGGAACATTAGAAAATGCGTCTTCTGAGATCGTGAAGATGAGCGGGATAACGGCAAACCCCATGGCTATGCCTATCACAATGGAATTACGTTGTTCAAACTGCTGGCCGAACTGGGCGAAAACCCATTGTTTATAGTCTCCGTGAAAAAAGGCTGACTCGACAACCGGGCCGAGCAACTGCCCGAGCCAAGCCCCAAGCAGTACGAGCGGGAGGATGAGAGCCAACTCGCAACCGTTGGGAACCTTGTGACGCACGGCGCGTGGTAGCAGCATCCATCCGATCGTACCGGCCACGATTACGAGCGGCACAGTGAAAACACAGAGCAACGTTCCCGGCATCACTGTTTCCAGCAACGGGGCGAACCACAGGCCCGCGAGAAAACCGATAACCACCGACGGTAATGCTGCCATAATTTCGACAGCGGGCTTGAGCCAGCTCCGCAGCCAAGGGGCCATAAACTGAGAGGTGTAGAGTGCGGCAAGTACGGCGATAGGAATGGCGAACATTAAGCCATAAAAAGAACCCTTAAGCGTGCCGATGATAAGTGGCACTAGGGAGAATTTCGCCTCGAAGTCGTCCGTGCCGCCGGTGCTCTGCCAGATATATTCAGGTGCGTCGTATCCCTCGTAATGCACCTTGCCGAAAAGGGTCTTGAATGAAATTTCAGGGTGCGGATTGTCCACGGCAGTGACACGCAGTGTGCCATCGGTCCCGAGCGCGAGCAGTGCGGTGAGCTTGGACGAATAGGCCAGAGCGTGCACAGGGGCGGCGAGTTTGCTGGTGAGCATAGTACGCTCAGATGTCGTGAAATCGAGTTGTATAGTACCATCGGCGGCACCCACGACGAATCCCTTATCCCGGCCCGAAGGCTGGAGCCAAGTCACGGCGGCAGGCAGCTTGGCGAAAGTATGGACGCGATGGATTGGGCGCAGGGTGTCGGTCTCGTTTTCTCGGACGCCAAACCAAGCCTCGACGCTGCCGTCGCCGAGACCGAGCAACAGCGCGGAGTCTCCAATGGAATAATCGAGTGCGGTCACGCGCCCGGGAAAATCGTAGATGCGGAACGGCACGTCCCGGTTCTCGGCAAGGTAATACTGGCACAGCTTGCCGTCGTCGGTAGCGACAAACAGCCGGTTGCCCTCGAAGTCACCTGCGAGGCCGGTGATTTTACCCGATAATTTTTCAGCCCTGCCGACCGATTTAGGATCGGTGAATGGTTCGTCTTCGACGAATTTTCCGGTGAAGACGCGGCCATCGTCGGTTGCGACCGAATAGAGCCAGTCTCCGGAGGAATTTTGGCGGACATGGACGACGGTCACGGCTCGGCCGGGCGCGACGCTGACGACGCCGAGCTGCCGGGCTGAGGGCGTGATGGTGCGGCGGTTCTGCGCGTCGTAAGCGACAGCGAATTTGGCCTCAGCGAAAATCACCCGGCCGTCGGCAGTGCCGATAGTGAGCTTGTCCCGCGAGGGTGTGCGGTAGGCGGCAGTGGCGTGTGTACCGGCCAACGCGGGCAGCGGTGCCTGCGCGACAATGCCGTGAGTGGCGGTGCTGAGGAAGCGCAGCGCGCCAGCGTCGGTGTCGAGCCAGTAGACATGCGCCTCATATTCATCCACTCCAAGCATTAGCACATGCGTTGCCTTAGTCACCTCGGGCAAGCGTTGCTCAAATTTTATTGCCTGCCGTGCAGAACGGAAGAGGGGTAATGTCTCTGCCCCGATAAACACAAAAATGAGCGCGACTATGACAATAATACCAATACCGCTGGCATGGATTACGAAGTTGGCGGTGCGATCAATCAGCTTGACGCGGCGCGAAACAGCCTTGGTGGCGAGCAAGCGTTGGGACGGCGACGGTGATGGGTTGTCGGACATGAAACACAGCGTGCGAGTATGCGCACGGAGAGTAGCGGTTGGCAGCCAACCGGCGACAAGCGGGAACGGCCGGATTCGTGTTACGTTTCGGTTACAAACGTTTCCTGTCCGTCATTTGCAAAACTCGAGCATTAGAGCAAAAAAACGGGCCGGGGTAACACCCGGCCCGTGAAATTAAACTGACTTTTCAATTATGCTTCACTTCGCCCCTGAGCTTTCGAGGAACTCTGCAGCCTTCTTCGCCGGGAGCGGATAGTAGCCGTCCTTGGCGGTGGCTTGCTGGCCCTGTTTTGAAAGCACAAAGCGAATGAACTCTTTTACGACTGGGTCGGGACCGTTGGCGGGATTCGCGTTAATGTAGATATAGAGATAACGCGAGATCGGATAAGTGAAGGTCTCAGCCATCTCCTGCGAGGCCTCGATCGCTCCGGCTTTGTCGGACAGTGGCACGGCGCGGACGCCAGAGGTCTTGTAGCCGATACCAGAGTAGCCGATGCCGCCTAGTTCCTTCTCGACGCCCTGCACGACCGATGCCGAGCCGGGTTGCTCCTTCACGCTGCTTTTGTAGTCGCCGTTGTTAAGGGCGTTTTCCTTGAAAAAACCATAGGTACCCGAAGCACTGTTGCGGCCGTAGAGGGAGAGGGGTTTGCTCGCCCACTCGCCGGTAAGTCCGAGTTGGCCCCAGGTGGTGATGTTCTGTCCGCCACGTTTGCGCGTGGTGGAAAAGATGGCGTCCACCTGCTGAAGCGTGAGCGACTTGATCGGATTGTCCTTGTTGACGTAGACGGCGAGCGCGTCAATGGACACACCGACAAGGCGGGGCTTGTAACCATATTTTTTCTCAAACGCGTCAATTTCCTCGGCCTTCATCTTGCGGCTCATGGGCCCGAGCTGTGCTGTGCCGGCGATAAGCGCCGGCGGCGCGGTCGAGGAGCCCTTGCCTTCGATCTCAATGGATACGTTGGGATAGATTTTTTTAAACTCCTCGGCCCAGAATGTCATCAGGTTGTTCAGGGTGTCCGAGCCGATGGAACTAATCTTGCCAGAGATGCCGCTTACGGGTTTGTAGTCGGGCAGCGTGGCATCGACCTTGATAGCTTGGCTAAAAGCCGAGCCGACGCCGAGCAGCAGTGTGGCAGCGAGGCGGGAGATGAGGGAATTGAGTTTCATGGAAGGAGAGGAACTTATTGGGAGAATTGGAGCGGTTGTGGTTCAAAAATTAATCTGCATCTGGGCACGGACACCCTCGGTGGTAAGTTCTTTGACACCCACAGGCGCGGCGGCCGGTACGAGGCGGTCCTTGGACGTGGCCTTGGTGTAGCCGATTTGGAATTTTACATCGTGCTTGAGGTCGTTCCCGAGGATATACCAGTTCAGACCGAAATACCAATCGTTCATCGTGTCCATCGTGAGCCCGGTGGCGACACTGGGCGCGGAACGGATGAGGTCGCCGGGCTGGATGCCGCGGCCATCTGAGTCCACCTGCCCGTAACGCGCGACAAGCTCATACTGACCGAATCGATAGGACGGCTGGATCCAGAAGCCTGAAGGTTTGGAGTCCAACCCAGTCGTGGCCGTGCTGCCGAGGCGGCCGAGTTCATCCTTTGCCCAATAGTATTCGCCGACCAGCGAGAACTTGTCATAGTAAAAATCAGCGTACACGGAGAAGACCGAGAGATCGTTGCGTTTACCAACGTTTCCCCCGCCGCCCAGCACTGCGCCGGCCGCTGAGAGTCCGGAGCCGCCTTGGTCGGTTAGCAACCCGGCCGATGCGCCGATTTTCCAGGAGTTCAGCAGACCCTCGCCAAATTTGTGGCTGTAGCCGAAGTTGCCCCAGTAGGCGAAATTGTTGTTGGTCGCACCGCCAACGCCAGCGGCCCCCGCCGCACTCTCATCGCGCTCAGGATTGGTGACGGCGAAGTTGTAACTCCAGCCTCCCTGTGTGGCCGAGGATGCACCGCCGACAAATACCCCCTGCCGGTAACTGCCCCCGCCGAGTCTGAGTCCGTTGTTGCTCTCGACAAAGAAACGCGTGATGGACGAGCGTTCAATGGCTTTCAACGCACCGCTAGAGATGGACCATTCGTCGTAACCGAACGGCACTTTGCGGAAACCGATGTCGAGCACCAACTCGGGCCGCTCGCTCCATGTGATCTGGGCGGCATCAAAGGTCGAGCCGGCAAAATCGTAGTTCAGGAAACCTGACCAGCCATTGGCAAATTGTGGTTTCATGCCAAGGTAGATCCGGCGCAGAAGAAAGTGGTTCGTTGCGGCCGGGTTGGACGCCGCCACCCCAGTTTCGGTGCCAAGTCCCACGAACTGGGACTGGAAGCGACCCGTGAGGGCGAGCTTTTCTAGGTTCGCGCCAAGCCCCGTCGAAACGAGGGCTGACAGATTTTGCTTTGCGACCTCGCTGCGGAGATCCTCAGCCTCTTGGTCGGTGATCGTACCTTTTCTGACCAGCAGGTCGAGAATGGCGCGGTTATCTTGTGCATGCGCGACGCAAGCAGCGCCGAGGGCTAAGCTGCAAAGCAGCGCCAGCCATTTCATGCGGAGTTTATTCATGGACGTGTCATTAGAACGGATTTCGGGTGTGATTCAGTTGCGAGCTGAAGCCCTGCGCGTATGCGCTTGGCTACACAGGACAATGCCTACGCACTGTTACGGTTTCGCGTCGGAATTGTGACGAATGGGTTACAATCCCTAGCGCTGCGGCTCTTGCCACATGCGCTAAACTCGTCCCCACTCCTCCCGTCGCTTGCGCTGCCCGCCCAATGTCATCCGTTTCTCCCGCTCTTCCGCCACTGGTCGTTGTCATCAACGATGACGAGAGCCAACGTCGGCCTTTATGCGCGTTGTTGTTGAAACATGGACTACGGGTTTCTGACCATAGCGCGGTCCGTTCCGTGTTGGTCGCAATGGAGGCGGAAGCCCCAGCGCTAGTCGTGACGGACCTCGGCTTGCCGCAGATTGATGGGGTGCGGTTGTGTCGGATGCTGCGTTCGCCGGCCTATCGGAGCTTCAATGAGACGCCGATCCTCGTCGCATCTGCTACCTATGCAGGGGCGGATACAGAGGGCATCGTGGTAGATCTTGGGGCCAACGCCTTTGTGCGACTACCGGTGGAGCCGGAGATTTTTTTGAGGCAAGTGGACCGGTTGTTGCAACACGCGGAACCGGCGGCGCAACCAGGCGTACTGCTCGTGGCCCATGAGGATGAGGAGCTGGCGGCGGTCGAGGCGGCGTTTGCGGCGAACGGCTTTCGGGTGCGGTGCGCGGCCAGCCGGGCCGAGGCAGAGTTGCGGCTCGTGGAGAAGGAGTGCGAGGCGGTGGTGCTCGATTTGGATTGGCCAGAGGTAGACTTGGGATGGCTGGCGGAGCTGGTGGCGCGCTGGCCTGACGCAGTGTATTTTACGGTCACGGTGCAGCGCGAGCCGACGCTCGCCGTGCGTGCGATGCAGGCCGGGGCCAGCGCGCACCTGCGGCGGCCCTATGCACCAGATTATTTGTGTAGTCTGTGCGAGATGGCACGTCGCGAGAAGTCGCTTCTGCGGGTGCAAAATCTTCTCGAGCGACGCACGCGTGAACTGCGCCGTTCGGAGCAGGAGCTGCAGGCGGTGGTCGAGTCCACCGGGCAGGCGTTTCTACTGCTGGAGCCCGACGGACGGGTGGAGCTGTTTAACCAGGCGGCGTCGTTGATGGCGCAAGAAGTATTTGGGCGCACGTTACGCGTGGGGCAGACGCTGGTGGAAGTGCTTGGGCTGGAATTCGCATTGGCGACACTACGGAATATCAAGGCCGCGTTCACCGGCCAAGCTGTACAGCACGAGGTCGAACTGCACGACCGCCGGGGCGGGAGTAGGTGGTTTGCCGCGACCTACACGCCCGTCCGCGAGGCGGACGGAGGCGTGAAACGGGTATGTTTCAACGCCCAGGATATTACTGAGCGGCGGCTGGCCGAGGAGGCGTTGCGCGAAAGCGAGGCGCGGTTCCGCGGGCTGGCTGACACCGCGCCAGTGCTGATATGGATGGCGGGTGCCGACCAGCGCTGCCATTATTTCAACCAGAGCTGGCTCGCTTTCACCGGTCGTGCGTGGGAAGATGAGTTGAACTCAGGCTGGGCTGATGGGGTGCACCCCGACGACCGGGCCGACTGTTTGCGCATACGCGCCGAGGCGGCCATACGCGACAGCCGTTCACCCGTGAATACCGCCTGCGCCACCACTCTGGCCAGTATCGCTGGATTACGGATACCGGCGTGCCGCGTTTCTCGCCGGGCGGGGAGTTTCTCGGTCATATCGGCGCGGGTATCGACATCAACGACCGCATTGAGGCCGAGTCGGCGCTCATCACCAACAAGCGCCGCCTTCAGGCCCTCTTCGACCACTCGCATGACGCCATTCTGCTCGCTAATGACGACGGTGGCTATGTGGATGCCAACCCCGCCGCGTGCCAGCTCCTTGGTTACACGCGAGATGAACTAGTCGCCCTTGGTATTCAGCAAGTCTTCGCCGCCTCCGACCCTGCGTGGGCGAGCGGCGCATGGCGCGAGTTTCTGATCAAAGGCCGTATGACCGGCGAGACGCCTCTACGACGCAAGGACGCCGGTACTGTGGTGGTGGATTACAGCGCAATCGCCCACATCCTGCCCGGCCTGCACCTCACCATCCTGCGCGACATTTCCGAGCGCCGCACGCTCCAAGCTCAGCTCCTTCGGCAACAGCGTCTCGAGAGTGTAGGCCGCCTCGCCAGCGGCGTCGCCCACGATCTCAATAACATCCTCGCGCCCATTCTCATGGTGCCGGCCATGCTCCGTCCGTCGCTCACCGACACCAATGCCCTCATGCTCCTTGCTACCGTGGAGAACAGCGCGCGCCGCGGCTCAGTTATCGTGCGTCAGCTCCTTTCATTTGCACGTGGGATGCCCGGTGAGAAACACCGCATTGATCTCCGCAAGGTTGTCCGTGACACCCTTGTGAT
>CAIQKQ010000070.1 GCA_903872425.1 uncultured Opitutia bacterium | reverse complement strand
GTCAATCGAGCCCCCCTCCAGCACCATGTCGGGTGCAAAGCGGCGCAGGCCGAGCGCACGGGCGGTGCGCGCCGGAATGGCGTTGTCGAGCGACCAGCGCGGATATTTTTCGCCCCACGCGTTGAACTTCCAGTCGGTCACGGCGACCTCGCCGGTGCGCGTATGCTTGATGAAAATGGGGCCATGGTCGCGGCACCACGCGTCGTCGGTTGGATGCGGAAAGAGCGTGACGCGGGAGAGGTCGGCCTTAGCGCGGTTGAGCGCGGCCCAGATCCGCGCGTGCGACGGACGGGCAGCGTTGATGCGAACCTCCTGAAAACACGAAATGATTGCGGCAATCTCGGCGAACTTCGCGGGAATCGGGCGAAATCCGCCGGGCCAGGTTGCGCGGCGGTGCGGCCACGAAAGCCATACTGCGGCCTGCGGCTCCCACTCGGCGGGCAAGCGAAAGCCGGGCGGAACGGAAGCTCCGATTTTGGATTTTGTAATTTCGATTTTGGGTTGCACGGGGCGCAGGTGGCAAAGGCGCAAGGAATTCTAATCGCGAAAACGCTTTGTCAGATCGCTGTAGGCGTCAATACGGCGGTCGCGCAGAAACGGCCAGTGCGTGCGGGTGTCGTCCACTTGGGCAAGATCCAGCGTCGCGAGGAGCACTTCATCCTTGGCTGCGCTCGCCTTGGCGAGAACTTCACCGCTCGTGCCCGCCACAAAGCTCTGCCCCCAAAACTCCAGCCCGTCGCCACCGGCCGGACGCTCGCGGCCGACGCGGTTGACAGCGGCGACGAAACAGCCGTTGGCGACCGCATGGCTGCGTTGAATGGTTTCCCATGCCGCATGCTGCTTCGAGCCGATTTTCTTCTTTTCACGCGGGTGCCAGCCGATGGCCGTCGGATAAAAAATGATCTCCGCACCCGCCAGCGCGGTGAGCCGAGCGGCTTCGGGGAACCACTGGTCCCAGCAGATGAGCACGCCGAGCTTACCGAACTTTGTCGACCACGCGCGAAAACCGGTGTCGCCGGGTGTAAAATAAAATTTCTCGTAGTAGAGCGGGTCATCAGGGATATGAGACTTGCGATACAAACCGCGCAGGGAGCCGTCGGCGTCGATGATAGCGGCCGTGTTGTGGTAAAGGCCGGGTGCGCGTTGCTCGAAAAGCGACGCGATCACGACAACGCCGTGCTTTTGGGCGAACGACTGAAAGATCTCGGTGGTTGGACCAGGGATTTTTTCGGCGAGAGCGAAGTGCGCATAGTCCTCGCTCTGACAAAAATACGGCGAACGAAACAGCTCCTGCGTACAGATGATGTTCGCACCCCGCCGGACTGCGCGCTCCGCAAGCGAAAGCGTCTTCGCCGTATTTGCCGCCGGGTCGGCGGCGCTGGCGTGTTGGAGCAGGGCAATTGTGACTTTGGCCATGACGGAAAGGGCTTAAGCGCAAAGACCCAACGGTGCAAAGGCGCAAAAACAGAGCCGGAGTTTATGCGGGAAACCAAAAACTCAGAAAAAGACCGATCAGAATAAATTCAGAAACCAGAACGCCGGTGGATGCATACCCGGAGTCCGTTTTATGATTTCCTAGCTTCCAGCTTTAACTTCTACCGCCTGCCTTTGCGCCTTCAATACACCACCTTGTTCAGTGGATATTCCACGATACCCTCAGCGCCGAGCGACTTCAGCTGGGGGATAATCTCGCGCACGACGCTCTCATCAATGATCGTCTCCAGCGCGATCCAGTCGGCGTTGCTCAGGGGCGAGATGGTCGGGTTGCGTAGCGCAGGGATGGCTGCGAGGATGGCGTCGAGCGACTTTTTCGGAGTGTTCATCTTGAGACCGACCTTGCTCCCGGCCTCCAGCGCGCCACGCAGTAAAAGTGCGATGGTCTCGATTTTTTTGCGCTTCGCGGGATTGGCCCAGCTCGCCTTGTTTGCGATGAGTTTGGTGTTCGTTTCCAGTAGCGTGTCCACGATGCGGAGCTTGTTGGCGCGAAGCGATGAGCCAGTCTCAGTGATATCCACAATCGCATCCACGAGGTCGGGTACTTTTACCTCTGTCGCACCCCAGGAAAACTCGACCTCGACCGGGATTTTTTTGGCCGCGAAGTAGCGCTTCACCGTGCCGACCAGCTCGGTGGCGACACGTTTGCCCGCGAGTTGCTCGGGCTTGGTTACAGACGACGCCTCTGGCACGCAGAGCACCCAGCGAGACTTGAGGGTGGAGGCCTTGCTGTAGATGAGGTCGCACACCTCGACGACATCGGACTCGTTTTCCTTGATCCAATCGAGTCCCGTGAGACCACAGTCGAAAAAGCCGTGCTCGACGTAGCGGCTGACCTCCTGCGCGCGCACGAAGCGGCCATCGAGCTCGGGGTCGTCAATGGACGGCTTGTAGGAGCGCGAGCTGGACGTGATCTTCCAGCCGGCCTTGGCGAAAAGATTTTTGGTGGATTCCTCGAGGCTGCCCTTGGGCAGCCCGAGCATCAGGAGCGGTTTTTTCTCGGCGGACACGTCGCTCAAGGCACACGGCCCCGCCCGCCCCTTCAAGCCCATTTCGCCACCACCCCCGGCAAGGCATTGGCCTCCAAAAACACGATGCGACACAAAAATTGAGCGAGACAAGGGAAGGACTGAGGCCTGAACAATCCGTCCGCACCTAGCTTTCTTTCTATTCAAACTCCTTTGACACCGCTCGCGGCCAGAAATTTCGGCCACAGATACGCGAAAGCCCGCGAAAACTCCCCCGAGCGCTCTGCGATTGCTCGCGTCACCTCGTCCACCGTGCGCCACTCTCCCCGCTCGACCTCGGCCGGGTGCAGTGTGAACGGCCCATCACCATGGGCCGTGTATATCCAGGCGAACTCCCAACCGGTTTCACGGCAAGGTTCCAGCTTGAGCACGCGCGTAAGCCGCGTCAGCGGGGTCACCATCAGGCCAATCTCCTCCTTCAGCTCGCGCACAGCGGCCACGTCGTAGGACTCGCTCGTGTCGAGATGGCCAGAGCACGAAGAGTTCCAGAGGCCAGGCGACGTGTCCTTGAGCCGTGAGCGCTGCTGCAAAAACACCCGCCCGTCCGCGCCAAACACTAAAACATGCACGGCGCGGTGGAGCAGTCGCCGCTTGTGGACTTCGGCGCGCGTCGCCTGCCCGACGACCTCGTCGCGGTCGTTAACCACGTCGAAAATCTCGTCGTCTCGCTGCGCTGCCAAGGGGTCGGTACCGGTGGTGCTCATGCTTTTGTTGTCGCGTCAACGACACCGCGCCGTTTCGTCGGGGCAAATCATTTTACCAGCCCATGCCGAAAATTGACATTAATAAGGTCGCCGAAATTCTCAAAAAGAACCAAGTCGCTCCCGCCTTGCTCCGCCAAATCGTGGAGGAAATGAACCTCGCCGCCCAACCCGAAGCGGGTGAGGATGCACCGCCGCCGATGAAAAAGCAGTACGTCCTGCTCGTGTCCGACCCCGAGGGCCAACTGCCGAAGGACGATTTCGCCGGCTGGGCGCTGCAAATCCCGGAGAACGAAAGCCCCGCCACGGCGCTGGAGCGCGTCCACCGCGCCGCCTACGAGTTCAACACCACCAAAAAAGGCCGCCTCCTCCCCGTAAAAACCATCGGTGAGGCCATCGAAAACATCCCGGCCAAGCACTTCAAAGAGGCCGACGTGTGGGTGAAAAACAAGACGCCCGTGCTCATCGTGAAGACCAACAACCAACTCCCCACCGATGAGGCCAAAGGCAAGGACGCCCGCCGGCACCGGCTGGAGTGAGCGTTGTTTCGCCATTGCCGCGCAGGCGGGGGTGAGGCACAGCTTGGTTGTGTTGTTCTCTCGCATATTTTTTCGCCATGGCTTGTCGCGTCTGTCTGCGTTGCCGGCCGCGCTTTGCCTCATACTCCTCGCGGGCTGCGATGGCCAACGCGCGACTACCGCGCCGTCGTCAGTGGCGGGGCCGGCCGTGCCGCTCTACCGCTACAAGGTCGTCAACGTCTGGCCGCACGACCGGAATGCTTTCACGCAAGGTTTGGTTTGGCTCGACGGCACACTGATCGAGAGCACCGGCCTCAACGGCCACTCGTCTCTGCGGCGCGTTGAGCTAAACACTGGTCACGTACTACGACAAACGGACGTGTCCGCCGAATTTTTTGCCGAAGGCCTGGCCGTGCTAAACGGGAATATTTTTCAGCTGACCTGGCAAAACCACCGTGCGTTTGTCTACGATCTCGCCACTTTCGCCCGCAAACAAGAGCTCACCTACGCCGGCGAGGGCTGGGGTCTCGCGACTGACGGCCGCGAGCTGATCATGAGTGACGGCACAGCGCAAATTCGGTTCCTCGACCCAGTGACATTTGCGGTCACGCGCAACATTATCGTGAGCTTGCGCGGCGAGTCGCTCCCGATGCTCAACGAATTGGAGTATGTGAAGGGCGAGATTTGGGCCAACATCTGGCAAACGGACGTGATCGCTCGGATTGACTCCGTCAGCGGCCAGGTACTCGGTCTCATTGACCTCGCCGGCCTGCTTCCGGCCGCCGACCGCGACCCAAACACCGACGTGCTTAATGGCATCGCCTACGACGCAGCCGAGAACCGAATCTTCGTCACCGGCAAAAACTGGCCCAAAATCTTCGAAATCCGCCTCGTGCCGAAATGAACGCAGGCTTAGCCAACATTCCTGCAATGAGCCCAACCCTCCCTCCCCTCCTCTACGCCAGTACCGACCGCAGTGCCGACATACTGTACTTCGGGCGTTTCGATGTGCCAGACCCATTTATCGCGTTCGCCGCGCGCGGTAAAAAAATCGCCGTGCTCAGCGCACTGGAATTTGGCCGCGCGAAAAAAACATCCGGGTTTGATCGCGTGCTCCCGTTGGAACCGTGGCTCAAAAAGGCGGCGGCCGTCTGGCCGTCTACGAAACCACGTGCCGGCGCAGCCGAAGTAATTTTATTGCTCGCCCGCGCATACCGCCTGCGCGGCTTCGCGGTGCCCGAAGATTTTCCCGCTGGGTTAATCGACCGTCTGCGTCGTCACGGGCTGAGAATCAAGGTGACAGCCGGGTCGTTTTTTCCGGAGCGCGAAATCAAAACGCCCGCCGAAGCCGCCGCCATCCGCGAGGGCAACCGGTGCAGTGCGCTGGGGATTGCCGCCGCTCAAGATATGTTGCACGCCAGCAAAATTCGGGGCAATCGGCTCTGGTATCGCGGCGCGATACTCACATCAGAGCGACTCAAGGTTGCGATCGAGACCGCGTGCCTTGAGGCTGGGGCGGTCTCCCTCAATACCATCGCCGCCGGCGGCGATCAGGCGTGCGACCCGCACGAACGCGGCCACGGCCCGCTACGCCCCCACGAGCTGATCATCGTAGATGTGTTTCCGCGCGTGACCGCGACCGGCTATCACGGTGATATGACCCGCGCCTTTCTTAAAGGTCGTGCGAGCGACGCGCAGCGCGCGCTCGTCACCGCCGTGCGCGACGCCCAGCTCGCCGCGCTCGGCTGCATCCGCACCGGTGCGAATGGCCGCGACGTTCATGCCGCTTGCGTCGATGTTTTCACGTGCCGTGGGTACAAAACGAAATGCACCCCGCGTGGCTCGGTCGGTTTTTTTCACGGCACCGGCCACGGCCTCGGCCTCGACGTGCACGAGCCACCACGCCTGAGCGCCACAGTGGATTACAAGCTGAAGACCGGCTCGGTCGTCACGGTCGAGCCGGGGCTGTATTTTCCTGGCCTCGGCGGCTGCCGCATCGAGGACGTCGTGCAGGTCGCTTCCGCAAAACCGCGAATGCTATCGAGCTACCACTACAACTGGGAGTTGAGTTGATTCCTGCGGAGTAGTTAGCAGGAAGCTAAGAGGCTTAAAACCAATTCTAAATTAGTTCTGCCCTCGCCGTTAGGTCTTCTTCGATACTCTTGGGCTCCTGATTTCCTGCTTAGAACACCGCATTTTTTCCAATCATGCCCGAGCTCGCTGAGGCAGAATTTTACCGCAAACGCTGGCACCAGGCCGCCATCAAGCGACGCGTCGCTGCTGTCATCACGCATGACCGCGCCCAAGTGTTTCGCGGCTCGAACCCCGCCGCGTTACGCCGTGCATTGGTCGGCGCGAGGTTTTTCGGTTCCGAGGCGGCAGCTAAGCAGATACTTTTCCGATTTCACGGCCCGGTCGGGTGGATGTGGCTCGGCGTCCACCTCGGTATGAGCGGTGAATTGCGCGTCGAACCGGCCGGCTATGAGCCGCACCGACACGATCATCTGGTGCTCCGACTGACGCGGACGACACTCGTATTGAGCGACCTGAGGATGTTTGGCCGAGTACGGTTTCACCGCGGCACGGAACCACCTGAGTGGTGGACGAATATCGCGCCAGCCATACACTCGGACGCGTTCACGGTCGACGCGGTGGCGTCGTTTCTTCACCGCCGCGCCCGCGCGCCCATTAAGGCGGTGCTGCTCATGCAAAATCGATTCCCCGGCATCGGCAATTGGATGGCCGATGAAATTCTCTGGCGCGCCGCCATTCAGCCGCGCCGTTTGGCCGGCTCGCTCCGTCCAGCCGAGACACGCGCGCTATGGCGCGAATGCCGCCGTGTCGCCCGGCTCGCACTGGCCACCATCGCGGGTCGCGGTGATTACCTGCCACCCGATCTGAACCTCCACATCCCTCGTTCGTGGCTTTTCTGGCACCGCTGGGAGGCCGGCGGACTTTGCCCGAAAACCAAGCTGCCGCTCGTCCGCGAAGCAGTCGGCGGCCGTACGACCTGCTGGTCGCCCGCTCGGCAAATATTGTCATGAGTCCTGCAGCCCCACTTCGCATTGTCCTCTTCGGTCCAGAGTCCACGGGCAAGACCACGCTTGCTGAAAAGCTCGCAGCGCGGTTCGCCGAGCCTTGGGTACCGGAGTTTGTGCGAGAGTTCTGGGACACCCACAACGGCGTCATCACGGCCGCCGACCTCGACGCCATCGCGCGCGGACAAGTTGGGGGCGAGGACGCGGCGGCAGCGCGGGCGCGACGCGCGGTTTTCTGCGACACGGAATTGCTGACGTGCGTGCTATGGGACGATCTGCTGTTTCCCGGCGCATGCCCTGCATGGGTACGGGCCGAGGCAGAGCGGCGGGCGCAGAGCGTCGCACTCTGGCTACTTTGCGACACTGACTTGCCGTGGACGCCTGACCCACAGCGCTGTTTCCCCGACGCCGCCGGCCGTGCGCTGTGCCGCCAGATCTGGCGCGACGCGCTGACCTCGCGCGGTCTACCCTTTGTCGAAATCAACGGCGTCTGGCCCGAGCGTGAGGCCCGCGCCGTCGCAGCGGTGGAGAATCTGTTCGACCAATGGCCCGCCATTACCACGATCAACTCTAGGCATGCTGGGTGAAGGTTTGTGGCACCTCGCAAATTAGAAAGGTGTTTTTCATTGGTATCTGGCAATTAAGTGGGTGCGATGTAGCGCGAACTGATTCTCGATGGCAGAGATTAATCGCTCCAGCTCGGTACAATCGAAGGCGGCTAGCCAATCTTCTACATGCTGCTCCTGAACGTCGTTGCCGGCCTACTTCTGCTGGTCTGGTCAAAAACGAATAAAAACAACGATCCAATTTAACTGAAAAATATGGCCGGGGCTGAACCATACAAGCCGACGCGAGAAAACCAAGAAGTCGCCAGAACCCAGAGTCCCGAGTCGGCCCACCGAAGCGCGCTCAAAAAAATTCCAAACTTCCTCTTGAACGCGCACGGTTCCTGCATCAGTAGTTTGCGCCCGGCGCTATTGTCGGCACGTTTCCAAGCATGAAAATCAAAGCCTATCTCAAGCCCACCTGCGGTTGGTCCAACGGCGTCCGCGCCGTCCTCCGCAAGCACGGCCTCACGTTTGAGGACATTGACATCATCAACAATCGCGCGAATTACGCCGAGATGGTGCAGAAGTCTGGCCAACCCCTCTCGCCTTGCGTTGAGGTGGATGGGGTCATGCTCGCCGACATTTCTGGTGAGGAGGTCGAAAATTACCTCCTCGCGAACGACCTAGTGAAGCCCATCGACGTAGACGTAGGAGTCTCGACCAATGCGGGCTGCTCTGATGAGGAGCACGCCAAGATGGCCACCAAAACCGTCCGCTTCTTCTGACGCGGCCACCTGAAACCATGCTCTCCTTCAGGCCGGCTCTCGCACGCGAGCGACCGGCCTTTTTTTGCGTTGCGACCACCACTCTCACGCCACGCCAACCTAGAGCCTGACCACGAATCGGGCCTGAGCCTTACATGAAGTGAGGCGCTCCCAAATCCGCAACACTAACACTCCCGTCCCATCCAGTTTCCCATTGACGCCCGCGCCCGCGCCGCACGGCATCTTTTCTCCCAGCACCCAATGCCCAGCCAGCCAAACACCAACGCCCGCTCCACCCGCCGTCCCGGATTGCCGCCGAAACAGGGTCTCTACGACCCCTGGTTCGAGCATGACGCCTGCGGCGTCGGCTTTGTCGTGGACATGAAGGGGCGCAAGTCACACCGCCTGCTACAGCAGGGCTTGCAGGTGTTACAAAATCTGGATCATCGCGGCGCGGCCGGCAGCGAGGCCAACACCGGCGATGGCGCAGGGGTGCTCATGCAGATGCCGCACAAGTTTCTCGCGGCCGCGTGCGCGACCGCGCGCATCACATTGCCCGCCGAGGGCGAGTATGGCTGCGGCATGATTTTTTTCCCGCGCAACGCCACCCAACGCCGCAAGCTTGAGCAGAAATTTGAACAGATCGTGCGCGCCGAGGGCCAGCATCTCCTTGGTTGGCGCACCGTGCCGACCGACAATTCCTCGCTCGGCGAGACCGCGAAGTCGGCTGAGCCATTCATGCGGCAGGTGTTCATCGCCCGCGGTGATGGCGTGACTGACGCGGCCGCCTTCGAGCGCAAACTCTACGTCATCCGCAAGCGCGCCTACTCCGACATCCGCGCCTCGACGATGGACGGGGCGGAGCATTGGTACATCGCCAGCCTCTCGGCACAGACCATGGTCTACAAAGGCATGCTCCTCACCGAGCAGCTTCCGGCATATTTCCCCGACCTGCGCGACCCGGCGATGGAGACAGCGCTCGCGCTCGTCCACTCCCGATTCTCGACGAACACGTTCCCGAGCTGGGACCGCTCGCACCCCTACCGCTACATTGCGCACAACGGGGAGATCAACACCTTGCGCGGTAACATCAATTGGATGAAGGCCCGCGAAGCACTGTTCGCATCAGAGCTATTCGGCGACGACCTCAAGAAACTTCTGCCCGTCATCAATCCCAACGGCAGCGACTCTGCGATGTTCGACAACACGCTCGAACTGCTTGTTCTCGCCGGTCGCCCGCTGGCGCACGCAGTAATGATGATGATTCCCGAGCCGTGGTCGAACCACCAGACGATGGATGACGCACGCAAGGCGTTTTACGAGTATCACTCCTGTTTGATGGAGCCGTGGGACGGCCCCGCCGCCATTGCGTTCACCGACGGCAAGCAGATGGGCGCGATCCTCGACCGCAACGGCCTGCGCCCCTCGCGCTACTACGTCACAAGCGACGGACTCGTCGTCATGGCTTCCGAGGCCGGCGTACTTGACCTGCCGCCCGAAACCATCGTGCAAAAGGGCCGTCTCCAGCCAGGGAAAATGTTTCTCGTGGATACGGTGCAGGGCCGCATCGTCGAGGACGAGGAGATCAAGCGCGAGATCGTCAACGCCCGCCCCTACCGCGCGTGGCTCGACCAGCATCTCGTGCATCTAGAGGATCTGCCCAGCGCGCCCGAGGTACCGCTGCCCGACCACGCGACACTGCTCCAGCGCCAGATCGCATTTGGCTATACCAACGAGGACGAGCGCATCCTCCTCACGCCGATGGCGCGCGACGGGGTCGAGGCTGTCGGCTCGATGGGTAACGACACCGCACTCGCGGTGCTATCCAATAAGCCACGGCTGCTTTACGATTATTTCAAACAGCTCTTCGCGCAGGTGACCAACCCGCCGATCGACTGCATCCGCGAAGAGCTCATCACCTCCGCCGAGACACTGCTCGGCGCGGAGGGCAACCTCCTTGAGCCGCAGCCGTCCGATTGTCGCCGTCTCGAGCTAGAGTGGCCCGTCATCACCAACGAGGAGCTGGCAAAAATCCGCCGGCTCGCGCTGCCCGGCCTCAAGGCCGGCGTGCTGCCAATCCTCTTCCGCGCCTCGCGCGGCGAGAAGGGTCTCGCCAAGGCGATGGACGAGCTCTGCAAGTCCGCCCGCAAGCTCATCGAGACCGCCGAGGTAAGCGTGCTCATCCTCAGCGACCGCGGCGTGGACAAGGACAACGCCCCCATTCCTGCACTGCTTGCCGTTGCCGGCCTTCACCATTATCTTATTCGCGAGGGCCTCCGCATGAAGGTCAGCCTTGTGCTGGAAACCGGCGAGGCGCGAGAGGTGCACCACTTCGCTTTGCTTATCGGCTACGGCTGCGGTGCGATCAATCCCTACGTCGCGTTCGAGACGATTGACGACATGATCCGCGAGGGCGTGCTCACTAACATTGACCACAAGACAGCCTGCAAAAACATGGTGAAAGCCGCATCGAAAGGCGTCGTGAAGGTTGCCTCGAAGATGGGCATCTCGGCGATCCAGTCCTATCGCGGCGCACAGGTGTTCGAGGCCGTTGGACTCGGACAGGACGTGGTGGACAAATATTTCACGTGGACATCGTCACGTGTTGGCGGCATTGGCCTCGACATCATCGCGCGCGAGGTACTCATGCGCCATCATCAGGCCTACCCCGAGCGACAGGTCAACGGCCACACGCTGCCCGTCGGCGGTCTTTACCAGTGGCGTGCCGACGGCGAGGCGCACCTTTTCACCCCCGAGGCGATCCACAAACTTCAGAAGGCCGCGCGCACCGGCAATTTTACCACCTTCAAAGAGTACTCACGTCTCATCAACGACCAGGGCCAAAAAATCTGCACGCTCCGCAGCCTGCTTGATTTCAAGAATGGCACGGCGGCCATTCCGCTCGACCAAGTCGAGTCGGCCGAGAGCATCATGCACCGCTTCAAGACCGGCGCGATGTCTTACGGCTCCATTTCCGCCGAGGCACACGAGACGCTCGCCATCGCCATGAATCGCATCGGCGGCAAGTCCAACACCGGCGAGGGCGGCGAGGACCCCGCCCGCTTCTCGCCGATGGCCAACGGTGACTCGAAAAATTCCGCCATCAAGCAGGTTGCCTCCGGCCGCTTCGGCGTCACGAGTGAATACCTCACCAGCGCGAAGGAGATCCAGATCAAGATGGCGCAAGGTGCGAAGCCCGGTGAGGGCGGCCAGTTGCCCGGCTCCAAAGTTTATCCCCCCATCGCCAAGGTGCGTGGTACCACTGCGGGCGTCGGACTCATCTCGCCGCCGCCACACCATGACATTTATTCGATCGAGGATCTCGCCGAGCTGATTCACGACCTAAAGAATAGCAACCGCGACGCACGCATCAGCGTAAAGCTCGTTTCTGAGGTCGGAGTCGGCACTATCGCCGCCGGCGTCGCCAAGGCGCATGCCGATGTCGTGCTCATCGCGGGCTACGACGGCGGCACGGGCGCATCTCCGATGACTTCGTTGCAACACGCCGGCCTCCCGTGGGAGCTCGGCTTGGCCGAGACGCACCAGACACTGGTACTGAATAATCTCCGCTCGCGTATCGCTGTCGAGACCGATGGCCAGCTCAAGACTGGCCGCGACGTCGTCATCGCCGCGTTGCTCGGCGCAGAGGAGTTCGGGTTCGCTACCGCGCCGCTTGTCGCCACCGGCTGCATCATGATGCGCGTCTGCCATCTCAACACCTGCCCCGCCGGCATCGCCACGCAGGACCCGCGCCTCCGCGCGAAGTTCGCCGGTAAGCCTGAACACGCGGTCAACTTCATGAAGTTCGTCGCTGAGGAAGTGCGCGAGCTGATGGCGTCGCTCGGCTTCCGCACGATTGAGGAGATGGTCGGCCGCACCGACCGCCTCGAGCCGCGCAAGGCCATCGAACACTGGAAGGCCAAGGGCCTCGACTTTTCGAACATCCTCTACTCACCCGATACTGGTCCAGAGGTCGGCCGTTTCTGCTCGATGAAGCAGGACCACGGTCTCGAAAAATCGCTCGATCTCACCACCCTCCTCGGACTTTGCGCGCCCGCCATTGAGCGTCGCGAAAAGGTCGTCGCCGAACTGCCCATCCGTAACGTACACCGCGTCGTCGGCACCATTACCAGCCACGAGATCACAAAAAAGCACGGTGCGGCCGGCCTGCCCGAAGACACCATCCGCATCAAATTCAACGGCTCCGCTGGACAGAGCTTCGGTGCGTTCATGACGCGCGGCATGACCTTCGCCATCGAGGGCGACGCCAATGACTACTTCGGCAAGGGACTTTCCGGTGGGAAGCTCATTGTCAGCCCGCCCGCCAAGGCCGGCTTCGCCGCGCAGGACAACATCATCATCGGCAATGTGGCTCTCTACGGTGCGACCGCCGGCCAGATCTACGTCAACGGTCGTGCAGGTGAACGCTTCGCCGTCCGTAATTCCGGCGTGGACGCGGTGGTCGAGGGCGTGGGCGACCACGCCTGCGAATACATGACTGGCGGTCGCGTCGTCGTGCTCGGCGACACCGGTCGCAACTTCGCCGCTGGCATGAGCGGTGGCGTCGCTTACGTGCTTGACGAGCGCGGCGACTTCGCCGCGAACGTCAACAAGCAGATGGTGGGCCTCGAAAAAATCGAAACCGCTAAGGAGTCCGCCGAGGTCCGCGCACTGATTGAGCGCCACCTCGACCACACCAAGAGTCCACGCGCCAAGCAGGTGCTCGCGGCGTGGGACACTTTGCTACCGAAGTTCGTCAAAGTGATGCCAAAGGACTACAAGCGCATGCTCGCCTGCATTGAGCGGGCGGAAACCCAAGGCTACACCGGCGAACAAGCCATCATGGCCGCTTTTGAGGAAAACGCCCGCGACCTCAGCCGCGTCGGCGGTAACTAAACGGCATACCATTCTGGCCGCCGCATCTCAAATTTCTGACTCTAAATTTCCTCCCATGGGCAAACCCACCGGCTTCATCGAATATCTCCGCGAACTTCCCGTGGACCGCACACCTACCGAGCGCGTCCGCGACTGGAAGGAGTTTCACCACCACATGGAGGAACAAAAGCTCCGCACGCAGGGCGCGCGCTGCATGGACTGCGGTGTGCCGTTCTGCCACACCGGCAAGCTCATCGGTGGCATGGCCAGCGGCTGCCCGATTAACAACCTGATCCCTGAGTGGAACGATCTCGTCTATCGCGGCCGTTGGAAGGAGGCGCTGGAGCGCCTGCACAAGACAAACAACTTTCCTGAATTCACCGGCCGCGTGTGTCCCGCACCTTGCGAAGGTTCGTGCGTCCTTGGCATCAACGAGCCCCCCGTCACGATCAAAAACATCGAGGCGTCCATCATTGACCGCGGTTGGGACGAGGGCTGGGTTGTGCCGGAGGCGCCCAAGGTTCGCACCGGTAAGAAGGTCGCCGTCATTGGCTCCGGCCCTGCCGGCCTTTCCGCCGCGGCGCAGCTCAACCGCGCTGGCCACAGCGTCACCGTCTTTGAGCGCGCTGATCGCCCCGGTGGCCTCCTCATGTATGGCATCCCCAACATGAAGCTCGACAAAAAGGAGGTAGTGCTGCGTCGCATTAAGCTGATGGAAGACGAGGGCATCAAATTCATCTGCAACGCTAACGTCGGCGAGAATGTCGAGCCCCAGATATTTCTCCACGAATACGACGCGACCGTC
>CAIQKQ010000069.1 GCA_903872425.1 uncultured Opitutia bacterium | reverse complement strand
GGCACGGTTGCATGCCAGACGCCCTGGAAAATAGCGCGTGACATTTTTGTGCGCTCAGCTGTTGTTTTTGGTGGCTTTGACATGGCGCTAGCCGGTGCTTATCGTGGCGACTTATGCCCTGCCAGCCGCTGCCTTTGGAATGAAATCCGCCCCCATTTATACCAAGACCCTAGCCGTGGCCACCCTAGCCCTGGTCGCATTCACGGCCTGCGTGAGTGAAGATGCACGCTCCGCCAAACACGCCGCGCCCGTGTCGGCAAAGCCGACCGTCGCTTGGACCGATTTTCAAAAAACCGTCCAGCCGTTTCTCGCACAGAACTGTATCAAATGCCACGGGGCAAAAACTCACGAGAACGACCTGCGCCTCGATCTGTTTACCGATGCCGCCACGCTAGCCAAAAATCACACCGTACTCGAAAACGCGCTCGATCGACTCAGCCACCAGGAGATGCCGCCAAACACCGAGGCGCGTCCCGCCGCCGCACAGCAGGCTAGGGTGATCGCGTGGCTCGAAACCTATCTCGCCTCCGGACAAGCCGGCCCCCGCGACCCAGGGCGCGTCACGCTCCGCCGACTCAACCGCGCTGAATACAACAACACCCTCCGCGACCTACTCGGTATTGACGTGAGGCTGGCTGACGCCTTTCCGGTGGATCTCGCCGGCTACGGTTTTGACAACAATGGCGATGTCCTCTCCGTCGCTCCCGTCCTTATGGAGAAGTACCTCGCCGCCGCGCGGCGCGCGCTCGACAGCGTGCTCAAGGCTGACCCGGTCAAGCCACCGCCGATTGCGACCTATGACGCTCGGCTTGTTTCGGTAATGGACGGTTCCGTGCCAAAGTCCGACCCCGAGCGCCTCGCACCCCGCGATCTGAACACCGGCGGTGGCACTGGCACGCCGCGCATCGGCCGCTGGTTTCTCACGGCAGGCGAGATTTACACCGAGCACGAGTTTCCCGCCGACGGCACTTACCAAATCAACGTTCGTGCTTACGGCACGCGTGGCGCACCGTCGCCTACAGCGGCGGCTGGTGCCGCCCGGCGCGGTGGCGGGCGCGGGCCGGGGCAGGGTGCGGCACCTCAACTCGTGTTTCTGCTCGACGGCGAGCGAGTGGACGCCCCCACCACCATCACCCAAGACCAGCGCAGTGCGGTGGTCACCTCGCTCAAGCAGTTCAATGCCGTCGCCGGTCGGCACCGCCTCACACTCCAGTTTCTCAACGGCCCGACGGCGGAAGAAGTGACCGTCGCTGAGGCGGCCGCAGCCCGGGCCGAGGCCGAGGAGGCCGCTACTGCGGCCAACCCGCCGACCGAACCAGCTACCGCGCCTGCTTCCGCTCCCGTGGTCGCTGCTAACGGCCCGCGTCGGGGTGGCGGCGCACGTGGCGCGCGCGGCGATCCAGGGGCGACGTTACCCAGCTCGCCCGCGGGCAAACCCACGCTTGGAGTAATGGAATTTCAAGTCGAGGGGCCATTCGAGGTCACGCCCGACCGGATGCCCGGTAACTACGGTCGCATTATGGTCGCCACGCCGTCACCCACGGTATCCAAGGAGCAGGCTGCGGAGGCGGTCATCAAAAATTTTGCTTCGCGTGCCTTCCGTCGCCCCGTCCGCCCCGACGAGATGGAGCAACTCATCAGATTCTGGAAAAAAACCGACAGCGACGGTCGGCCATTCGCAGACAGCATCGGTCTCACCTTGCAGGCTGTGCTCGTCTCCCCGTCGTTCCTCTTCCGCGTCGAGGAGGAGCCATCGCCGAGTGAAAAGGACAATATCCACACTCTGAACGAATACGAGCTTGCCACCCGGCTCTCGTATTTCCTTTGGAGCAGCATGCCGGACGATGAGCTGTTCGCGCTCGCCGCGCGGGGCCGGTTGCGTTCCGAGCTGCCTGCGCAAGTCGCGCGCATGCTAAAAGATCCGCGCGCTTCCGCCCTCGTGGACAATTTTGCCGGACAGTGGCTTCAGCTCCGACAGATGGAGAACGTCAATCCAGACGTCGCACGTTTTCCCGCCTTTGATGAGGCGCTGCGTGCCGCGATGACAAAGGAGACCCAGCTCTTCTTCACCGAGATCATGCGCGAAAATCACAGTGTGCTCGACTTCCTTGACGCCGACTACACCTACGTCAACGAGCGCCTCGCCCACCACTACGGACTGGCCGGCGTAACGGGTGAGGAATTCCGTCGCGTGCCGGTAGCACAGGAGACACGTGGTGGCGGTGGCATCTTGACCCAGGCCAGCATCCTCACACTCACCTCCTACAATAACCGCACCTCCCCGGTGTTGAGGGGCAAGTGGGTGCTCGAAAACCTCCTCGACAGCGCCCCACCGCCACCGCCACCCAACGTCCCTCCTTTGGAGGAGAAGGGCCCGCTCACGGGCACCATGCGCCAACGCATGGAGCAGCACCGCGCCAATCCGACCTGTGCCTCCTGTCACTCGCGTATGGACCCCATCGGGTTCGGTATGGAGAATTTCGACGCCATCGGTTCCTGGCGCACGACTGACAACGGCGGCGAGCCCATTGACGTATCTGGCCAGCTGCCCGATGGTCGCGTCTTCGCCGGCCCGGCGGGGCTCAAGCAGATTCTCCTCGCGCAAAAGGACCGCTTCGCCCGTACCCTGGCCGCCAAACTGCTCACATTTGCGCTTGGCCGCGGCCTCGAAAGGTCCGACAATCCCTGCATCGAAGAGATCACCGCCGCCCTCCGGCAGGACGGCTACAAGTTCGGTACCCTCGTAAATCAAATTACCCTTAGCGCCCCCTTCCAAAAACGCCGCGGCCGCCTCCCTGCGCCCGCCGAAACTCTCGCAGCCCCCGTCGCCCAAAACCCATGAACACCCCCGTCCTCTCTCGTCGCACCATGCTTCGCGGCCTCGGTACCGCGCTCGCCCTGCCGTTGCTTGAGTCCATGGTGCCTGCCACTCGCCTCTTCGGCGCGGGCGCGGCCAGCCCTGCCGCGCCAGCGTTCGGCCCACGCCGGCTTGCGTGGTTTTATGTGCCCAACGGCGTCGTCATTCCCAACTGGACGCCCGAGACGATCGGTGCAAATTTCGAGCTCACGCCCACCTTCCAGCCGCTCGCACCGTTCCGTGACAAGCTGACGGTCATCAGTGGCCTCGTCTGCGACAAGGCCAACCCCAATGGCGACGGCCCCGGCGACCATGCCCGCGCGCAGGCGGCCTATCTCACCGGCGTCCAGCCCCGCAAGACCGGGGGCGCCAACATCAAGCTCGGTGTTTCCGCGGATCAGGCCGTTGCCGCTAAAATCGGCCACCTCACGAAGTTTCCTTCGCTTGAGCTCGGTATCGAGGAAGGAAAACAGGTCGGCGCCTGCGACAGCGGTTACAGTTGCGCCTATTCTCACAGCCTGAGTTGGCGCGGCGAGGCCACGCCGGTCGTCAAGGACTGCAGCCCCCAGTCGGTCTTTGACCGACTCTTCGCCAACGGCGACCCCAATGAGACCGCTGAGGCCCGCGCCCGCCGCGAGAACGACCGCAAGAGCGTCCTCGACTTCGTCTTGGGTGACGCCAATGCCCTCCAGCGCAATCTGGGCTCAACCGACCGCCAGAAGCTGGACGAATACCTCACCTCCTTGCGCGAGATCGAGGTGCGCCTCAAGAGCACTCAGGTCGAGACTGCGCCCCCTGAGGGTGTCGCACGCCCTGACGCGCTCAGCAAGGCTACGCCCTATCCCGACCACGCTCGGCTTATGCTCGATATGAGTGTGCTCGCTTTCCAAACCGATCTCACCCGCGTGATCACTTTCCCCTTTGCCGACGAGGGGAGCGATCAAACCTACCCGTGGGCCGACGCCAACGTCAGGCATCATACTACCTCACACCACCAGAAGGATCCTGCGAAGATCGCCCTGCTCGCCAAGATCAACGTCTTCCATATGGAGCTCTTCGCCTATTTTCTACAGAAGCTTGATGCCATCAAGGAGGGCAACGGATCCATCCTCGACAACTCACTGATTACGTATGGCTGTGGCAACAGCGACGGGGACCGACACAACCACGACAACATTCCGCTCATCCTCCTCGGCAAGGGCGGCGGCACCGTGACCGGCGGCCGCCATGTCCGCTTCGACGGTCAGCCGCTCAATAACCTCTGGCTCTCGCTCATGGATCGCGTCGGTGCGAGCTACGACCGCCTTGGTGATAGTACCGGCCGTTTGGCGCTGGGGTGAGCGGCGCGATTTGCCGTTCCCATCAGTGAAAGGGACCTAATAACGTTTGTAAAAAATGACTTCATCGGATCGCATCGCTGCAGCGTGAAAGGCTGCGGCTGCGGATCTCGGTTTCACTTTTGTTGCGCCGTTCGAACTGGAGGATGCGGGGAGAAAGATCCGTTATGTCGGACTTGTGCTGGATTTTGGGAGCGAGAACGGCATGCTCATATTTGCGACTGATGAATCCGACTTGGAGTCGTGGGCGGGAGTCGCGACGAAGAATGGCTTCGGGTTTTCCTGTCTCAGTCATAGCTATGAGGCATACACGCGAAAGCTGTTTATCGGGACGCTCGACGACTGGGGTTGGTGTCCGAAGGATCGTCATCCGCCAGCTCGACAAGCTGGTGGACGAGCTGGCCAAAGGGAAACCCATGGAAAAAATCCTTCGG
>CAIQKQ010000068.1 GCA_903872425.1 uncultured Opitutia bacterium | reverse complement strand
TTGCGCCATTTCGTTCAGACTTTGAAATCCAAGAACACCCGCGTGGTGCTAATGACCTCCAATCCGCTGCGCTGGACGCCGAAGCTGAAGGAGATGTATGGCAAGCCGCCTTACCAGCCTGAGAACGTGGATGGATTCAACGCGCCGCTGGTGCCCTACTGCGAAGCCGCCCGCCGGGTCGCTAGAGAGGAAGGTACGGAGTTGTTGGATGTACAGCAGGCGTTTGTCGAACAGGCACAGAAACAGGGCGTAACGGTGAACTCGCTGCTCTCCGATGGCATGCACCCGAACGACGGTGGTCATCGCATTGAGGCCGACCTTTTGCGCGAGCGCATCCTCGCGCTGGCGAAGACTCACGGCCTCGCCATCACCGAAGGCCCGCTTTGGAAAGCCAGTGGTGAGTTCGTCAAGATCCATCCGCTTTGCACCGACATCACGCATGATTCGCCGAACCCGACCGTGCTCGGTTGCGGACTCGCGCGCATGAAAGACGGCGCGGTGATGGCCGTGTATTCCACGCCGACGGGTTATTACAGCAAGCCCGGCACGACGTGGATCGCGGGCCGCGTGACGACGGACGGCGGCAAAACGTGGTCGCCCGAGAGCGTGATTGCGCGGCATCCGGACTGTCAGCCCTCGCATCCCTCCGTACTCACCGCGCGCGATGGCGTCATCCACGTGTTCTACCTCGGCTTCAAGAAGTGGAAATGGCAGGGCGTGAATCCCACCGACGAAGCGCAGAGCGACCTGTGGACCACGCGCAGCAGCGATAACGGCGCGACGTGGAGCGAGCCGCAGATGATTTTCAAAGGCTACACCGGCGCGAGCAACGGAGCCATCGAGACGCGCGACGGCCATCTCATCGTGCCGTATTCGCACTATATAAACGATCCCGGCCGGCTCGCGAGCCAGGCGTCGGTGTCTACCGATGGCGGCAAGACGTGGAGCCTCAGCAATGACATCGACATCGGCGGCGCGGGAGACCACGAAGGCGCGCTGGAGCCCTGCGTGATCGAACTAAAGGACGGCCGCGTTTGGATGCTCATCCGCACAACGCACAAAGCTTTCTGGGAATCCTTTTCCACCGACGGCGGCAAGACGTGGTCCGCTGCCAAGGCAACCACCATCGACGCCACTTCCGCGCCCGGACACCTCACCCGACTCACCGACGGCCGCATCGCGCTGGTGTGGAATCGGGCGAACAAGGGACGCACCGAACTGCACCTCGCCGTGTCTGCCGATGAAGGCAAAACCTGGACTCCGTCCCTCAACGTGGCGCAAGGCACACCCGGCGGAGCCACTTACCCCTTCGTGATCGAAATCGATCCCGGCGAACTCTGGATCGGCTACCACAACGTGCCCAAAGGCTGGAACTTCCCTCGTGCGGGCCACCTGAGGATTCCACTGTCGGCACTCAATGACACGGCCAAACGATGACTTCCTAAAACCAGATAACACGACCATCCGATGAATCGCACAATCCTCACACTCGTAGCCCTGCTGCTCGCGCCCCTAGTTGGTGCGCATGGCGCGGAACTCTCTCTGACCTCGCCGCTAGATTATCAAGTCGTGCAGAGGAACAGTCCGAGTAAAGGGTTGCTGCGCATTACGGGTGATTTGTCGGAGGAGGTGACAGGGGCGGATGTGACGATCGAAGCGAAGCTCATGGGAGAGAAACTAGAGAGCGGCTGGCTTCGCGCTGGGGGTTCGATTTCTGGTAAAAAGCTCTCCGGCACGGTGGAGGCTCCGTCGGGTGGTTGGTGGGGGCTGGAAGTGCGGGTGTCGCAAGGTGGCAATGAAGTTGCGCACGGCAGCGTGGCGCATGTGGGAATCGGCGAGGTGTTTGTGGTTGCGGGGCAGTCGAACTCGGCAAATCATGGTGAGGAGAAGCAGACGACGACGACGCGGCGAGTGGCGTCGTTCGACAGCAAGGCGTGGCGCATCGCGGATGATCCACAGCCGGGGGCGAGCGGTGGTGGCGGCAGTTTCGTTCCGCCGTTCGCGGATGCGGTGGTGGCGAAGGAAAACGTGCC
>CAIQKQ010000067.1 GCA_903872425.1 uncultured Opitutia bacterium | reverse complement strand
GGCGATGGGCACAATCAGCCGGTCCTTCGGCTTGGACTCCGCCGTGACGGTGACCGTGACTTCGAGGACTTCGCCCTCGGGGGCAGCCTTTGCATCGAGGAACATCGGCGCGGCAAGGTGAGAGATGGCGGCACCGAGCGAACCGGTCCATGCGTTCATCTTTGTGACGAGCGACTGGACGACCGCGGGGTTCGCATCGGCGACGTTGGTGGTTTCACACTCGTCTTTCCGGATGTCGTAGAGTTCGAAGTGATCGAAGAAGCGATGAAGTTTCCATTGCGCCGTGCGAATCGCGTCCTGTCCGTGCCAGGCCCAGTAATAGCTATCAACGGGACTCTCGATGCGCGCCCGAAGCGCGGGCCAAATGTTTCGGCCGTCGAGCGGACGAGTGACGGGCATTTTCGAATCGGTCATTGCGATCAGAGTCGGAAACATGTCGAGCGAACCGCAGAGCCCGTCCCATTTTGTGCCGCCGGTGAGTCCGCCTTTGGGCCAGTGAACCACCGTGGGCAGGCGCACGCCGCCGTCGTAAATCGTGTGCTTGGCGCCGCGGAGCGGAAGACTGCTGCCGGCTTCCATGGCGCCGTTGTCGCTGGTGAAGACGAGAATGGTGTTGTCGGTGAGACCCAGCCGATCGAGTTCGGCGAGGATGATCGCAACGTTCTTGTCGAGGGCGCGGAGCATGGCGGCGTGCGTGCGTTTTTCCTCGGGCGTCGCCTTGGAATTCGCGGAGGGCAACGTGGCGCCGATGGTCGGTTCGATTTCGGCCAGGTCTTCGTCCTTCGCCTGGAGCGGAGCATGCACGCAGTGGAACGGCACGTAGCAGAAGAACGGAGCGTCCTTGCTCTCGCGGATGAACTCGAGCGCGCGCCGCGTGATGAGATCGTCGGTGTAGCCCGCCTCATCGGGGCGAAACTCCCGGTTATGCCACCAACTCACCGGGCCGCGGCCTTGCACCGTGCGCCGGTTGAAATAGTCCGCGCCGCCGCCGTAGTAAACCCACGCTTCATCGAAGCCATGGGCGTTGGCTCCGAGGCCGCCCTTGAGTTTTTTGTTGGGCATGGACTTCCACGCTTCGGCATAGGCAGCGCGATATTCGGGAGTGTCGGGATCCTCGCCGTTGTGCCATTTGCCAAAGACGCCAGTGCGGTAGCCATTGGCTTTGAATCCATCCGCAATGGTGACCTCCTCGGCCGCGAGCTCACCACCGACTTCCGGGCCGGTGCCGACGCGGAACGGGTGACGCGCCGTGAGGAGCATGGCACGCGTCGGCGAACAGACGCACCAACCCATGCAGTTATTCAATTCAACCCCGCGGGTGAAGAGCTTGTCGATGGCGGGCGTGGGAATCTTGCCGCCGTTGCGGCTGAGGTCGCCCCAGCCGAGATCATCGGCGAGGAGGTAGACGATGTTGGGCTTCTGCGGTGTCGCGGCAAAGGCCACGCTGCGGAAAAAAAGCAGCGAAAACGTGGCGAGAAGGAATACGCTTATTTTCATGGTTGGGTTGTTTCGATCGGAGGCTCCGGGGAGGCGATCACGGGCGAACTTCAGCGGCTGGCACGGCCCGCACCTTGATGCCTTTGAACAACTCCGTGTCTTCGAGCTTCTTTGAATTCGTATCCTTGCCGCTCGTCCAAATTGGTGTGGTGCTGCCGTCAGCGTGGCGGATGCGGAGGTTGTCGAGATAGACTTTGTAAGTGCCGGGCTTGGCTCCTTTGAAAACGAGTGCGTGGCCCGGCATGATCCCCGGCCCATAACTGGAGAGTCCGATTATCCGATGCTCCCACACGCCAGCGCCGCCCTTGGGTTCCGGGCCGGAGACTTGCTCGCGGCCGAACTGGTCGAAGCCTTCGCCACGATTGAAGTCGAGCCGGGCTCCCTTGCTGTCGTTGCCTTTGAAGGGCGAGTAATAGAAGCCACTGAGCGGGCCACCCGGCGCGACGGCCACGTCATATTCGATATAGTCGGTCGCAAACACATTGCCCTCCCATCGCGCGAACGGCACGACGAGTATATCCTTAGGCTTCGGCTTGCCCGCGACCGTTGCCGTGATCTCGAGCACTTCTCCCTCTGGCGCGGGCTGGGCATTTAGTTTTTCCGGTGGAGGCTGGTGCGTCAGCGCCGCGCCGAGCGATTCGGCCCATGCGTCCATTTTCGCGGTGAGAGATTTCACGACGACGGGATTCGTCGCGGCGATGTCCTTTGATTCACCGATGTCGGCGCGGATGTCGTAGAGTTCGCTATGGTCGGCGAAGCGGTGCATGCGCCAGTCCGCCGTGCGGACGGCGTCCTCGGTATGCCAGGACCAATAGTAGCTCTCGACCGGGCTGGGGCCGTGGTCGCGCAGTGCGGGCCAAACGTTTTTGCCGTCGAGCGGGCGCGTCTTCGGCATCTCCAAACCCGCCATCGCCATCAGGGTGGGGAACATGTCGAGCGCGCCGCACAAGCCATCCCACTTGCCGCTCACGACCTTGCCGTTCGGCCAGTGGATCACCGTCGGCAAATGCGTGCCGCCTTCAAAAAGCGAGTGCTTGCCACCGCGGAACGGAAGATTGCTGCCGTCGCGCGTCGCGCCGTTGTCACTGGTGAAAACGAGGATCGTGTTTTCGCGCAGGCCGAGCCGGTCGAGTTCGGCGAGGATGCTCGCGATGTTCTTGTCCATTGACTGCACCATCGCGGCATAGACGCGCTTGGTCTGGTCTGTCACCGCCGCGTCCACGCTGGCGAGGTCCGAGTCTTTCGCCTGCAAGGGCGCGTGCACGATGTGAAACGGCACGTAGCAGAAGAAGGGGCGATCCTTGTTCTCCCGGATGAACTCCAGGGCGTGACCCGTGATCAGATCCTCCGCGTAGCCGACGTCCTTGGGCCGGTATTCGAGGTTGTGCCACCAACTCACCGGGCCTCGGTTGGAGCTGATGCGCAACGTGAAGTAATCGATGCTGCCGCCGTAATAAACCCACGCCTCGTCGAAACCGTGCGCGTTCACGCCGAGACCGCCTTTGCCATGTCTGGACTGCCGGCCGTAAGTTTCCTCGCACGCCTTGCGGAATTCGGGCGTGTCCGGATCCTCGCCGTTGTGCCACTTGCCGAAGATGCCGGTGCGATAACCGTGGGCCTTGAAGCCCTCCGCGATGGTGGTTTCCTCCCGCGCCAGCTCGCCCCCCGTTTCCGGTCCGGTGCCGACGCGATACGGATGGCGTGCGGTCATAAGCATGGCGCGCGTCGGAGAACATACGCACCAGCCCATGAAGTTGTTCAGTTCGACCCCGCGCGTGAAGAGCTTGTCGATCTCGGGCGTGGGAATCTTACCGCCGTTGCGGCTGAGATCGCCCCAGCCGAGATCGTCGGCGAGGAGATAGACGATATTGGGTTTGCGTGCGTCGGCCGCGGAGGCCGTGGCACCGACGAGCGCGCAGAGTAGCAGGACCAGCAGACATTCGGGACGTTTCATTTTGGGGAGGAGATCGGGATGGGGAGTTCGTCAGTGGCGGAGCGCGCGCCGCGGATCACTTCGCCGGCGAGACCGGCGAGCTTGAGGTAATGATCGGAAGGCAAGCCTTCGTAGGTGACGAATTGCACGCCGTCGCTGACCGGCGGTGAGTTGGTGACCTTGAAAATTGCCGTGCCCTCGTCGATCTCGTCGAACATCGCGACGTAGAGCATCTCGGCGCCGGCGCGTTTCGCGGCGGTGACCTGCGCCCAAAAGAAACGGCCCTGCAAACGCGGGATCGCGTTGAGCGGCGCGCCCTTCATGTTGTGCCAGCTGAAACCGGGAAACGCCACGGGAAGAAAATCGATGTGGCGCTCGCGGCACCACGCGAGGTCGGGTTGCCATATCTGCGCACCTTGGGCAGTGGCAGCCTCCGGCGCGCGATAGCGGCCCGGCGTCCACGGCGAGATCACATCGGCGAGGGCGATGAGTTCGAGCAGCGCGGGATCGGCGATCGAATCACGGGTGAGGGTGCGCCAGCCGCTCGGCACACCGAGCATGATCGCGAGGCCCCCACTCTCTTTGTCGTCTTTGAGAAAGGTGATGATCTTCCGCCAGTCCTCGAGCGACGGGCGGGGCTTATCGTCGTCATGGAAACCACACCCCCAAAGCGCAAGCAGGGGCTTGCCGTGGTGACGCAGGTAAGTGGGATCGCTGGTGAGCCGGGTGTCGTGCAGCAATTTTTTCCAGTCATTGATCAACACGTCGGCGTTGCCAGGCTTCAGGCTGCTGAGATCATACATGAGCGCGTAAACGCGCCCGTGTTCCCGCGCGCCGGCACGGACATGTTCGAGCACGGCGTTGTTGACGGCGAGTGACGTGCCACGGGAAAGCGAGTTGATGAAGCGTTGGAGAAACACCCCGTCGATGCCGTGCTCCTCCATCCACGCGAAATGACGGAGCACCGTCGGGCGGCGATACGAGCTGAACACTTCCGCGGGCGTGCCGTCGACGAGACGAAGATCCGTCGGGAAGCGCTCGTCGGCGGGGAACTCGCTCAGGTCGGGCCAGAGGTCGATGCGCACGTTGTCAGCCGCCGGTCGTCCGCCGTTCTTGGTCCAGTGGTTGTAACCGCGCTTAGCGCCGTCGCCCTCCGCGTTGAACCAGCCCTGGTAGCCGACCATGACCTTGCCCGTGAGTGTGGCGGAGTTGACGGGTGCCGTCGTCCGGCTGACGCAGCTCGTGAATAGCGCGACGATAAGCGTGCCGGCGCCAACTGATCGCAGCGTTTTAGTGAGTGTCATGGGTGGTGGTCAGAGCGCGAGGTGGACGGCGCGAGTCATGGGGACGGTGCCTTCGGCGCGCGCGATGCGTCTTTGGCCAATTCGTCGTAAAGCTGGCGCAGGCGCGCCACGATTGCGGGGTTGGCGGCGGCGACGTCGTGCTGTTCGCCGGGGTCGGTTTGAAGATCGAAGAGCTGCATGGGCGCGGGCGCGTCGCCCGTGGTGAGGCCGGGATGATCGCGCGGCTGAAATTGTTCGAAGGGCGCAAGGATCGTCACGCCGTCGGGGGCGCGCGGGTCGATCCAGCGTTCGCCGGCATCGCGTAATTTGATCCGCGGGTCTTGCGGGGCGATGACGTGCAACTTCCACCGCGCGTCGCGCACGGCGGCGAGGCGCGGGCCGAGCTGACCGAGAATCACCGCGTGCGGACTGGGTGCGTCCGAGGTGAATTGGGGCATGAGATCACGGCCGTCGATCACGCGATCCGCGGGCGGCGCGATGTTTGCGGCTTTCAGGGCCGTCGCAAAAAGATCCATCATCACGGCGGGCGAGTGGTTGACGTGGCCGGCGGGAATTGTTCCGGGCCAGCGCGCGATGCACGGCACGCGGTAGCCACCCTCGTAGGAACTGGCCTTCATGCCGCGCAGTCCGCCAGTGCTGCCGCCGAAATAGGGGCCGTTGTCGCTGGTGAAAATGACGAGGGTCTTCTCTTCCAGACCGAGTTCGTGGAGCGTGGCGAGCACTTGACCGACGCTCCAATCGAGTTCGGCCATCACGTCGGCATAGAGGCCCGCACCGGATTTTTTGTAGAACGCCTCCGAGGCCGCGAGCGGCTTGTGCGGCATCGCGTGGGCGAGATAGAGGAAAAAATTTTGCGACTGATGACGTTGAAGAAAATCGATCGCTCGATCGGTGTAGCGCCGCGTGAGGTTGGCCTGCACGAGCGGATAGTCGATGCGCCGGTCGCCCTCCAGCAGTTGCACGGGTCGCATGTCGTTCGAGTAGGGAATCCCGAGATATTCGTCGAAGCCCCGATGCGTCGGGAGCCAATCGGGTTTCGCGTGACCGAGGTGCCACTTGCCGATCATGCCGGTGGCGTAGCCCGCGCGCTGGAAAAGTTGGGCCAGCGTGATTTCGCTTTCCGGCAGGTGAAGCAGGTTCTCGTCGCTGCGTTGACCGTCGGGCGCGGGATTCTCCGTCAGCCCGCAG
>CAIQKQ010000066.1 GCA_903872425.1 uncultured Opitutia bacterium | reverse complement strand
GGACCACTTCTGGTACCACCTCGGGGGGATTCTTGACGATGAGCGGAATCCCCACCACCGCCGGCACCTTCAATTTCACCCTGACGGCATATAGCGGTGGGAACGCGTCCACGGCACTCGCCTTTCAGGTCGTCGTCGCTGCCATCATTCCTCCGGTCGTTGGCGGATCTGCGACCGCCAGCGGCACCGTGGGAACAACATTCCGCTACACCATCACTGCGAGCAACACCCCGACAAGCTATGCTGCTGGCGGCCTGCCCGCCGGGCTGACCCTCAGCTCGACTACGGGCGTCATCTCCGGCACGCCCACAGCGGCCGGCACATTCTCGGCGACCGTTAGTGCGACCAACAACTTCGGCACGGGGACGGGCGCGGTGGCTATTGCCATTGCCCGAGGTCCGGCGACGGTGACGTTGGCCGGCCTGACGCAAACTTTCTCCGGTGCATCGAAGTCCGCCACCGTGACGACGACGCCCGCCAACCTCAACGTCGGCGTGACCTACAACGGCGAACCATCCCTGCCGATTGCCGCCGGCAGCTACACCGTGCTTGCCACCGTGACGGACGCCAATCGCACCGGCTCGGCCGCCGGCACACTCGTCATCAGTAAAAGCCCGGCGACCGTCTCGCTCTCCGGCCTCGCGCAGACATTCACCGGTGAGCCACACGCCGTCACCGTGAACACCTCCTCGGCAAGCCTTACTGTCACCGTGACCTACACCACTGGCACGACGAGTACGACCTCCGCACCGACCAACGCTGGCAGCTACCCCGTCATCGCCACTGTGACTGACGCCAACCGCACCGGCTCGAAGTCCGGCACGTTGGTGATCGCGAAGGCCGCGCAAACGATCAGCTTCGGCACGCTTTCCTCGCAGACGTTGGGCAACGCGCCCGTGTCGTTGACAGCCACGGCCAGCTCTGGGCTGACCGTAACGTACACCAGCTCGAACCCGGCCGTGGCCACAGTGAGCGGCGGTACGCTGACGCTGGTAGGTAAAGGCACGGCGACGATAACGGCCGCACAGTCCGGCAATGGTAACTTCCTCGCCGCCGCGTCCGTTGCCCGTACCCTGACCGTCATCGAGCCCGCGCATTTTACGGTTTCGCCAGTGAGTAAGTCGGTTGTGGCCGGTACGACGACGAGCTTGGGTGTCGCGGTGGCTGGCAGCGCGCCGATCACGTTGCAGTGGCAAAGCGCGCCGGCTGGCTCGGACAACTTTACCAATCTCACCAATAGCGCCAGCGTCAGCGGCGTCGCCACCGCCACGCTGAACATCACGGCCATCGGCACCACCGTGGCCAACTCGGGCGTCAAACTCCGCTGCTTGGCCGGCAACAGCGTGAGCTCCGGCATCATCAGCAATGTAGCGACGCTGACCATTGTGCCAGCACCGGCGACGGTGAGCCTGACCAATTTGACGCAAACTTTCTCCGGTGCATCGAAGTCCGCCACGGTGACCACGGCGCCGTCTGGCATGCCCGTGACCATCACCTACGCCGGCACGACGACGATCGCGCCGACGAACGCGGGCAGTTATTCCGTGCTCGCCGTCGTGACGGACGCCAACCACACCGGCTCGGCTTCCGGCACGCTCGTCATCACGAAAGGCCCAGCGACCGTCTCACTCTCCGGCCTCGCCCAGACATTCACCGGTGAGCCGCGCTCCGTTACCGTGAGCACTTCCCCGGCTAGCCTCGCCGTCAACGTGACCTACACCACCGGCACGACGAGCACGACAGCCGCACCGACCAATGCCGGCAGCTACTCCGTTCTCGCCACTGTGATTGATGATAACCGCACCGGTTCGAAGTCCGGCACACTGGTGATCGCCAAAGCTGCGCAAACGATTAGCTTCGGCACGCTCTCCTCGCAGACGGTGGGCAACGCCCCCGTGACCTTATCGGGCACAGCCAGCTCCGGCCTCACAGTGAGCTTCACCAGCTCGAACCCGGCGGTGGCGACGGTGAGTGGCAGCACACTGACGATTGTGGGCAAAGGCACGGCGACGATCACAGCCGCGCAGGCCGGCAGCGCCAACTTCCTCGCCGCCCCATCCATCGCTAGTACGCTCACGGTGGTGCAGGCCGCCAGTACCCCCGCCCGATCCAAAGTGGCGTCGGCAACCCCTGCGGCCTCAGCCCAAAGCTTGGCCATCGCAACCACCCTCGCGATGAATCTTCCCTCCGGCCCGGTCACCGTCACCCTCCAGCACGACTCTTCGGTGCAATTCAATTCTGTGACCTCGGACGGAAGCCTCCTCGTTGCCGTCGGTAGCGCGGTTTCACCCAGCGGCACCGCCGTGGGTGTGGTTGAGACCTCGATCGACGGGGTGATTTGGGCGCGACAGGCGACCGTGACGGACCGCGCGGCACTGAACTCGGTGCTGTGGAACGGCAGCGAGTTCGTGGCGGTCGGCAGCGGCGGAGCCATCCTGACCTCGCCTGATGGAATCAATTGGACGGCGCGCGCCTCCGGCACGGACGGCGATTTGCTCGCCATCGTCTGGGACGGCGCGGAGTTTGTCGTCGCGGGCGTCCCGCCCGCCGCTGGCACGGATGGCACGCTGGTTAACCTGCTGGTGTCGCCGGACAGTGAAACGTGGTCGCTCGCCAAAATTTCAGCCGATGGTACGCCGGTCATTGCACCGTAACGGCTGGATCAGCCAATAAGCCGCGAGGCGATTGTTTGGCAGCGGATCTTCCTGATCGCACCGCCTGCTGATTGGCACCGTTGTCTCACCGTAGCGCAAGTGGGCTGGTGACCGCCAGGGGTGAAATAACCGATGCGAAATTATTCGTGTCATCGGGGGCGGATGTGATTTCCTGCGGATCCAATCATCATGTCCGCCGTGAAACCCACCATCTTCTACACCAAGACTGACGAGGCCCCCGCGCTCGCCACCTATTCGCTTCTGCCGATCGTGCAGGCGTTCACCCAGCACGCGGGTATTGCGGTCGAGTCGCGCGACATCTCGCTCGCTGGCCGCATTCTCGCCGCGTTTTCGGACAAGCTGCCTGAGGCGCAGCGCGTGCCCGACGCCCTCGCCGAGCTCGGTGCGCTCACGCTCCAGCCCGAGGCTAACATTATCAAGCTTCCCAATATTTCCGCGTCGGTCCCGCAGTTGAAGGCCGCCATCGCGGAATTGCAGGCCAAGGGCTACGCGCTCCCCGCGTTTCCGGAGACGCCCACGACCGACGCCGAAAAAGACGCCAAGGCCCGCTACGCAAAAGTCATGGGCAGTGCCGTCAACCCCGTCCTCCGCGAGGGCAACTCCGACCGCCGCGCGCCCAAAGCCGTGAAGGATTACGCCCGCGCGCACCCGCACTCGATGGGCGCGTGGTCACCGACTTCCAAGACCGCGGTTGCCACGATGGGGCGTGATGATTTCTTCGCCAATGAGAAATCCGTTACCGTCCCGGCAGCGACCACCGTTCGGATCGAGTTCGTCCCCGCGCCGACCGCCGATGGCAAGCAGGAGCCCACGGTTGTCCTCAAGGAAAAGACGCCGCTTAAAGCTGGCGAAATCCTCGACGCCACCTTCATGAACAAGAAGGCCCTCGGCGCGTTCTTTGCCCGCACCTTGGCGCAGGCCAAGAAGGACAACCTTCTCTACTCGGTGCACCTTAAGGCCACCATGATGAAGGTCTCAGACCCCATTATGTTCGGCCTATGTGTCCGGGTTTTCTTCAAGGATCTCTTCACGAAACACCTCGCGACGCTCAACGGCCTCGGCGTGGATTTGAACAACGGCTTCGGCGATCTCCTCGGTAAGATTGCCACGCTACCCGCCGACCAGCGCGCCGCCATTGAGGCCGACATTGCCGCAGTTTTTGCGGCGCGCCCCGCCGTGGCGATGGTCAACTCGGATAAAGGCATCACCAATCTCCACGTCCCCTCTGACGTGATTATAGATGCTTCTATGCCAGCGATGATCCGCACCTCCGGCCAGATGTGGAATGCGCAGGG
>CAIQKQ010000065.1 GCA_903872425.1 uncultured Opitutia bacterium | reverse complement strand
GCTACGGGCGGCGCGTCTTTCGGCGCACGATACGCGGCAATCTTGGCCTCGCCGCAGCCAGCGGCGAAACCGAGCGTGAGCACGGCGGAGCAGGAAATTAAAGCGCGAGCGGGTGACATGGGAAAGGCCAACATCGACGGTTTCGCCTGACGATGCAACCCAATAGGCGGCCGCTCATGACCTTGGTCTCGGCCGCCTGAGCGCAAAACGATCCAGTCGCCCGAACAATCTCCCAGCGCACGCCAGCTCGCAGCCTCCGGTCCTGCGCGAGCTTGCGTGTGCGGCTTGGTCGGCCAAAAACCTTTTCCATGCAAATCACGCCCATGGGCGACACCGCCATGCTTGCCCAAGTCGGCGGCATGGCCGATGAGGCCAACTTGCGCCGCACGCTCAGCGTGGCGCGCGCACTCGCGGCGGAGATCCTGCCGGGGGTGACAGATATCGTGCCGGCGTTCACCACGGTCACGGTGCATTATGATCCGAGGCAAATCCCGCCGGGACCGGGCGCGCCGGTCGCACGCGTGGCCGAGTGGCTGCGCATGACCGCCGCCGCCGCCCGGCCCGACCAGCTTCCACCCGGCCGCGAAGTCGAGGTGCCAGTGTGCTACGGCGGCGAGCACGGCCCAGATCTGGCCACGGTCGCGCTGCGCGCCAAGCTAACCGAGACCGAGGTGGTAAAACTTCACAGCGGCGCACGCTATACCGTGGCGGCTGTGGGCTTCTCGCCGGGCTTTCCGTATCTGCTCGGGCTGCCAGCGCGTCTCGCCATGCCGCGCCGTGCGACGCCGCGCCTGCGCGTGCCGGCCGGCAGCGTGGCCATCGGTGGCGCACAGGCAGGCGTTTATCCGTTCGCCACGCCGGGCGGTTGGCAAATTGTTGGTCGTACGTCGTTGCGCTTTTTTCGACCTGAGGCCAGACTACCTGCCCTACTCTTTCCCGGTGACACCGTGCGCTTCAAGCCGGTCACACCCGCACAATGGTCGCAGGGCCAGACGCGCGACTCGGCGCCACCATTTGTTGAAAAAAAATCCGCCGCGGCCGATGCCGGCACCATCGAAGTCGTGCGGCCCGGCGGGCTGACGACGGTGCAGGATCTCGGCCGACCAGGCTGGCAGCGCGTCGGGGTGACGCCCGGCGGCGCCATGGACCGACAAGCCGCGCGTGTGGCAAATATTCTTCTTGGCAACGCGGACAACGCACCCGTGCTGGAAAGCGCACTCACGGGGCCAGAGCTGCGGTTTCACGCCGAAACGTGGATCGCAGTCACCGGCGCGGAGGCGCGCGGTGTGGCGGGCTGGCGGCCGCTGCGGATGGCGGCTGGCGCGCGGCTGTCGCTCGCGGACCTCGCGCGCGGCTCGCATCTTTATGTGGCCGTGGCTGGGGGCTTCGCGGTGTCGCGAGTGCTAGGCGGCTCGGGGACGTTGTTGAGTGCGGGGCTGGGCGGCCACGGCGGGCGGGCGCTGCGAGTTGGCGACCGGCTCTCGACCGGTTCCACGTTGCTCGCCGGGCCGTTTGACCGGCTCAAGGCTGGCTGGGGCGCAGCGCGCGAGTTTTGGACGGCGACAGGCCGGCCACTCGACACAGTACCCACACCCGGCGTCGTTCGCCCGGGACCGAGCGAGATCGTCGTACGTTTCGTGCGTGGGCGGCGCTGGGGAGCATTCGATGAGACGGCGCGCACGGCGTTCAAGTCGGCGGCGTGGCGCGTTGGTCAGCAGTCCGACCGCATGGGCCTGCGTTTGCTCGGACCCGCGCTCACGGCCGAACTGCCCGGCGAATTGGTGTCCGAAGGCGTGGCATTCGGCACAGTGCAGGTGCCCCCGAGCGGCCAGCCTATCGTGCTCATGGCCGACCGGCAGACGCTTGGCGGTTATCCCAAAATCGCGCACGTCATCGCCGTCGACCTACCGCATCTCGCCCAGGCACGGCCGGGCGACATCGTGCGCTTCGTGGAAATCCCTGTCGCCGAGGCGCAGGCCGCTGCTGCTGAGATGGAAAATTCTCTCGGCCTCTTGCGCCTCGCCGTGGCCAGCCAGTTGCGCAGCTGAGCCATGCACGCACTCGACCTCAACTGCGACCTCGGTGAAGGCGGCTCGCACGACGCCGCGCTGATGCCACTCATCACCTCGGCCAACATCGCCTGCGGCGCGTACGCGGGTGACGCGGCCACCATGCGCGTGACCGTTGCGCTCGCACAACAGCATGACGTGGCAGTGGGCGCGCATCCGGGTTTCGCCGACCGGGAGCATTTCGGCCGACGCGAATTGCACCTGTTACCCGCAGAAATTACCTTGCTTGTGCGCGAGCAAATCGAGGGGCTGCGCGCGATCTCGCCGCTGCACCACGTCAAGCCACACGGCGCACTCACAACCTCGCCGCGCGGGATGTCGCCACGGCCCGCGCCATCGCGGCCGCCGTGTGTGAAGTGGACACATCGCTCACGCTCGTGGGCCTGGCCGGAAGTGAGCTGCTCGATGCCGGCCGCGCAGCCGGGCTGCGCGTGGCGGGCGAAGCGTTTGCCGACCGCGCCTACGCGCCCGACGGTACGCTCGTCCAGCGCGGAACACCCGGCGCACTGCTCGACGTCGCGGCGGCCGTTGCGCAAGTGCGGCAACTCCTTGAGACCGCCACCGTGTGCACGATCGACGGGACCGTACGCACCGTGCAGGCCGAGACCATCTGCCTCCACGGTGACAGCCCGCACGCGCTGGAGTTGGCGCAGGCGCTGCGGAAATTGTTCCCACGTTGAACCAACCACTTGGGTTTGAGCCGCGCGTTCACCTCCGATCGGTGCAGGCCCACAAACTTTTCCCGATCGGCTTGACCCGCCACCCTGTCCGCTGAGCCTGACAATACACCACATGAAATGTCCAACCCTTAACCCTCACTTTCTTGGCCTTTACACCGTCCTTTATCATGCGCCGAACCTAACCAAAGCCAAGACGTGGTATGCATCCGTCCTCGGCCTTGCGCCTTATTTTGACCAGCCGTTTTATGTCGGTTTCAACGTCAGCGGCTATGAGCTTGGTCTCAGTCCGTCTGTTCCGGCTGGGGCCGGTGGCTCCGTGGCGTATTGGGGCGTTACGGATGCAAACGCTGCAACAGAGCGGCTCCTCTCCCTTGGCGCAACCGAGCACTCGGCGGTGCGCGACGTAGGCGACTGCATCAAGGTCGCCACCGTGCACGACCCGTTCGGTAATGTTTTTGGCGTGCTTGAAAATCCACACTTCAAGCTCCCGGCCGCTTAAGGCGAAGGTCGCTCCATTCGCCGAGGGTGCGGCTCTCAATCTCCCAATCGGGCGCGATGGTGGCAAACACGGCGCGCACTTGCACCAGCTCACCGGCGAGAATGCCGCTCAATACCAGCTCGCCGCCGGGCGAGACCGCACCGAGCAACTCATGCACGAAGCGCATGAGTACGTCGGCCTGAATGTTTGCCAACACCAGCTCGGCCAGTCGCCCAGCGAGACCCGCGACGAGGTCGGCCGTAAAAAATTTCACCCGCTCCGCGAGCTCGTTGAGCGCAGCATTCTCGCAGCTCACCCTCACGGCCTCGGGGTCGTTATCAAAGCCCGTCACGTCACCAAAGCCCAGCCGCACCGCTGACAGCGCGAGAATCCCCGACCCACAGCCCGCGTCGATCACGCGGATTTGCTCCACGCTCCCCTCCCCATTCTCCTTTGTTCCATCCTTCCTTCTCCCAGCAGCGAACGCCACCAAGCGTTCGCAGCACAGTCGCGTTGTCTCATGGTTACCGGTGCCAAACGCCAGACCTGGGTCGAGCCAGATGACCACATTCCCGGGGAACAGCGCATAGGTGTCGCGCTCCCACACCGGCACCCAATGCAGCCGGCCACAGCGCCAGGCTTTGAAGTGCGCCTTGTAGCTGTCGCGCCAGTCTTGGTCAGCCAGCACGCGCACCACCGACTCGCCGTCCACCCCAACGCCGGCCGCCGTGAGCAGCGGTAGCAACTCCGTCCACCGCGTGCGCGCCGTCTGCTCGTCGGGGAATATCCCCACGACCCACGCACGCCGCGCGATGGCGTCCTGCAACAGCGACCACTCGGCAACGCCGAGTTCGAGCAGTGCGTTGTCGGCGGCGTCCGCTGCGTCGGCGGAGATCTCAACCTTGAGCTCGTGCAGTTTCATGGCGGCCAAGCTCCATTCACCTCGCCGCAACGGCAAGGCCGAAAGAGGTGGCGGCAAACAGACGACCGGACCACAAGGTTCCATGACCGCGGTTATCCCGGATAACATTCCGGGCGCGCGTGGACTGCGTACCGAAGATTTTCACCGCAGATTACCTTTGCGTCCAACACTGACCTCAACTGAGTGTAATACAGAAAACGCAAAACCAAGAAACTCTCGCGTTCTTCACCCTTAATTTCGTCCCATCACTTCACTCTACTGATGCCATGAAATCACGCCCGCTGCGCACGCTTGCCTTTGCCGTCGCTGCGTTTGGCTTTGTCCACGGTAGTTTTGCAGCAACGACGATCACCGGTTCGTCCAGCGAACCCGTGAAGCTCGATATTCGGACGATGAACGCGACAGAGATTGAGGTCGCGCTCAGCCAGCTCACGCCAGCCGGCACACCCCTCGCCGAGGTCGAGGCGATTTTGAAAGATCGCCTCACACATGAGCATGACACGCGGTATGACGACCATGTCACTTCGCTGCCTCATGGCGGAAATTATCTAACCAAGCAATTTTCCCAGCCATTGGCCGTCAAATTAATTGCCGTCAAGGTAGGCAGCTACCGGTCCATCTTTTCCAGCACGGTGGTCTTGGCGTATTTCTTTTTCGACAAGGACGACCACCTGCTCCCTGTTCGGGCAGAAAAGCAAAACGACGCACTGTAAGCTCGCATCTGATTTTTTCGGATGAGTAAATCTGTGTCGCCCTCCCCCGCCCTAGTTTCCCGCGGCGCGTTCGTCCGAACTACGGCCTAGCCGCCGTCAGGATAGCCGCCCGGCCCAACCTCTAGCACTGGTCGGCAATTGCCCAATTCGGCGGCTATCGCGAGCTGCTCACGCGTCGCCAGCCTAAGGCGTGACACCGCCTAACTTATCCAAGCGTGAATATTAAAAGTTACGGCCTGACGCGTTCTGTTGACCTCATGTTACTAACCCTACGCCCGAGTCGTGTCGCCCAAGATCAGTCAGCAAATCCCGCGTTGGGTTCCGCGGTTCTAACGGGCCTGCGTGGCGACATTTCCTCTTGTCGTAGGTCGCACGGCGCGACAGCGTTGCCCACGTTCATTATCCCACCGCTACCCATGAACACACTCCGCCTACATTCCTTGTTTGCCTCCCTCCTGGCCGCCCTGGTTTTCGCTGGTTGCCAGACCGCCGCACATGTCTCTTCCGCGCCGCCGATCAACCCCTTGCCGGTCACGGTTGATTCGCCCCGGTCGGGAACCAGCGGCTTCGAACTGATTCCGAGCCCTGCCGTCGGGTGGCCATCCTCCGACGGCGGCACCGGACATTATTACCAAGCCGTGCTCGCCCCGGCAGGGGTGACGTGGGACGAAGCGCAATCGTGGGCGGTCGCACATGGCGGCCAGCTCGCCACCATTGGCTCCGCGAAGGCCAACGACTTTGTCTATAAGCTCGTCCGCGACCGGCGCTATTGGAGCCCCATTGTCAGCGCCGACGGTAGCAACGCGTTTGGCGGACCGTGGCTCGGCGCAACATTTCTCGCCCCGGCCACCGGGGCAGCGCCGGGCTGGGTCTGGGCCGACCGCTCTGAACCGTTTTCCTTCACCAATTGGGCGCCCAACCAAACCGGCAACAACCTGAGGCTGAACAATCGGCTGCACTACTACTCGGAACATCCTGGCGTCTTTACCAAAACCTGGAGCCAGCGGCCCGGTGAGCAGCGTCAGCGCGGCTTCGTGGTCGAATACAGCAGCCCGTCCCTCGCTCCCGCCGGCACCCAGCTCGAAGTCCTGCTGGCCGACCCGGTGGTGGCATGGACCGAAACGCCGGGTGGTCGGGTCCGTTATTTTCAGGCGGTCAGCGCGCCACGTGCGATCTTCTGGCGCGAGGCGCAGGCCGTCGCCGCTGCGCATGGTGGCCACCTCGTGTCCATCACCTCGGCGGCACAAAACGATTTCATTTTCAACTTAACCAAGGACGACCGATTCTGGTGTGTTTACAGATCCAACTCCTGCGGACCACTGCTCGGCGGCTACAAGGCCCCTATTTCCAAGGTGGAAACCATTTGGCTATGGCTTCGCGGCTACAGGACGCCTACCGTCCAGGGCGGAACCGTCTGGAAGTGGGCCGGCGGCGAGGGGCCGTTCACCTACACGAACTGGGCGCCGGGCCAGCCTGACAGCTCCAACAACAACACGAACAGGGCGCCGGGCCAGCCCTACAACTCCAAAGAAAATGAAACGCGGCTGCAGTATTATGTGGGCGGCGGCGAGGGCACTCGCCTGCCGACATGGAACGACCAGCCTGAAAGCGCCAACGAGTTCGGCTTTGTCATCGAGTATGGCGGCGAAGCCGTCGCTGTCCCACCCGGATCAGAGCCGGGTGCGTTTCCGTTGAACTAAGCTACGCGGTCGCGACCGCCGTGCGCTTAACCTCCGGCAACAGCGACAACAACCACTGATCACCGGCCATTGCCTCTTCACTCACTATGCCTCCTTCTTTCCGTATCTCCCGGCGTTTCTTACGCACCTCGCTGCTGGCATTCTGCCTGATCGCCACCGCTTCGCGCGCCGACTGGCAGAGCACCGATACCACGCTCGCGTGGAAGGCAGGCGAAGCCGTCGTCTGGCAGTTTAACTTCGATCCCGCTACGAGCGGCAAACCCTTCTTCCACCCGCTCGGCGCGGTCGGCGGCGCAAATGTCACCGAGCGCGCGCCGAGCGACCATCCGTGGCACTACGGCCTCTGGTTCTCCTGGAAATACATCAACGGAAAAAATTATTGGGAGGAAGACCGCCAAAGCGGTCTTCCTGCCGGGAAGACCGCATGGACCAAGCCCGTCATCGCCACGCAGCCCGACGGCAGCGCTACGATCAAGATGGGACTCACCTACATCAACCACGACGCCGCCCGTGTGGACATGGTCGAGAGCCGCGAAATTGCCGTCTCCGCGCCCGACACCAATGGCAGTTTCACCATTGACTGGAAAGCCCGCTTCGTGGCCGGCCCCGAGGGCGCACTGCTCGACCGCCAAAAGATGCCCGGTGAACCGGGCGGCGCCTACAATGGCGGCTACGCCGGCATGAGCATCCGCATGGCGCCGCACACCATAGACTATGTCTCCACCGACGGCCCGGTGACACAATTCAATTACGACGGCACTCCACAACAAACCCGCGGCGGCGAGCGCGCGCGTCCCAACGTCCCCGCGATGGGCTTCAACTTTAGCGACAACGGCACGGTCGTCGGTAGCCTGGCGTTTCTGAGCGACGCAAAAAACACCAGCGGTCAGCCCGCAACTTGGTATCTCATCAACGGCCCGACGCAGCGTCCGCCGTTCTTTTTCGGCGACCAGACCATCCTCGGCCCCAAACCCATCCAGCTGGCGGCAGGAGAAAAAATGGAGCTGCGTTACCGTTTCGTGCTCAGCCGCGCTGCGCAGACAGCCGACACGCTCAAGGCCGCCCTCGCCGCTTGGCCTGCCGAAAAACCGACCGCCGTCTCCGCCGCGGCCGCGCACTGAGCAGAAAAGCAAAAACGCGGGATGTTTTATAGTAGAAACCAAGAAAACCGGAACAACCTCCTGGCTTCGTGGTTTTCTGCTATCTACTCCGCAACCTCCGCGCTGCCTCAGTGCCTTGGCGTGAATTATCTGGCCGCGCGACAAGCTAATTGAGCTCCGCGTTTCTCCCTACGGTGTGCGGCCGCCGCTCGCCGCTTATTTTTTCACGGCGTATTTTAGCAGGAGGCCGTCTTCACCCAATGGCTCGTGCGCCAGCAGCCGCAGGTGGACATCGGCCGGTGCCGCAAGCAGCGGCGTGCCCCCGCCGAAAAGTCGCGCCTCGATCGTCAGCCAGATTTCGTCCACCAACCCAGCCGCCAAAAACAAGCTGTGCGCCTGCGCGCCGCCGAGCAGCGCACACGTGCGGCAGCCTTCGGCCCGCAGTCGGAGGACGATTTCGGTCGGCGGCGCGGCGGTGAACTCCAGTACGCCGGGCATCGCGAGGCTTGTGAATTTTTCCGGCACACGCGTGAGCACGACGCGCCGACGCGCCGGGCTCGGTGGCGGCATTCCGCCCCCCCACGCCTGCTCGAACGTCGCGCGCCCCATCACGCCGCAGTCAAACCCGCGCAAAGCAGCGCGAAAATGGGTTTGATCTGCCGCCGATGCGAAACCCGCCCCCGGCTCATTGTGCCGAGTGATTAACCCATCCAGTGATTGGACGGCGATGAGCGTGACGCGCATGCCTGCCACTTTGCCCGCCAGCGAGGCCACACGCAAGCTCGCGCCGGACACCCTTTTTCCTTTGCGCCCAGCATGCCCGGCGCGTGAGGCTCGGATCCGCATGAAAATTTTCATCGCCGGACACCAAGGCATGGTCGGGGCCGCCCTCGTGCGGCGGCTCGGGCGCGAGCCGGGCGTCACGCTCCTGCTACGCGACCGCGCCGCGCTCGACCTCGCCTCGCAGACCGCCGTCGAGAAGTTTTACGCCACGGAAAAGCCTGACACGGCCATCATCGCCGCCGCGCGGGTCGGCGGCATCCACGCTAACAGTGCCTACCCGGCCGAGTTCATTTACTCCAACCTCATCATCGCCACTAACACCATTCACGGCGCATGGCAGGCGGGCGTGAAGCGGCTGCTGTTTCTCGGCAGCTCGTGTATTTACCCGAAGCACGCCCCGCAGCCGATGCCCGAGGACTGCCTGCTCACTGGCCCGCTCGAGCCGACCAATGAAGCCTATGCCGTCGCCAAGATCGCCGGCCTCAAACTCGCCCAATTCTACCGCCAGCAATACGGCGTCGCGTTTCACTCCGCGATGCCGACCAATCTCTACGGCCCCGGCGACAACTACCACCCGCAGAACTCGCATGTCCTCCCCGCGCTGATCCGTCGCTTCCACGCCGCGCGCGAGGCGGGCCTCGCCGAAGTCGTCGCGTGGGGCAGCGGCACGCCGCGCCGCGAGTTCCTCCATGTGGACGACCTCGCCGACGCCTGCGCCTTCCTGCTGACGCTGAATAACCCGCCCGACCTCATCAACCTCGGCACGGGCACCGACGTGACTATCCGTGAACTGACAGAGACCGTCGCCGACGTGACCGGCTTCAAAGGCCGCGTAACGTGGGACACCACCAAGCCCGACGGTACCCCGCGCAAACTGATGGACGTCTCAAAGTTGTCTGCGCTCGGCTGGCGCGCGAAGACCGCGCTCCGCGACGGTATCGAGCAAACCTACGCCAGCTACCTAGCCGAAAAAGCCGCTGGCACGCTGCGGGAGTGAGCGCGTCGGAACCGAATAACCTCACGGAAACTCCTAATTCCCTGAACGAAGTATCAAAAGCAGCCACCGCCATATCACAAATTTGCATCCAGTCTCCAAGCCGCTCGCCCATATCAGCGACTAGCTCCTGGCTCCTTACCTGCGACATGCCCAACATCCTCGACTCCTTCCGTCTCGACGGCAAAACCGCGCTCGTCACCGGTGCGTCGCGTGGCATCGGCGCGGCGATGGCGGCCGCGCTCGCGCAGGCCGGGGCCGATGTGATCCTCGTCGCGCGCGGCGACTGCGCCGACACGAAAAAATCCGTCGAGGCCGCCGGTCGCCGCGCGCATGTGTTGCAAGCCGATCTTGCCGACCGCGCGTCGGTTGAAACCCTACTCGCCACGCTCGGCCGCGATGTGCCATGGCCCGACATCCTTGTGAACAACGCCGGGATCGTGCGGCGTGGGGCGTTTGTTGATTTCACGCAGGAAGACTGGGACGCGGTGATGGAGACCAACCTCAATGCCGTTTTCCGCCTCAGCCAGAAAATCGCGCGCGAGTGGCTCGCCCAGAAGCGGCGCGGCAAGATCGTCCACACCGCGTCGCTCCTGTCGTTCCAAGGCGGCATCCGCATCGGGGCCTACACAGCGGCGAAGAGCGCGCTCGCCGGCCTCACACGGCTGATGGCCAACGAGCTCGCGCCGCACGGCATCAACGTCAACGCCCTCGCACCCGGCTACATCGCAACCGACAACACGCGCCCGTTGATCGAGGATCGCGCACGTTACCAAGCCATCCTCGACCGCATCCCCGCCGGCCATTGGGGCAAACCGGCCGACCTCGCTGGCGCGACCGTGTTTCTCGCCTCATCCGCGAGTGACTATATGCACGGTCATATTTTGGCGGTGGACGGCGGTTGGCTGGCGCGGTGAAGTTGCTGGAACCGACGATTGAATTTGCCCGAGACCCTGCTCAGTTTCGCTCATTCGCCCCAACCCCAATGACCTCCCGTACATCACCCCTGAGTTCGTATCGCTGGCGCATCCTTGCGCTGCTGTTCGTCGCCACGACGATCAATTACATGGATCGCAGTATTCTCGGCGTACTTGGGCCGACGCTGCAATATAAGGTCTTTAAGTGGAGCGACACAGACTACGCCAACATCAACATCGCCTTCAAGCTCGCGTACTCGCTCGGCTTGCTGACCATGGGCGCGATTATTGATCGCTTCGGCACCCGCGTCGGCTACATGCTGTCCATCGCGATCTGGAGCGTGTTCGGAATGCTGCATGCGGCAGTGCAGCCGGCATTTGGCTTCGTCGGTTTTGTCCTAGCTCGATTTGGGCTGGGCCTGGGCGAGTCGGGCAATTTCCCGGCAGCGATCAAGACGGTGGCCGAATGGTTTCCCAAAAAAGAGCGAGCTTTCGCCACCGGGATTTTCAACGCCGGAGCCAACGTCGGCGCGATTCTCGCGCCGCTCGTCATCCCGCTCGTCGTCGCGGCCGACGGCACCAACTGGCAATACGCTTTTCTTACTACCGGTGTGTTCAGCGCGATCTGGGTCGCGCTCTGGCTGAAATGCTACCGCCGGCCCGAGGTGCATCCGGGGGTTTCGCCCTCAGAGCTAGCCTACATCAACAGCGACTCGGTTGCCGAGAACGCGGAGAAACTTCCGTGGAGCCGCGTGCTGCCGCTGCGCGAGACCTGGGCTTTCGCGGTCGCCAAGATCACCGACGCTTCATGGTGGTTCTACCTCTTCTGGGGCGGTAAATATCTATTCGACCGCTTCGGTCTCGACATCAAAGGCCTCGCGCTCCCGCTCGTCATCATCTACCTCGTGGCCGACATCGGCAGCGTATTCGGCGGCTGGTTCTCGTCCTTTTTTATCAAGCGCGGCTGGCCGGTGAACCGTGCGCGTAAGACCACCATGCTGCTCTGCGCCCTCACCATCATGCCAGTGATGCTTGTCACCCAAATCCACACCAAGTTCAATGCTGACGAGCGCTTTTTCGCACAACTGAAAGTGGACGGGGCCATCTCAGCCGACAACCAGGCCAAACTCCAGCCGCTCGCAGGCAAGACCTTCGACTCGGCCAAAGAGTTTCTCGCCGCTGCCAGCACGGCAGTCGGGGCCGACGCGGTCAAACCGATCGGCAACACGCTCCTGAAGTATGCCCGCTCCGACAGCTATTATTGGTTCGCTGTCTGGCTGATAGCCCTCGCGGCGGCCGGCCATCAGGCGTGGTCGGCCAACATCTTCACGCTCGTGTCGGACGTTTTCCCCAAGAAAGCGACCGCATCGGTAGTCGGCATTGGCGGGATGGTCGGCGGTGTCTCCGGCATCGTGGCAGACTGGAGTCTCGGCAAGGTGCTTTCATCCAGCGGCCCTTCGGGATATTTCATCGCCTTCCTGTTCGCCGGTTCTTCTTACCTCATCATTCTCGGCCTCGTCCACCTACTGATGCCGACAATGACGCCGCTCGACGAGAACTTACGGCACGTCAAAGCCTGAGCCGATTGCTCACATGACCGCGCCTTCCTCCCGTCCTCTTGGTTTCGGCATCGTCGGCCTAGGGATGATCGCCGACTTCCATGCACAGGCGCTCGCGCAGGTCGAGGGCGCGCGGCTCGTTGGCGTGGCCACCCGCAACACAGAAAAAGGCCGCACCTTCGCGGCGAAACACGGTGCGCCACTCGTCGGCGCAACGGCGGCCGAACTCGCCGCGCGGCCGGAGGTAGATGTGATATGCGTCACGACCTCGGCCGGCGCGCATCTGGAGCCGGCGCTTGCCGCCATTCGCGCGGGCAAGCACCTCGTGGTCGAAAAACCGTTGGAGATCACCGTCGAGCGCGTGGACGAGATGTTGCGCGCCGCCGAGGCCGCGCGCGTCCACATCGCGCCGATCTTTCAAGGCCGCTTCGGCGACGGCGCGCGCACGGTGAAGGCCGCGCTCGCCGCCGGCCGGCTCGGCCGACTGGTGCTGGCAAGCGCCGACGTGAAATGGCACCGTACGGCGCAATACTACACCGGCACGCGTGGCACGCTCACGATGGACGGCGGCGGCGCGCTGATGGCGCAGGCCATCCACGCGCTCGACCTGCTGCAATGGTACGCTGGGATGCCGGCAGAGGTGTTCTGCCGCTCAACGCGTCGCGTTCATCTCGGCATTGAGAGCGAGGACACGGCCAGCGCGACGCTCGTGTTTCCCGATGGCGCGCTCGGCTCGATCACGGCGAGCACCGCTGTGTGGCCGGGCTGGCAGCGACGGCTCGAAATTTGCGGCGAGCACGGCTCCATCGCACTCGAGGACGACCGCATCGCGCGCTGGGATTTCCGCGAGGCCAGACCCGAGGACGACGCCGTCCGCGCAGCCAAGGACACCGCCGCACTCGGCACCGGCTCCAGCGCGCCCAACGCCATCGGTTTTGTGGGCCACCAGCGGCAAATGCAGGACCTCGTGGACGCCCTCCGCGCCGGCCGCGCCCCCGCACTCGACGGCCGTGAAGGCCGCAAGGCCGTCGCGCTTGTCCGCGCCCTCTACGACTCGGCTGCGAGCGGTGCGGCGGTGAAACTGTACTGAGCTACATGAAAATTTTGAACTCAGGAAATCAGGAGCTGGCCGCGCCGCCACTGCCCGGAGGAAGGGACGGCTCTCCGAGCCGCCCGAGGGAAGGGCATAGCCTCTACCCGTGCCGTCTGCGGACGCCTCGGAGGGGCGTCCCTACCCTCGGCCCAACGCGAACATGTTGCTGAGGGCTGGGTGGGGCCACAAGCCCTACAGGTTTCCGTTTCCTGATTTTCTGAATTCCAATAGAATATTTTTCCATGACTAACCCCGACAATGCTACCCAACCATGGTGGCGCGCGTTCAACCGCGAGCATTGGTTTGTCTTCATTATCGCATCGCTCGCGTGGCTTTTCGACTGCCTCGACTCGCAACTTTTCAACCTCGCGCGTGACGGCGGCATCGGCGACTTAGAAAAAGCACGCGCCGCTGCAATGGTGGCCGCCGGCACACTCAACTCAGATGCGATGGCCTTGTTTGCCAAAACGCAGGCGACCGTGCGTGGACCGCTCACGACCTCGGCGTTTCTGCTCGGCTGGGCGGTGGGCGGGTTGATTTTTGGCGCGCTCGGTGACCGCTTTGGCCGCGCGCGCATCCTCACGATCACGATTCTCCTTTACTCAGTGAGCACGGGGCTGAACGCGCTCGCGGGCAGTTTCGAGGTGTTTTGCGTCTGCCGTTTCATCACGGGCCTCGGCGTCGGGGGGGTGTTCGGCCTCGCCGTCGCGCTCGTGGCCGACGCGGTGCCAGACAAATCGCGCGCGCCCGCACTCGGCATGCTTCAGTCGCTCTCCGCCTTCGGCAACATTTCGGCCGGTCTCATCGGCATGGGCATCGGCGCCATGGCCGCGCTGCCGTTTGGGCTGAAACCGTGGCAGGCGCTGTTTGTTATCGGCGCACTCCCTGCGTTTTTGTGCGTGTTCGTATTGGCGAAATTGCGGGAACCGGAGAAATGGGTGCGCGCCCGCGCTGAGGGTGTCAGTCGCGGTATTAAGTTTGGCTCTTACCGCTCGCTGCTACTGCACCCGCGTTGGCGCCGACATGCTTGGCTCGGCCTCGCCGCGTGTAGTGCGGGTATTATCGGGCTGTGGGGCATCGGCAACTTTCAGGGCAAGATCGTTGGCGACATCGCAGAGACGGCGGCCAAGGCGCGTAATCTCACCGATACTGCGCTCGCCAGCCATGTGACCTACCAACGTTCGGTCGCGCTGCTGCTCCAGGTCACGGGTGGATTTTTCGGTATGTTCGCGCTGGCGAAGCTGGCGCAGGTGCAGGGCCGCCGTATCGCATTTGGCGTGGCGCTGGTACTGTCGTTTCTCACCACCGGGCTGGTGTTCATGTTCATGCGGAGCCTTGCTGACATGTATTGGATGCTGCCGGTGATGGGTTTTGGGCAATACTCGGTCTTCGGCGTTTATGCGATTTACTTGCCCGAGCTTTTCCCGACGAGCCTGCGGAGCACCGGCACGAGCTTCTGCTACAACGGTGGCCGCATTATTGCCGCCACAGCACCGTGGACAATCAGCAAGCTCACCGCACGCCTCGGCGGCAACGTCGAGGCATTCCGCACCGCTGGCCTGTGGGTTAGCCTCGTGCTGCTACTCGGTATCGCCGCACTACCGCTGCTTCCGGAAACGAAGGGCCAGCCATTGCCGGAAGAGTAGGACGCCCCCCTTGCCCGCTATTTTTTTAGCGCCGCGGCCACCGCCGCGCTGAGCGCGGCGCCCTCGAGATCGCGGCCAATGATCACGCCGTCACGGTCGAGCAGGTAGTTGGTCGGCAGACGGTGGACACCCACTTGCCTGGCGATCTTGTTCTCCCAGAACTGCCCGTCGAAATGCTGCGGCCATGTAATACCCTTAGCTTTGAGAAATGGCGCGAACTTAGCGCGATCCTCTTCCTTATCGAGGCTCACGCCGACGATATCCAAACCCTGCGTGTGATACTTTTCATAGGTGGCGAGGATGGCGGGCAGCGCCTCCATGCAGTCGCTGCACCACATGGCCCAAAAATCTACCAGCACGACCTTGCCGCCCCGGCCTGCGGGCGTGATCTGCTGGCCGGTGATGTCCGGCTCGGCAAATGGGGGAAAATGCGCGCCAACGGTAAACGCCGTCTCAAGCTTTTTCTTTGCCTCCACCTTGATGATGCCCGCGACGATCTCGTCCACCTCTTTGGCCGAGGGTGTGCCGGGGTAGTCCGTCTTCACCTGCTGGTAGAGCGCGATACCCCGGTCGGGCTGGCCAAGTAGCTTGTGCCAAAACTCGGCGCGGAGCATGGCGACCTGCGCGGCCTCGGCAGGGACAGCGGCGTGCGCGGCGAGAAGAGCGTCAACCTCTTTCAGCTCGGCAGCGAACTCGGCCTCGGTGCGCGCGCCGGCGGCACGCTTGGCCTTGGCGGCGGCGGCGAGTGGGGTGAGCTGCGCAGTAAGCATCGAGACCGACGCCGGCGCTGGCGTTGCAGCGGCAGTCGGTGAGGCGGTGCGGCGCGAGCACCCGAGAAAGACAACCAGCACCGCAGCTAGACAAGCGCCCGCTGAGATAGGTAATCGGCCGAGACGGGAGATTTTCCCGTTCATTTTTTAAGTGCTTCGGCGACAGCCTTTTCGAGCGCCGCACCGCGCAGTTCCTTGCCGATGATCTTACCGTCCCGGTCGAGCAGGTAGGCCATCGGGATCGCATGCACGCCGTATTGGACGGCCAATTTGCTCTCCCAGTATTTGCCGTCATAATATTGCGGCCAGGTCATCCCCTTCTCCTTGAGAAACGCGGTGAGCTTCGGCTTATCCCCTTCCTTGTCGAGACTCACGCCCACGATCTCGAAGCCTTCGGCGTGGTGCTTTTTGTAAGTGGCGATAACGTTGGGCAGTTCGTCGACGCACGGACCGCACCATGTTGCCCAAAAATCCACCAGCACGACTTTACCCTTGAAGCGGCTGAGCGAGAGCGGTTGGCCG
>CAIQKQ010000064.1 GCA_903872425.1 uncultured Opitutia bacterium | reverse complement strand
GCGTGGAAATTCTCCCCGCTGCTCACCGCGCTCGCGGTGGCGGGGGTCGTCATCTCGGCCATCTATGGCCTGCGCGCGGCGGCGAATATTTTCTTTGGCGCGCCAACGGATCAACTCACGGCCGCGACCGCTGGGCAGCCGCCAGCCACTGACCTGCGCTGGTCCGAAAAAATCCCCGCGCTAGTGCTGCTCGTGGCGTTGCTCGGCGTTGGCTTCTGGCCGCAAAGCCTCACCACGTCACTCAACGCCGCTGTCACCGCCCTCTATCATCCTGTTTCCGCCACCACCGCGCCTACGACGCCGGCGGGGCAACCCTGATTTTCCGTCCAGATGCCAATCAACGACCTTCAGACCCTCGCCGCCTCCAACGATTGGCTGGCCATCATGCCCGAGATTTTTCTCGGCTGCCTCGCGCTGGCTCTGCTCGGGCTCGAGCTGCTGCTGCCCAAGAAAGATCACGGCGTCATCCCGTTCGCCGGCATTCTCGGCCAGCTCGCGCTGTTGCTGGTGGTGCTGCTGCGGTTTCATGCGGCGGCCGACGGACCGAGCACGCGCATATTTGGCGGACTCATCCAACACGACCACCAGGGTGAATTGTTCCGGGTGTTTTTTCTGCTCACTTCCGTGCTCGTGAGCGCGCTGGGCGTGGTCGCTCTGCAAAAACAGCGTATGCCGAAGACAGAGTTTTTTGCGATCGTACCCGTCATCACAGCCGCGATGATGCTGCTCGCGCAGAGCGACCACTTCGTGATGCTGTTTGTCGCCCTAGAGACGGTGACCGTTGGCTTCTACATTCTCGTGAGCTACACGCGGGCGAACCCACTTTCGCTCGAAGCTGGCCTGAAATATCTTATCATGGGCGCACTCAGCTCGGGTCTGCTCCTGTTCGGCATCGTGCTGCTGTATGGCGCGGCCGGAAATCCCGCGCTCCCTGCCCACTCGTCCGATGCGATGAATTTTGGCGAACTGAAAAACTTTCTCGCCGCCAATCCTGACAACTTTCTCGCCGCGGTCGGCATTGTACTCGTGCTCGCCGGCGTGGCGTTTAAGATCGGCGCGGTGCCGTTTCAGATCTGGGTGCCAGATGTCTACCAAGGCGCCCCCACCCCCGTGACCGCGTTCCTCGCCGTCGGATCGAAAGCCGCCGGTTTCGCGATGCTCCTGACACTAGTGCAGGTTTTTTCGGCTTACTCTTGGCTCGTCATCAGCGTGCTTGGGCTCATGGCAGCGGCGACAATCTTATTTGGTAACCTTGCGGCGCTCACGCAGGACAACGTTAAGCGGCTCATCGGTCTATCGGGGGTGTCGCACGCCGGCTACCTCCTACTCGGGGTGATTGCCTCTATTCACGGGCAGGACGGCGCGCCGGGGGCGGTAATATTTTATCTCTTCGGGTACTTGCTCGCATCGTTCGCGGTGTTTGGCGTGATGACCCATCTTGCGGGCACAGACGATGCCGACCAACAACGCGACCACTATGCCGGCTTGGGCAAGACGCACCCGTGGCTGGCGACGGTGTTGGCGATCGGCCTCGGCTCACTCGCGGGCATCCCGCCGCTTGCCGGCTTCATGGGCAAGCTGCTCGTTTTCCTCGTCGCCTTCAAGGCACAGCTCTACTGGCTCCTCGCGGTGGCCGTGCTCGGCGTGGTGCTGTCAATCTACTATTACTTTGGCTGGCTGCGTGTGGTGTTTTTCGATGAGCCGCGCGACACCGGAACGTCGCGTCAGCCCACGCGCACGCCGGTTGGTTTGGTCGCGGGGGTGGTACTCGCACTGCTCGCGACGGCTTCGGTGCTGCTGGGCGTATACCAGGGCGGTCTCGGCGTGATCATCGGGCTGCGTTAAGCTGCGGTTAAGCATTAACCAAACTCAGGCCAGGGATCAAAAGAACGCCAGCAACTCTGAAGCGGATCACTTATCCAGAAAGACGGTTTGAGGAAGGAGGTCTGGGACACCCCCGTCCCTACCCTCCCGACGCTTACAGGCCATCATGGGGCTTGCCCAACTTATCCAGCGGCACAACCGGACTCGGCGTTGCGGATGAGTCATGATCGGGCGAACCGGTGGCTGGCGCCACCACGGTTTCAACTGGCGGAACTATTTCACTGGTCGGAGGCGTGATCTCCACAGGTGTAGCCTCGGCTGATGGCTCAGGTATAAGTGCGGCCGGCGGTAAGATATTTTCAGGCTTTGCTGGCGGAGGCTCGGCCATCGCACGTCGAATCTCGTCTTCGACTCCAGACGAAGCTCTTTTAAATTCCCGCAGCGCTTTGCCCAGACCACGTGCAAATCCTGGCAATTTTTCCCCGCCGAAAAATAGCAGGACAAGAAACATAATCAGCATGATCTCGCTGCTGCTGAGATCGAAGAAGCCCAAAAGGTGGGTGGAGAAACGCATGGTCGCAGGCGCAAATCAAAACAGCCTTCACCCCAAAGGCAATCGCGCGCTACGCTCAGCGTACAGCAATCTCGACGTGAAAGCTCTCCTGCCCTCCGGGCGGCACCCAGTGCAGACCGGTCTTATGACCGGCAGCGTTAGGTGGCCCCATCCAAGGTTCGACGCAGTAGAAAGGTGAATCGGCTGCCATTGTCCATGTGACAAAGATCGCGTCTGCCGGCGGCACGGCCCCTTCGCCTAGACGCATGACAATGTCACCCGGTCGGCCCTTTTCACCGAACACGACTTCGTTGCTCCGCAGACCAGCGTGAAAGGTATCAATCAGCGCGGGATTCGCCAAGCTCTCCTCCGGTTGCAGCACGGGGCCAGGAACAAGCGCACCGACAGCGTCAGCCCGCAGTCGGCGCGTGGCTGGTACCCGAATGAGATAATCAGCCCGAGTCAGCCCTGGCGTCCAAGGAAGCGTAAAATAAAAATGATGCCCCGCGCTCCATGGCAATGGCACACGGCCGAGATTGACCAACTTCAGTTCGCATTTTAGCCCGTGCGAAGAAAATCGGTACCCTACACTAAATTCATAATCGTAAGGGTACGCCATACGTGCCTCTTCATTTGGGATGAAGATCGCAGTGAAGCCACGCTCGTTGGCGAGGGCTAATCGAAATGTTCCCTGCCTTGCCAAACCGTGCATGGGCATCGGCCGACGCACCCCATCAGCAGCACGCCAAAAACCAATCTCACCTTCATCGTAACTACGGCCATTAAACGGAAAGAGAATCGGATTGCCTCCACGCACCTTGGAAATTTCATCCAATGATGTGAGCTCGGGCCAATGAATCACATCACGTACCGAGCCATCACCCAACGACAGGCTCCAGTTCATAAGACGTGCCCCACGTTCCGGCAAAGCCAAAAACGTAGACTGACCGACCTGCCAACGCCCAATTGTATGTCCGAGATATGATACTTTTTCCATGTGCAATTCCTGTTACACAACCACGAGATGCT
>CAIQKQ010000063.1 GCA_903872425.1 uncultured Opitutia bacterium | reverse complement strand
GTCGCCGGTCCCGCCGCAACACACGCGATGCCGAGAAACGCATAGCCCATGTGCATCACTGAGCTGAAGCCGACGAGCTGCTTGAGGTCGCGTTGGGCGATCGCGACGAAGCCGATGACCAGTACGTTGCCCGCGACCGCGAGCCACGCGAGCGGCATCGCCCAGTGCGCCGCGCCCACCGGCAACAACGGCAGCACGACTTGCAGCAACGTGTAGAGGCCAAACTTTTTCAGCACCCCCGCGTGCAACATCGCCGCCGAACTCGGCGCGGCCCCGTAGCCGAGTGGGGCCCAAGTGTGCAAGGGCCAGAGCGAGACCAAGGTGCCGAGGCCGAGCAGCAACAACCCCGCGATGCGGCCCTGCCACGCGCCATCGAGCGGTTTGGCGGCGAGCGCGACGCGCAGCTCCTGCAGGTCGAAACTATTGGCGCCGCTTTTCACATAGAGTGCGATGAGGCCGAGCAGCGACAGCATCGCGCCGAGCGTGAGGTAAACCGTCAGGTTCATCGCGGCGTAGCGCCGATCGCGTCCGCCCCAGAGTCCGACCATGATGAAGGTGGGGATGAGCGCCAACTCGTGGAAAAAGTAGAGGAAAAAAACGTCCACACTGGCAAACACCCCCATCAGCCCCGCGTGCATCACCAGCAGCAGCGCGAGGTAAGTCTGTAGCCGCTCCGCGCCTGACTGCATCGCATATAGCCCGGCGGCCAGTCCGACGATCGCGGCCATGATGTAGAGCGGCAGCGCGAGGCCATTGAGCCCGAGCTTGAGCGTGATCCCCACGCCAGTCAGTCCGGTGTCGTAGCTATGGAGAAACGCGTAGCCCGCGCCGGCGCCATGGGGGAAATACCACCAGGCGTGCAATGCGAGCAACAGCGGCAAAAAGAAGCCGGCGAACGCGATCGGTTTCGCGGCCGCTTTCGGCGCGAACGCGACAGCGAGGCCCGCCAGCAGCGGTGCGGCGACAGAGAGCAGAAGCAGATGGTCGGAAAGAAAGTTCATTACGAAATCGCGTCAGTTGAGCCAACCGGCGGCACAGGCCCACAGCCCCGCCGTCCCGAGAAGAAACCACCAGAAATAATCGTTGAGCCGGCCCGTGTGCAGCGCCCGCGCACCGAGGCCGATCAAACCGGCGAAGCCAGCAAAACCGCGCACGATGATCCCGCCGATGAGGATGTCGTCGATTCCGCCGAGCAACAGGGCGAAACGTTGCTGAATTTTGGCGACGTAGTAGTCGTAAGCGTTGTCAAACGAATCGCGGAGCCACTTAAGCAGGACAAACGTCAGCGGGGATTTCACCACGAGTGAGTCGGTGGGGCCAATCTTGTAGAAAGCCCATGCTGCCGCCGCTCCAACCGTCATCACGGCGAGGCTAACAAACAGGATGGTGTTCCCCTCGGCGTGCGGGATGTGGGAGAGTACCCCGTCGAAGTGCCCGCCGTAAATCGCCGTGTAGCCGCCCGCCACCGAGAGCACCGCCAGCACGCCGAGCGGTACCGTCAGCGTCAGGCCACCCTCGTGCGCATGGGATGCCCCATCGCCGCGCGGCTCGCCGAGAAAGACCAGCTTCCACATCCGCACCATATAAAACGCGGTGAGTACGGCTGTGAGCGCAAGCACGGCAAAGACCGCATGATTTTTTTCCAACGCGAGATGTAGGATGGCATCCTTGGAGAAAAAGCCCGCCAACCCTGGCATCCCGATAATCGCCAGCACGCCGATCGTAAACGTGAAGAACGTCCACGGCATCTTTTTCTGCAGCCCGCCCATCTTGAAGATGTCTTGCTCGTGGTGGCAGCCGTAGATGACCGCGCCGGAGCCGAGGAACATCAGCGCCTTGAAGAAAGCGTGAGTCGTAAGATGAAACATGGCCGCACCGCTGCTACCCAACCCAAAAGCTGCGACCATGTAACCGAGCTGCGATAGCGTTGAGTAGGCCAGTACCTTCTTGATGTCACGCTGCACGATGGCGCAGAGCGCCGCGTAGAGCGCGGTCGCCGTGCCGACCCACATGATAACTCTCAGCGCGTCTGGTGTCATCAGCGGCTCGATGCGGCAGAGCATGTAGATGCCGGCGGCTACCATCGTGGCAGCGTGGATGAGCGCGGAGACCGGCGTCGGGCCTTCCATCGCATCGGGTAGCCAGACTTGCAGCGGGAGCTGGGCAGACTTACCCACCGCGCCGCAGAACAGCAGCAGCGCAATGAGTGTGCTGAATACGTGGTGGCCGGCCGCCAGCTCGGTGAGATTCGCCGTGCCGTTCGACCAATAGCACATCACGATGCCGAGCAGAAAGCCGAAGTCGCCGACGCGGTTGACGATGAAGGCCTTTTTCGAGGCGTCGGCGGCGGACTGCTTCTCGCAATAATGATTGATGAGCAGCCAGGAACTGAAGCCGACCAGCTCCCAGAAGATGAAAATCATGAACAGATTGTCGGCGAGCACGATGCCGATCATCGAGAACATGAAGATGGAGAGGCCGCCGAAATAGCGGGCCTTGGCCGCGTCGTCGTGCATGTAGCCGAGCGAGAAGACATGCACGCACAGGCCAACTACGCCGACAATGCTGAGCATGAGCGCGGCGAGATCGTTGTATTTGATGCCGAGCGCGAGCGAGACGCCGCCGAGCCGGAGCCACTCGACCGAGGACTCAAAACGCTCCCCATGCAGCGCCAGAATCACCGCGATCGCCGCAATGCCAGCGGCTGCGAAGGTAGCGATGGCGGCCGCCGCGCCGCCGGCTCGCCGCAGGAATAGCGCGATGACTGCGGCTGAGATCAGCGGCAGGAGCAAAATAAGGATGGCGTGCTGGAGCATCGTCATGGCGTCAGTCTTTGAGCTGGTTGAGCAACTCGACCTGCACGGTCTGGCGTTTGCGGAAGAGAGCGACGATAATGGCGAGGCCGACGGCCACCTCGGCCGCGGCGACGGTGAGGATAAAAAAGACGAAGACGTTGCCGTCCAACGTGCCGTTGTACCGCGAGAAGGCGACCAGCGCTAGGGTCGAGGCCACGAGCATCAGTTCAAGGCACATGTAGATAATGAGGGTGTTGCGTCGCACGAGCACGCCGAGGAAACCGATGGCGAAGAGCACGGCACTGAGCACGAGGCAGGCGTTGAGCGAGGCGGGAATCATTTTTGAAAGCAGCGAGGAGCAAGGAGTGCGTTGCGAGTCGGCCGCACCAGCCACCAGCGGCAGACGCCAGCCGTATGCGTGTTACCCGCTACGTGATGTGCGCTACTCATTTGATGTCCTCCAGTCCCTCGAAACGTTTGCTGAGCACGATCACGCCGAGCATGGCGATGAGCAGGAGGAAGCCGACGACCTGCAAGGGCAGCAGGTATTGAGTGAAGAGCAGTTGCGCCGGGGCGGCGAGCGTGTTGTCGGGTGAGGCGGGGAGGGGAGCCGCTGGGCCGGTCGCACCTGCGAGCAGGATGACGCCCGTGGCGAGTAGCCCGGCGGCGAGCACTCCCGCGGCGATGGCCATGCGGCCAAACGGCCGGCGTGTGCCGCCTTGTGCGTCGAGTAGCATGATGATGAAGAGAAACAGCGCCACGACGGCGCCCGCGTAGACAAACACCAGCACGAAGGCCAACAGTGTGGCATCCAGCAACGCGAACAGTCCCGCCACGCCGACCAGGCACAGCAGCAGACACAGTGCGGCGGCGACCGTATTGCGGTTGAACACCACCCCCAGCGCACAGGCGACGGTGAACACGGCGAAGAGGTTGAAGAGGAGATTGTCCATCGGTTCAGATTGGTTAAGCGCAAAGACGCGAAGTCGCCAAGGGCAGAGCAAAGAGGGCAGGCCTCGAATGGGTCTTTTGGCCCAGGCTTTGCGTCTTAGCGTCTTTGCGCTTCAAGATCATATTCATCAGTGCGCGTTCCCGCCCTCCTCGGCGGCTTTTTTCTTGTCCCACTTGAAGTGCGCGTCGGGCAACGTGCCGCCGAGCTCGTAGAGTTTTTGTTTGTTGTTTACGAAGTCGGCGCGGGTATGGCCGGTGGTGGAGTACTGAGTTTGCAGAAAGATGGCCTCCTCCGGGCAGACCTCCTGACAAAGGCCGCAGTAGATGCAGCGCAGCATATCGATCTCAAACTCCTGCGGGCGTTTCTCGACGTGTGCGGCAGGATCGTCGGGCGTGATCGCGCCGGGCGTGATCCGGATGGCCTTGGGCGGGCAGACAAACTCGCAGAGCTGGCACGAGACACATTTCTCGCGACCATGGGGATCAAAGACGAGTGTTGGTACGCCGCGGTAGCCCGCCGGGATCGCCGGGCGCTCCTCCGGGTACTCCATCGTGTCTTTGGGCGAGAAGAAATGTTTGAGCGTGGTCTTCAGCCCGCCCGCGATTTGCGGGAGATAGGTGCGCTCGAGGAGCGTGAGCGGCTGGCGGGAGACAGGGATGACGGCCATGGGAAAAGGGATTCGGATTAAGCGCGATGGCGCAAAGGCGCAAAGCCTGAAGCAATGAAAACAAATCCAGCGGGCTTCTGGATCGAACTTGGTCGCTTCGCGTCTTGGCGCTTTAAGATGTTCATTTCTGGATGAGCGCGATGGCGAGCGCGTAGAAGATGAGGTTGGCGATGGCGAGCGGGAGGAGTTTTTTCCAGCCGATGTTCATCACTTGGTCGTAGCGGAAGCGCGGGAGCGTCCAGCGCACCCACATGAAGAAAAAGATAAACGCGGCCACCTTGCCGAGGAAGATTGCGATCCCCAGCGCGCCCATCAGCAGCGGCGTGCCGGCGAGATGGAGCCAGCCGGCCAACAGGTGCAGCGGCAGGCCGGGCAGCGGGTTCCAGCCACCGAGGAAGAGCAGGACAAATACCCCGGACCCCACAATCATGTGGCAATACTCTGCCACGAAAAACAGCGACCACTTAAACGCGCCGTATTCCGTGTGGAAGCCGCCCACCAAGTCGGCCTCCGACTCTGGCATGTCAAACGGCTGGCGGTTCGTCTCGGCAAACAGCGCGACGAGAAAAATAAACGCCGACACCGGCATCGTGAACCCAAACCACACGCTGTCCCACCGCAGGCCGACGCCGCTCTGCATCGCCACCACGTCAAACAGGTTCAACGTGCCATGGCTGCCCGGCGTGTTGATCCACAGAAACACTGGCAACACCGACAGCGTCATCGAAAGCTCGTAGGAGATGAGCTGCGCTGAGGCGCGCACGCTGCCCAGGAATGGATACTTCGAGTTCGACGCCCAGCCCGCGAGGATCACCGAATAGACGCCGAGCGATGACACCGCAAACACCGCCAGCAGTCCCACATCCACATCGGCCAAAATGACCGGGGTGAGTTGACCAGCGGAGCTGATGTAGGCGCCAAACGGTACGACCGCGACTGTCGTGAGTGCCGGGATCATCGCGATGATGGGCGCGAGGATGAAATAAAACTTGTTCACGTGACCCGGCACCGGGTCTTCCTTGAAGGTGAACTTGCCGCCGTCTGCCGCGAGCTGGAAAATGCCGAGCCGCTGCAAGATTCCCATGCCCGGAATCCACGCGATGATGGGGGCGATGGTGCGGTTGGGGCCGGGCCGGTTCTGCATCCAGGCGGAGATTTTCCGCTCCGCCATCGAGCAGGCCGCCGCGAGCGGGAAGAGCACGAGGATGACCGCGAGGCCTTGGAGGGGCAGTCGCACCCAGAGCGGGAAATTGAAGTAGAAGCTGAAATCCATTGAAAAGAATTTAGGAGCTAGGAGCTAGAATCGAGAAGTCATATATCTGGGATTATTCTAGATTCGAAATTCTAGCTTCTGGTTTCTGCCGAAGCCGCCGGTTTGAAGTGCAGGGTCTCACCTTCGACGAAGGGCAGTGTGGCCCACGGCGTCTGGTCGAGGAGGAGGCCGGTGTCAGGGAGATTGTTGAAAGAGATCGTGCCAAGCGCAGGGATCTCGGCCGCGATGGTTTTCCACACGGCGGCGAGGTCGGCCGTGGGAACCGTTGCCCCAGTGGCCGTGGCGAGCTTCGCGAGGATAACGAGGTCGTCGGTCGCCCCGGCGGGCGCGGGGACGGCCTTGGCAAACTTCTGGATACGGAACTGCTGGTTCACGAACGTGCCGCTTTTCTCGAAGACCGTGTAGGTCGGCAGCACGACCTTGGCGGCCGTGCTGGTGGCGTTGACGTGCGTGCCAAGATAAACGATGGAAATTTTCGCCAACTGCGCGGCGGTGAGGCCGGCGGCGGTGAGGTCTTCGCCGATGGATACGACCGTCTTGATTTGGCCGGCATCGATGGCGGCGGCGAGGCCAGTAAGTTGTTGCGTTGGCAGCGCCGAAATGAGGCCGGTCACCAACGCGCCGCGCGTGTTGGGGTTGCGGTCGGCGGAAACCAGAATCTTGTCGCCTGTTCCAGCCCGACTGACCAACTGCGTCGAAGCTTTCAGCGCCTCGGCGAGTTTTTTCGTGAGAAACTGTTCTTCGACTGAGTTGCGGCCAGAGCCGACGACGGCAATCGCGCCGGCGGACGCTTTGAATATTTCCCCGGCGGCCTTCACCGCCATGTCGAGCGTACTGTCGAGGTTGCCGACTTTGATCACAGTCAGTCGGTCGGCGGCGCGCACTTGTTTGTAAAGTTCGCGCCCGCTGTCGGCCATCCAGGTGTCGTTGACCTCGTCGTTTTGGCGGGGCGTGATGCGGTAAATCTGGCCTTCGCGCGACCACACCACGGTGTTGGCCCCGACGCTCGACTCGGTGTCAATCGAGTTGGTTTGCTTGAGGAACCAGACCCGCATCTTGAAGCGGAAATCGGTGCTCGTGAGCGCGCCCACGGGGCAGATGTCCACCGTGTTGAGCGAGTAGTTGTTCGCGAGCTGTTTGCCCGGATAGCAGGTGAGGGTCGAGTGGCTGCCGCGGTCAATGAAGCCGAGCACGTCGTCTTTCGCGACCTCTTTGCTGAAACGGATGCAGCGCGAGCAGAGGATGCAGCGCTCGTCGTCGAGCGTGACGCGCGGGCCGAGTTGGGTGCGCTTGGGCTTCACGTTTTTCTGCTCGATGAAGCGCGAGTAGCCACGGCCGTAGCCGGTGGCCTGTTCCTGCAGCTTGCACTCGCCGGCTTGGTCGCAAATCGGGCAGTCGAGCGGATGGTTAATCAGGAGAAACTCCATCACGCCCTCGCGGCAGTCCTTGATTTGCGGGGTCTGCGTCCGGATGTGGAGGCCGGGCGAAGCGGTGGTGCCGCAGCCGATCTGCGGGCGCGGGATCCAGTTGATCTTCTGCTTGCCGGTGGCGGGATCCATCACCGGTGCTTTGGTGGCCGGATCCACGGCTGGCATGCCCATTTCGACGAGACACATCCGGCAATTGCCGACGACCGTGAGCTTCGGGTGGTAGCAATAATGGGGCACGTCCACGCCGACGAGGCGTGCGGCCTCGATGACGTTGGTGCCTTTCGGCACAGCGATCTCTTTGCCGTCAATATTGACGGTGACGAGGTCGGGTTTGGTGGGAGCGATCATCTCGGGAAAGTTAGGTTGAAGCGCAAAGACGCGAAGGGGCGAAGTTCGGAGAGAGGTTTTGGGTTTGGGTCTTGGCGTTTGTTCTTAGCGTCTTGGTGGCTTTGCGATTAATCCGTTAGACTAGTTCGTGGGCGGCCGGCTGGGCCGTTTTCTTCGCTTCGGCGTAGCCTTTGAACTCGTCGCCGAATTTGGCGATGAAGCTCTGCGTCGGCCATGAGCAGGCTTCGCCAAACGCGCAGATCGTGCGGCCGGGGATTTGGTCAGCCACGCTCTTGAGCAGCGCCGCATCTTCGGTGCGAGCTTCCCCGTGGACCATGCGCGTCGTGATTTTTTTCATCCAGAGCGACCCCTCGCGGCAGGGTGTGCACTGGCCGCAGCTCTCGTGAGAGTAGAACGCGTTGATGTTGGCCAGCGCTTCCACCATGTTGACGGTGTCGTCCATCACGATCACGCCGCCGGAGCCGCCCATCGTGCCAATCATGCCGAGTGAGTCGAAATCCATCGGCACGTCCTCGACGCCCCAGTCGTAGTCCACCATGTCGGCGCCGACCTTGCGCTTGCCCTTGTAGCGCTCGCCGAAACGCATGATTTTCGCCGACGAGCCGCCGGGGATGACGGCCTTGAACTTGCGCCCTGGCAGCGGGCCGCCGCACACCTCGTTGAGCAATTCGCCCATCGTAATCTTGCCCGCCTCAAACTCGTAGTAACCGGGCCGCTGCACATGGCCGCTCACACAGAAGATGCGGGTGCCGGTGTTGTTGGGGGTGCCGATCTTGGTGAATGCGTCGCCGCCGTGCTCCACGATGTACTTCACGTGGCAGAGGGTCTCGACGTTGTTGACGATGGTCGGGCACTGGTAAAGGCCGAGCACCGCCGGGAAATACGGCGGCTTGATGCGTGGGTTAGCGCGTTTGCCCTCGAGTGACTCAATCAGGCCCGTCTCCTCGCCGCAGATGTAGGCGCCCGCGCCGCGGTGGACGAAGATGTCGCAGGAGTAATTCGTGCCGCAGATGTTCTGGCCGACGAAGCCCGCGGCGCGGGCCTCCGCGAGGGCTTGCTCCAAAATGCGCGCCCCGTGCGGCATCTCGCCGCGGATGTAGATGTAGGCCTGCTTCACGTTGTTCGCGAAGCACGAGATCATCGTGCCCTCGATCAACTGGTGCGGGTCCTGGTGCATGATGTAGCGGTCCTTGAAGGTGCCGGGCTCGGATTCGTCGGCGTTGACGATCAGGTAAATTGGCTTGCCGCTCTTGCGGTCCACGAGGCCCCACTTCACGCCGCACGGGAAACCCGCACCGCCGCGCCCGCGCAGACCAGATTTTTTCACCTCGTCAATCAGCTCCTGCGGCGGTCGGGTGACCGCCTTCTTCAACACCTCGTAGCCCCCATGCTTCAGATAGCACGGGAGGTCATTGGTGTAGCCGGGCTCGTCAATGTGAGCGAAGATGATACGGCGTTGTTGGGGGGCGGGCATTGGTGAGATTTTGGAATTTGGATTGGCGAATTTGGATTGCCGATCAGCGGCTGGCGGCGGCTTCGTCTTTGGGAATCGTGGCTGGCGGGAAAGCTGCGTCTAGCAGCAGCTTCTTCAGCCCTCGATAAATTGCCCAAGCAATCAGCCCCGCCACCAGCATTAGGCCGGGGTCCGAGTCTTCATGTTTCATCCCGATCAGTTGGGCGAAGCCAGACCCACCCGGGAAGACCGCTTTCAAGGTTGAGCCGATGGCCCCATAGATGAAAAGAACCGAGAAGACGGTCAGGATGTCCGTGGCGTCGGCCACGGTCGGTTTCCGCAAAAAGCGGATGATGCGCGCGATAAACAAGCAGCCGAGGGCAATGATAACTGCGGCGGCCAACCACACCAGTCCGCCAACACTGAGCCCTAGACCAATCCCCATCAGCACAAAGCCACCCCCTAGCAGCAGGGTTAGTGCGGCAAAACACCTGAGGATGATGAGGCGTAAATTCATTTTTACGGTGTCAGTGTTGGGTTTGATTTTGGATTCCTGACTCCTGTTTTCTCGCCCCCGCCTCGGCCTTGATCTTCGCGCTCAGCGCTTTCGCCTTGGCGCAGTCCACTTTCTCGTGGAGGTCGTCGTCAATTAGGACGACGGGCGCGGTGCCGCAGCTCGCGAGACACTCGACAAAATCAATCGTCACCTCGCCGTCGGGTGAGACTTCGCCGCGGTGCGTGTTAAACTCCTGCTCGAATTGCGCGCAGGTCTTGTAGCCGCCGACGAGTGCACAGGAGAGCGTGCGGCAGACCTTGATGTGGCGGCGGCCGATCGGCTTCCGGCGGAACATCGGGTAAAACGTGATGACCTCATACACGTTGATCGGTTCGAGGCTGAGCTTGGCGGCGACCCATTCCTCGGTGCGCTCGGGCAGGTAGCCGATGTCCTCCTGGATAAGGTGCAGCAGCGGCAGCGTGGCGCTGCGTTTCACCGGGTAATGGGTGATCACCTCGTCAATTTTCTGGAGCGTGGCAGGTTGGAGATTCACTGGAGGAGTTAGGAGCTAGGAGTTAGAATCCGGAAGAAGTTGAAGAGATGGTGAATCAGGTGCGGGAGGGTTTATTTCAGAGTCGGGAGGCTGGCCCCTAAATTCTAGATTCTAAATTCTGGATTCTTGCATTTTCACCGGTCCGCTTCGCCCATGACGAAGTCGAGCGAGCCGAGGATCGAGACGACGTCGGACACCAAGGTGCCGACGCAGACTTTGGGTAGGATGGAAAGATTGCAGAACGACGGGGCGCGGATTTTTAGGCGATAAGGTACGCCGCCGCCCTTGCTCACGATGAAGAAGCCGAGCGCGCCTTTCGGGTTCTCAGCCTCGAAATACACCTCGCCGGCCGGCATCTGCGGGCCTTCGGTGACGAGCATAAAATTCTGGATGAGCTCCTCCATCGAGGTGAGGATTTTGTCCTTGGGTGGCGCGAAGATTTTTTTGGCGTCGCGCGCAAACCAGTCGCCGCCCGGAAACTTGGCGATGGCCTGCTTGATGATGCGCACGCTCTGTTTCATCTCCTCGCCGCGCACCAGATAGCGGTCGTAGCAGTCGCCCTTCGCGCCGACGGGGATATCAAAGTCATACTGCTCGTAGCCCGAATAGGGTTTGTCCTTGCGGAGGTCGAGCGGCACGCCGCTGCCGCGCAGGTTGGGGCCAGTGAGGCCATAGGCGATGGCGTCGGCTTTCGAGATCACGCCGACATCCACGGTGCGATCCATGAAAATTTTGTTCCGCGTGAGCAGGTTGAGAATCTCGTCGAGGATGGGGAGGAACTGGTCGCAGAATGCGTCCACACGCTGGTTCCAGCCCTCGGGCACATCGCGCGCGAGGCCGCCGATGCGGGTGTAGCTCGTTGTGAAGCGCGCGCCGGTCAGCTCTTCGAACAGTTTGTAGAGTTTCTCGCGCTCCGTGAAGGTGTAGAGAAAGATGCTCCACGCGCCGACATCGATGCCGAAGGCGCCGAGGCCGAGGAGATGCGCCGAGATGCGTGCCATCTCGCAAATGATGACGCGAATCGCCTGGCAGCGCGGCGGCACTTCAAGTTTGGCGAGGCGTTCGACGGCGATGGCGTAGGCGACGTTGTTGGCGAGCGGGGCGAGGTAGTCCAGCCGGTCCGTGTAGGGCACGAACTGGTTGTAGGTCATGTTCTCAGCGATTTTCTCGTCACCGCGATGCAGGTAGCCGAGCACCGGGTCGCACTTCGTCACGATCTCGCCGTCGAGCTCAAGCTGGAGCCGCAGCACGCCGTGGGTCGAGGGATGCGACGGCCCCATCGAGAGCGACATCTTTTCAGTCTCGAACTCAGGGACGGCCGCAGCCTTCGCGGCGGCGTCGGGGAAAGTGTATTCAGTCGGCATGGATCAGAATTCGGATTGGCCGCAACAAGGCGCGAGAAGACGCAAAGATTCGGATTGGAAATCAGGCCGGATTTTTTTGCGATTTTTGTGCATTTTTGCGGCCATTCTCATACGGGTTTCTCCTTCGCCTCGTTCCAGCTCTCATCTTTGGCCCGCGGCTCGGCATCGGTGAGATTCATCTCGCCGGGTGCGGCGACAAACGGGCCGCCGGCCATGGGTGCGGCGATGACTTTGGCCCCGGTCTCCTTGGCGATCTCGGGGTCGGCCAGTTCGCCCTCAATGCCGGCGAGCGGGAAATCTTTCCGCAATGGGTGGTGTGGGTAGCCGTCCCACATGAGGATGCGGCGCAAGTCGGGGTGGCCGATGAACTGGATGCCAAACATGTCGAACGTCTCGCGTTCGTGCCACTCTGCGCCCGGCCAGAGCGGAACGGTGCTCGCCATTGCGGGTGCGGCATTGTCCGTGCAGTCGGCGGCGACGCGCAGGTAGGCCAGCGTGGTGGTGGAGAACAGATGCCAGATGATGCTGAAACGCGGCGCAGCCTCCGTACCCCAATCCACGGCGGTCAGGTCTACCAGGAGATCGAAACTCTGCTCATCGCGCAGAAATTTCAGCGCGGCCAACGCATCGGCAGCGGGGACGTTGACGGCGGGATGGTCGGTGCTCGCGCGGGGCGTAGCCGAAGGGATTTTCTCCCGGAGGGCGGCGGTGGCGTCGGTTGAAGCGGCGGGCATGAAAGGAATGAAGAGGGGAGGAGCCAGGGGGCAGGAGCTAGAATTTAGAGCAAAGAAAAATTGCAGGCTGGGGCAAAAGGCTGGGCGAATTCAGGAGTTGGGAGCTAGAATTGAGTTAGTTTGATTTAAAAAGTTGGTGTTGGGTTCTGGGTGCTGACTCCTGCATCCTGGCTCCTCGCGTCTATCCTCATGCACTCAGCAGCTTCCCGGTAGAGTGCTCGCGTTTGACCTTGTTTTGCAGTTTTATGAGGGCGTCGAGCAGTGCCTCGGGGCGCGGGGGGCAGCCGCTCACATACACATCCACGGGGATGATGCGGTCCACGCCCTGCAATACGGCATAGCTGCGATACATACCGCCGGTGCTGGCGCACGCGCCCATGGCGATGACCCATTTCGGAGCGGCCATCTGGTCGTAAATACGGCGGACGTGCGGGGCCATCTTGTAGGTCACGGTGCCGGCGACAATCATCACATCGGCTTGGCGGGGGGAGAAACGCATGACCTCTGCGCCGAAACGCGCGATATCGAAGCGGCTCGCCCCCGTGGCCATGAGCTCGATGGCGCAGCAGGCGAGACCCATCGGCATGGGCCACAGAGAGCTGCTGCGGAGCCAGTTGATGACCGCATCGGCGCGGGAGACGACGATTTCGCCCTCGATTTTGCTGTTGTAGGCGAGCTCGGTGTTGGCGGTGACCATGGAAAAATTGGACGCAGGTTATCGGGTGCGGACCGGCGCGGGCAAGCGGCATTTGGCTAAAAATGTGGCGAGCAGCGAACGTGATGGGCCAGATGAGCAGGAGCGATGCCGAGTGGAGGAGGAGTTCGGAACGAGGAGTTAGAATTTAGAAGTTAGCTCCTAACTCCTCCCTGATCTTTCCCGTCTTCCTGGCTTCCCCTTTAATATCTGTCTTCTAACTCC
>CAIQKQ010000062.1 GCA_903872425.1 uncultured Opitutia bacterium | reverse complement strand
TCGCGCGCGCCGTCCACGATTGCGGTGCGGAGCCCGAGCGACACCGCGGTGCGAGCGGCGTTGAACCCGGCGCTACCTCCGCCGAGGACGAGGAAGTCGTATGTTTTCATGGCGGAAAAATACTGACCACGAATTGCCCGGATGGGCACGAATGAAATTCAGCAGTCATTGGTCACTTTCAATGAAATAGAGAAGTGGGGAATGTGGTAGAGATCGCAGTCGGGCTTGCGGATCGTATCGTTGAGGCTCGCGCTGGTCAACCATGCCGTCGCCGTAATCGGACCAATGAGAGCGGTAGCGTTCATGCGGAAGCAATAAAGCCTGAACGTGGCGTGCCCGGTGATTTACGCCAGCGTTCCAAGGGCGCCTCAATCCAACCATAAAACAACCATCCCGCAACAAAACCGGCAAAAATACTCAGGAGAATGCAGCTTAGAAACCAAGGGCTGCCGGTCGGAACCAACCGACCGAAAAAATTGCGCGTCACACTGACCACCGGCGCGTGGATGAGGTAAAGCGAGTAGGACAATTCCCACTCAGGCCACAAATACGCGTAGCGAATAGCAGGGAATCCTTCGGGGTATCGCCCTCAGCCACCTAGATGATCACCCCACCCTTCGTCGCGTCCGTGACCTGCAACTGGCTGATCGAGCGACGATGTGAGCTCCCAGCCTGAAATGCCGTCGCCGAGATGACAACACGCTCCTGCCACATACCGCCAGCCTTAGTGCGCCATTCTATAGACTCAAAATCGAACCCTAAGCCGTGGTTAAAGGTGTGCTGAGGGGGCGAACTGACTCGGACCAACAACGAGAATTGATGGTCCGCGGTCAGGTAGGTTACAACCTGAAGCGTTTCGCCCATGGCCAGCGCTGACCCCAGCCAAGGTGAGCCTATTAATTTCCCGCAGCCTGCGCACGGATCGAGTAGAGCGACGAGCGCGCGCCAATGAAGAGGGTTTTCTTATCTGGGCCACCGAAGGCAAGGCTGCCAGGGCGCTCGGGCGTCTCGAGCACACCGATTTCCTTACCCCCGCGGTCATAGATCCATACTTGGCCGGCAGCAATGTAGACATTACCAGCGGAATCGGTCGCAATCGAGGTGCCGCCACGTTCAGCGAAAACGCTCGTGGAGAGTGTGCGGTAGTCATCGAGCTTGGCGACATAGGTGAGGCCGTCATCTTCGCTCGTGAGGTGGTGCGAGTCGCCGGGCTTGAACGCGGCGAGGTTTGAGCTCTGGATATTTGGCCGCCACGAACCGCCCGCGATGATGGCGGTGTTGGTACCGGGCGCGTAGTAATATCCGCGATGCTCGTCCGCGACAGCGCTGATGACGGCGGTGTTGCTGCCATTTTCAAAAACATAGCCGCGGTGCGCGAGCATATCGCGCATAACCCAGAGCTGGAAGTGAAGGCCGACCGGCAGCAGCAGCGAAGTGCCTAGCTGCATTTCGGTGGACTCGGCGACGGGCTGCGCGCCGGAGTCAGGCATGCTGAGGTCGAGGTGATAGACAGTGCGCTGGGCGGGGTTGGCCTGCATGGCGACGGCGAGCAAGTGCGAGGGCGGCACGAAGCCGAGCACCTGGGGCTGTGGACCGGTGGTGGTGGCAAGCACGTCGGCCTTTTTATCGGCGGCGTTCCAGCGGTAGATCTTGTTCTCGGCGGCGTCGGTGAAATACAGGGTGCCGGCGTCGTCCACCGTGAAGCCGGAGGCGTTGCTAAAACCGGTAGCGAGTTTCTCAAGATTCTCGCCACGGACGAAGACTGCCGGAACGGCGAGCGGTGCGGGGGCCGACATGTCTCGGTTGACGGTAAAGCTGGTGAAGAAGTTCGGGCGCACGATGACGCCGCTGCCCTCCTCTAGCACGGTGTTGTCGAATGCGAGACGCGTCTGGCTGAACACCTTCACGTTTTGAAACACGATGTTCTGCGAGCGGCGGGCGATGATGGCGTAGGGCTTGGAGCGGATATTGCGTGAAACGCGGTAGATGTAGGTATTGGCGAAGAGCAAATCCTGAGAATCCTGGATATCAGACGAGTAAGCGTCGGCGCCGTCGGGGTTTTCCTCCTCCGTCTGGAGCGCGAGAATGTCCCAGTTGCGAACGTTGTGAAACTCCGTCTCGACGCGGTAGTGATGCTCGACGGAGATTTGGTAAATCTTGCCAGGAGTGGAAGTGTTAGCGACGCGGAGTCCGATCTTGGCGTTGGGGTCGTGTGGCCAACAGCCGCGGAAAATGCCGCCACCGCCATCCTGTACAATGAGATCGCCGGCTTGCGAGTAACGGGTGTTACCACCCGGACCGCGGCCGGGGGCACCTCTTACGGGCGCCGCGCCGCGCGCCGGAGCCTGTGCCGCCACCGGGGCGATCTGCGCGGCGGGCACATTGGCTGCCGGGCCTCGCGCGGGAGCAGTCGGCGCACCGCCCGGCGGGCCGCCCCGCCCTCGGCCGGCGTTAAGGCCGCCCAGCCCGCCGGGAAACGACACGTCGTCGAGCATCGAATCTTTGCCCGCCAGCCAGAGCACGCCGGCGGCGCGGGGATTGCGTGTGCCGGTACCAATGCCGAGCGAAACGAGAATGTTTTTACCTCCCGAGGGGGCTGCGATGACTCCGACCGGCTCGCCCTCGCCGGCGAAGTCCACCGAGCCATCAATCAGCCCGATCTGTGTCGAGTTGGGGTTGAGGCCAATGAGCACGGTATCAGGTTTCAACTTGAGCGAGGCGTGGACGTGATAGGTACCAGCGGGGAAAAACAGCACCGGGTGCTCGTCAATGGCCTTTTGCAGCGCATCGGTGTCGTCCACCGCGCCACCTTGCACGCCAAGCGAACGAACGTTCACCCATTTATCCATTGGAGGCAATGCGGGGATGTCGCTGGGAGGCAGCGTAGCGGGCTGGGTGAGCGCGCGCTCGTGGTGGAACAGCTTGACGCCCTGCTCGCGACCGTCGGGGCCGATGGCGAGGCCGATCGAAAATTGTTCCATCATATAATGTTTGCCCGGCGCGGCGACCGCCTGGTCTCCGCCGGAGAAATGCGGCACGTCGCTGCAAGAAATGTTGGCCAGCGTGATCTCAGAATGATGATTGCGCCAGTCGCCGACAACGAGCGCAGCGTCGCGGATGTTCTCCAGCCGTAGGTCGCGCGCATAGAGTTGCTCGACCTCGCCAGGGGTGAATTTCAGCGCCACGGGCATGTTGGCAAAACTGACGCGCACCAGCGTGAAACCTGCCTCCATCGTCTGGATACCCGCGACACGCTGGCCGTCGAACGACGAGTCCATGAGCAGAAACTGCCACACGGGCGCGGTGCGCTTGGTGATGATGCCGTAGTCGCCGCCGTGGATGTGGAGGTCATTCGCCTGATTGCCGATGTCCTCCAGCGCGGCGCGGGCCGAGCCAACCTTGAAGTCCATGTGCGTGAGTAGGCTGTGCTGTGCGACGTGGAAACGCACCGCGATGGCGGCTGGGTTTCCGTCCTGCAGTTCAAAGTCAATGTTGCTCATCCCGCTGTAGAAAGTGAACTCGCTCGCGTCCACGATCGGTTGGCCGGGCTGCGACCGCCGATCGGTAAAATGGACCATATAGCGTCGCTCGCCCTCCTGAAAGCCGGGGGTGTTGGCGCCGAGCACGAAGACGGGGCGGGTTTTGCCGTAACCGATAAGCCGGATGCCCTGCGAAACATAAATGGTCTTGCCGAGCCGGTAGCGGCCCTCGGGGATGAGCACCACGCCAGAGCCCTGTACGCGGTTGATGGCCTGCTGAAGCGTGTCGGCATCGTCGGTCACCCCGTCGGCATGCGCGCCGGACTCTTTGGTAAATTCTACCGCGCGCGGGTCATCGGGTCGCAGCGGATAAAACGATTGCGCACGGAGCGCACCGCCGAGACCGAG
>CAIQKQ010000061.1 GCA_903872425.1 uncultured Opitutia bacterium | reverse complement strand
CGCTACCGACTTTTCAGTATGCGCCGATGAGCCGGATTTCTTATTCAGGGTGGATTTTCGACAAGCCCGACATCGTGCTGCCTGCCGATGGCAAGAGCCTCGGCACTGGGCCTCTTTTTATCATGGCGAGCCCGCAGCCCAGCGTCCGCGAAGTCGGAGAGCATCGCACCCGAGACACGGCCCAGGTACTACCGCAACCGCCTTTCGCGGTGGAGGGACGCATCGAAAAAGCGGAGATGGAAGACTGGTACCGCTTCCCTTTGCCGAAAGGTAAATCATGGCGCGTGGATGTCTTCGCCCGGCGTCTGCGTTCTCCTATGGACCCGAAACTCACGCTATATCCCGCCGACAAAAACACCACGCCTCTCGAGAGTGATGACCGCTCGAAATACGACATGGATTCCACACTGATCGTCAAAGGCACGGACGAGGAAGTTAGCGTGCGCGTCGCGGATACACGCGGTGAAGGCGGGAGCGATTTCGGATATCGACTCGTGGTAGACGAAGCGGTCCCACAGGTCAACTTGACGACGGCTTCGGTCGAAGTGATGACGCTCCTGCCGCTTTTCAAAACAGGTCACAGCATCAGCGTCCCGCGCGGAGGCCATGGGTTGCTTTTGCTCGAGAAACAGGGGATGCGACGATACCGCCCGAACCTTTGGACATTCAAATCACGGGACTGCCTCTCGGCGTGAAGGCGGACGCGGCTAAGCTACCTCTTGCGAGCGGTTATTATCCCGTAGTACTCAGCGCCGGGAGCGATGCAGAACTCTCAGGCACATTTGCCAAACCTACGGGCAAGGCTCCAGGCAGCAACGGGACGGAGGTTCCTTTCGAGCAGCGCCTTGGCATGGTTTACAGTCATCCCGCCTACACCGCTTGGCATACAGAAAGATTCTCCTCTGTGCCCGTTGCGGTAGTGGAGAAACTGCCGTACACCATCAACGTCGCACCAATATCCGAGGGCGTGGAAGCCGGAAAAAAAGTTGCACTGACACTCACTGTCGCACGCAGTCCCGGCGAACCACCGCAGCCTCTGACGGCAATGTTTCCAGCTCTGCCTCCTGGCGTCGTGCACGGCAGAGTCGAAATCCCCGCCGACTCCAGCGAGGCTTCCCTCGAGCTTGAAATCCCGGCCGCCTGTCCGCCGGGTGAATGGCCAATTGCGGTGGTTGTGTGCGACTCGGACGCCGCTCACCTGCGCAAAGAAGGCTGGCCTTACTACCAGTACGTAGTCGTGAAAGGCCACCACTGGACCTGCGCGCCGCTCACTTACCTGCGCGTGCTGCCCGTCGCAAAGCCCTGACGTCTTCACTCATCATGACAGCCCACTCGCGAATCATTCGTTCGATCGTCCTAATTTGCTTATTTGCCCTGAGCCATGTTGCGGGTGCAGACGTACTGCGCATTTTTCCCGAGCGCATCGACATTCATCCACTCACTGCCAGCCAACGCGTGGTTGTCACGCTCACCGATGCGCGCGGCGTAACCAGCGATGTTACGAGCGAGGCGAACGTGACGCTGGAAAATGCTAATCTCGCCCGCTGGCAGTCGGGCTCACTAGCGCCCTTGGCGTCAGGCAGCACGCGACTCGTAGTGAACCATGCGGGACTCTCTGCCACTGCGGATGTGAAGATCGCGCGCGGTGCGGAGACTGCAGCGCCGTCGTTTCAAAACGAAGTCGTGCCCGTCCTCATGCGCTATGGTTGCAGCGCGGGCGGTTGCCACGGTGCGACGCGTGGGAAGGATGGATTCCGCCTCTCTCTCTTTGGTTATGACCCCGATGCCGACCACTTTCGACTCACTCGCGAATTTGTGAATCGCCGCGTCAATGTCGCATTGCCGGAAGACAGTCTGCTACTGAAAAAAAGCGCGGGTACAGTGCCGCATGGCGGTGGAAAAAAGCTAACGCCCTCTGATCCGAACTTCGACCTTCTGCGGGACTGGATAGCCGCCGGCGCACCAAAAAGCCCAGCCGATGAGGCGCATATGAGCAGCGTGAGTGTGTATCCCTCCGATCTCACGCTGGATGCTGCTGGCCAGAGCCATCGTCTCGTCGTGATGGGAGCATTCACCGATGACTCACAGCGCGATGTTACGCACCTCAGCATTTTAGAAAGTTCCGACGACTCCATTGCGAGTGTCACACGCGAAGGAGTCGTCACCAGTCATAGGCGCGGCGAGGTCTTCATCTCCGTGCGCCTTCCCGCCTTCATCAGCGGCGTGCGTGTGGATGTCGTGCCCGGCCAGCAACCGCCCGCCACGCTTGCGCAGGGTTGGAATTTCATCGACGACGCCGTCTATGCCCGCCTCTCGAAGCTGCGCATGACACCCGCCGAAGTGTGCAGTGACGACGACTTCGTACGCCGCGTTTTTATCGACACCATCGGACTGCTGCCAACCTTAGCGGAATACGAGCAGTTCCAAAACGATGCGCACCACGACAAACGCGCCCGACTCGTCGACACCCTGCTCGCGCGCCCCGAATTCACCGACCTCTGGACCATGAAATGGGGCGAGCGTCTTCAAGCCCGGAGCATCGTGTCAGCCTCCGCTTCGCATCAAAAAGCCACCGTGCGCTACACCGCGTGGCTGCATCAGCAAATCCAAAACGAGACACCGATGAACGAAGTCATTCATCGCCTCGTGGCTGCGAAAGGCACATGGATTGAAGACCCCGAGACTAATTTCTACCGCGAGCGCGACCCAAAGCTGCTCATGGAAAATATGGCCCAGCTTTTCCTCGGCGCCCGCATCCAGTGCGCCCAGTGCCATAACCATCCCTTCGACCGCTGGACCCAAAACGACTACTATGGCATGGTCGCCTTCTTCGCACGCACGCAGAAAAAGAGCTGCGAGGACATGATGGACGTGCTCGTCTATGAAGCGCCCAGCGGCGAGACCAGCCACCCTGTCACACAGAAGCAAGTCGCGCCCAAATTCCTCGGCGGTGCGCTCGCCACCACCACCGACCGCGAACGCCGCACCATCCTCGCAGACTGGCTCACCGCGCCGGACAACCGCCTCGTCGCCCGCAACCTCGCTAACATCTATTGGCAGCACTTTTTCGGCGTCGGCATTATCGACCCCGTGGATGACGCCCGCGTCTCGAACCCGCCGTCAAACTCTGAACTGCTCGACGCCCTCGCCGCCCGCCTCGTCGCCGTGGACTTCAAACCTCGCACCTTCATCCGCGACATCCTGCTCTCTCGCACTTACCAGCATTCGTCGGTGGAAAACGAAAACAACCGCGCCGACACCCGCAACTTCTCCCATTCGTATCCACGCCGCATCCTCGCCGAGGTTCTCTGGGACTGCCTCACGCAGGCCACCGGTTACTACGACGACGGCTTCTATTTCGAGCGCCCCGGCACCCGCGCCGTACAAATCGGCGATGGCGGCATCACCACCACCTTCCTCTCAACCTTTGGGCGCTCGAAACGCGAAACGCCCTGCACCTGCGAGGTCAAATCACAACCGACCCTTTCGCAGGCGCTCAACCTCATCAACGGCAGCAGCATCACCCACTGCATCGAGCGAGGCAAAAACCTTCCAGCTTGGACCGCGCAGCAAAAAGACCCGCAGCAAGTCATCCGCAACCTTTACCTGACCAGCCTCTCCCGGCTGCCTTCCGAGAGCGAAACCGCCGCGTTCGCTGACACGATCCAGAAGCACGCAGGAGGTCCTAAGATAGCGCTGCAGGACATCTTTTGGGCCGTCCTGAACTCGAATGAATTCATCTTCAACCACTGATTGCGGATGCACCTCACCCCTCGCATTACATCCTGCCAAGCCTCAATTCCAAAAGTGTCGGCGTTTATCCCGGCTGACTTTGGAGCAACTGGATTCGTTAAGGTCATGAAAGCGTTTCTTATATGTACCGCGATCCTCACCACGCTCAGCGCAGCACCCGTGCGGGCCGAGGAGCCGCGCAATTTTGAAGACCACATCCTGCCGCTCTTGCGCGAGCATTGCGCCAATTGTCACCGGCCTGGCAAGACCCGTGGCGGGCTCGATGTGACCACAATAGAGACTCTCGAGAAAGGCGGCTCGGCGGGGCCATCCGTCGTTGCTGGACTCGCGGAAAACAGCCCACTATTCCGCGCCATTTCTCACATCGGTGGGGAAGAAGCGATGCCTCCGGAGCAGGACAAATTGCCGCCCCACATCCTCGCGGCTTTCAAGTCGTGGATTGAAGGCGGACTCAAACCCAATGTCACCGGCAAAGCCCGCGAAGCCCGCGCCGTGGTGCAGCTCACCGTCGATGCCGCTACGCTCGAAGCGCCAAAGACCGCGCCTGATTTCATCCGCACTCTGCCGCCGCTCGCGAACAAGCCGGAACTCGTGCGCGCCCTGCCTGTGATGGCCCTCGCCGCAAATCCGTGGGCACCCGTCATCGCGGTCGGCGGACATAACGAAACAGTGCTCCACGATCTCGCTGACGGCCACCGCATCGGTGCGCTGCCATTTGCCGAAGGTGAAGTGCGCGTGCTGCGTTTCAGCCGTAATGGTCAGGTGCTCCTCATCGGCGGCGGACGTCCCACCGCGTCCGGCAAAGTGCAGCTCATCGAACTCAAGACCGGGAAACTTCTCACCACCGTTGGAGACGACTTTGATGTCGTCCTCGCTGCCGACCTTAGTCCCGACCAAAGTCTCGTCGCTACCGCTGGACCAGAGAAGCTCGTTCGCGTCTATCGCGTCGCCGATGGCGCACTTGTGTGGTCGATGAAAAAGCACGCCGACTTCATCACAAGCCTCGACTTTTCTCCCGATGGCAAACTACTCGCAAGCTCCGATCGCGCCGGCGGCATCTTCATCAGCGAAGCCGCCAACGGTAAAAATCCGCGCCTCCTCGCCGGCTCGACCGACGCCGTGAATCAACTCGCTTGGCGAAGCGACGCCCGCTCGCTTGCCGCAGCCTGTGGGGATGGTCAAGTTTTGCTCTACGACCCCGCTACCGCCCGTCTCGTCGCCAAATGGCCCGCGCACGCAGGCGGCGTTCTGAGCATCGCCTACAGTCGTGAAGGCAGCCTCCTTACCGGCGGCCACGACGCAACCGCCCGGCTCTGGGATGAGACTGGCAAACAGATTTCCCTATTCAAAAAGTGTGACACCGCCGCCTTCCGCGTCGCCTTCGCCAGCACTCAAAATCCCCTCGTCGGTGACTGGTCCGGCGCCGTCCACGAATGGACGCCAGAAGGAAAAGAAATCCGCACCCTAAGCACTCGCAGGGCAAACTGAACGCCTTCTCGAATATGCCGCGCGCGCCCGGCTAGTCCCCTCGCCTACCCCTGCGCATGCCAGTCTTGCGGAGACTTGCCCAGTTGGAATGAGCGACATCAGGTGAATTGGTTTGCGACCAAGCGAGGGAGATGTTTACAAAGGG
>CAIQKQ010000060.1 GCA_903872425.1 uncultured Opitutia bacterium | reverse complement strand
TGCGTGGCCAGAAGAAATTTTCAGCCGACAATCTGTCTGCCCTCGCACCTGCGACGCTGCATGTGCTCTGCCGCCGACTCGGTGTACCGACGGTGATCGTCACACTTGGCGCACGTGGCGTGTTTGTCTCGCAAGCCGGCGGCCACACGTTCGTCCCTTCGCATCAAGTTCGCGTCGTGGATACGACTGGTGCGGGCGACGCGTTTACAGGCGGTTTCGCCGCCGGCTTGGTAAAATTTTCCGGCGATATCGTGGCCGCCACGCGCTTTGGCAACGCCGTCGCTGCTCTTTCGGTCACGCGTTCCGGAGCTGTGCCGGCGATGCCCACGACCCGCGCGCTGAATCTTTTTCTCAGCCGCAAGCGAGTGCTACTGCCTCCATTGTCGTGAGTACGGTTCTGCAAACTCGCGGATTTGTCCGTAGCGTCACGTTGCTCCGTGAGCGCGTGGAATCATTCGCCGTCTATCCCTTTAGTCTCCCGGCCATCCGCCAACTCGACATTCTCCCCCTGCATCCGGCCGTGACTTTTATCGTCGGCGAAAATGGCAGCGGCAAATCCACCCTGATTGAGGCGCTGGCTGTCGCAGCGGGTTTCAATGCTGAGGGCGGCTCGCGCGATTTCCAATTTGCCACGCGCGTCTCGCACTCCGGGTTGCATCGCTGTCTCCGTCTCACTTGGAATCACCGGCGGCCGAAAACGGGGTTTTTCCTGCGCGCCGAGTCGTTCTACAATGTCGCCACGGAAATTGACCGACTCGACAAGATTCAGGGCTTACTGCACTCCTATGGCGGCCGATCGCTTCACGAACAGTCCCATGGTGAGTCGTTCATCGCGCTCTTGAAAAACCGCTTCGGTCCCGGCGGCCTTTACTTTCTCGACGAGCCCGAAGCCGCGCTTTCACCCTCCCGTCAGTTGGCCGCGCTCGTTCGCATTCACGATCTCGTTCGCGCGGGCAGCCAGTTTATCATCGCCACACATTCGCCCATCCTTATGGCCTATCCAGACGCCAACATCCTCGCCGTCGGCGAGCAGGGTCTCGCACCTGTGCGCTACGAGGAGACGGAACACCATACCCTCACTCGACGGTTTCTCAACAATCCCGTGGGGATGCTCCGCGAGTTGCTCAAAGAAGAAGAGACTGCGCCATGAAAACAGCCCGCTTGCTGCTCTTCTTGACCGGCCTGATGGCCGCCCTCTGCTGGGCGGTGTCGTCGGCTCCTGTTTCCTCCGCTACGAAACCTGCGGCAGTCGTGCCGCCACCACCCGTGCGCGTCGGCACAGTGCCCGCCGTGCTCAACGAAGCCAGCGGCCTCGCCGCGTCGCGTCGCACCGATGGCCTCCTCTGGTCACACAACGACAGTGGGGGCGAGCCCGTGCTTTACGCGCTCGACGAAACGGGCAAATTGCGCGGCCAACTCCGGCTCACGGGCGAACACAACATCGACTGGGAGGATATCGCTTCATTCGAGTTCGATGGCCGCGCGTGGCTCGTCGTGGCCGACACCGGCGACAACGACGCCAAGCGCCACGATTGCTCGCTCCTCGTTGTCGCCGAGCCCGACCCCGCTAATCTCTCACCGGACCACGAGTTGACCGCGACCGTCGCGTGGCGTGTGCCGATACGATACCCCGGCGGCCCGCGCGACTGTGAGGCCGTTGCAGTGGACACGCGTGAAGGAAAGTTCTACCTACTCTCTAAGCGCACGGTTCCTGCGGAGCTTTACACGCTGCCCTTGCGCCCGCCTGGGGGCACGGTCGTCCCCGCCGCCACCCGCGTGGGCCAAGTCACACGGATTCCGCTCCCTGACGCGCAGCAAAATGTACTGCCCATCCCGACCGGCCGTTATCGCGCCGAGCCGACCGCGATGAGCTACTCGCCCGACGGCTCAGTTGCGGTCGTCCTCACCTATGGTGACGTGTGGCTCTTCCGCCGCGCGCCCGGTCAAGGTTGGGCCGACGCGCTCTCTGGAGCACCGGAACAGCTCGCGCCCCACGGCCTACTGCAGGCCGAAGCCGCGTGCTTCAGCCGCGATGGTCGCGCGATTTTTGTGACCGGAGAGCTGCCAGGCGCGTCGCTCGTGCGCTACGAATTGCCAGTGGCGAAGCCTTATATCACGCGCTAGGTCCCTCATATTCAAGCCACTCGACGCCAGAATTTCAGTCCAGGCGCTCCCGCTCGCAACCACCTGCGCCGCTGTGTGTTAATGAAGACATGCAGCCCGATACCCGTGTGTTCGGCTGCCCGCACCAGCACGGGCTCAACGCCTCGCTTTCACCCGCCGTCCTTTGCCCCTTCGCGCTTTTGCACTCGATCTCGGTTGAATCCCGTCTCGCGTCACGGCCTGATTTTGGTCTGCCTCCTGCTAAGAAACTCCATTCATGGCTATCCACGTCGCGCTGCACCATAAGACCGCCTACCGCTATGACCGCCCGGTCACGCTCGGGCCGCAAGTCATCCGGCTGCGCCCGGCCCCGCATTGCCGCACCCCCATTCTCAGTTATTCGCTCACGCTCACGCCCGAGGACGGCAACTTCGTCAATTGGCAACAAGACGCGTTTAGCAATCATCTCGCCCGCGTCGTTTACCCCGAAAAGGTCACCGAGTTCGTCGTAACCGTGGACCTCATCGCCGAGATCGCCGTCTACAACCCTTTCGATTTTTTCCTCGAGCCGGACGCGGAAAAATTTCCTTTTACCTACGATAAGGCCCACGCCACCGAGCTTGCGCCCTACCGCCGCCGCCGCCCGCGCAAGCCGCGCTTCGCTGCCTTTGTTGAGTCCTTGGACCTCACGCCGGTGCGTACGATTGATTTTCTTGTCGCGCTCAACGCCCGGGTCAATGCCCTCGTGAAATACGTCATCCGCCTGGAGCCTGGCGTCCAGACGCCCGAGCAGACGCTGACGCTCGGCAGCGGCTCGTGCCGCGATTCGGCGTGGTTGCTCGTGCAGACTCTCCGCCATGTTGGCCTCGCCGCCCGATTCGTTTCCGGCTACCTCATCCAGCTGAAGGCCGACCAAAAATCTCTCGACGGCCCAAGTGGCGCAGAAAAAGATTTCACCGACATCCACGCGTGGTGCGAAGTTTATCTGCCCGGCGCGGGCTGGATCGGTCTTGATCCGACCTCGGGCCTGTTCGCCGGCGAAGGCCACCTCCCGCTCGCCTGCTCGCCCGAGCCGGCGAGCGCCGCGCCCATCAGTGGTGGTGTGGACGAGTGCGAGACCAAGTTTGAGTTCGAAATGGGGCCGACGGTGAAACCATTGCCTTTCACCCGAAT
>CAIQKQ010000059.1 GCA_903872425.1 uncultured Opitutia bacterium | reverse complement strand
TTTGCGTTTCAATACCGTCAATGTCCAAACCTGCTGCCACACCTTTCACCGCCCCTACCTTTCTCACCGAGCTTCTTCACGCCCGCTCGCCTTCCGGGGCCGAGTTCGAAGCGCAGGCCGTCTTCGACCGCCACGTCCGCCCCGCAGCGGACAGCTACGCCAAAGACGCGCTCGGCAATCGCCTCGCGACCCTCAACCCCGCCGGCGACCCAGTGCTCATGCTCGCCGGCCACATGGACGAGCTCGGGCTCATCATCACGTTCGTCAATAAGGACGGCTTCATCTATTTTGATACCATTGGCGGCCATGACCGCAGTATCATCTCTGGTCGCCGCGTCGTCATCTCGACCGCCAACGGCCCGGTGAAAGGTGTCACCGGCAAACGCGCCGTCCACCTCATGGATGAAGAAGACCGCAAGAAAGTGCCCAAGATTCACGAGATCTGGATCGACATCGGCGCGCGTTCCAAAGCGGACGCGCTCGCTCGCGTGAGCATCGGCGACACCGTGACCTATGACTCCGAGTTCGAGCTGATCTCCGGCAGCATCGGTGCCGCTCGCGCGTTCGACAACAAGGTCGGCGCCTACATCGTCGGCGAGACGCTCATTCGCCTCGCCGCCGCCAGAAAGAAAACGGCTGCGCAAGTCGTCGCTGTCGCCACCTCACAGGAGGAGATCGGCACGCGCGGCGCGACCACCGCCGCCTATGCCGTGAACCCTCACCTCGCCCTCGCCGTGGATGTCGGCCATGCGACCGACCACCCCGACTGCGACCAGCGCAGGTTCGGTGAGACGAAGCTCGGTGGTGGCCCCATCATCTGCCGCGGGCCCAACATCAATCCGTGGATTTATACCCGCCTCATCGCCACCGCGAAAAAGCTCAAGCTCCCCTACCAACTCGATGCCGATCCGCGGCCGACCGGCACTGACGCCCGAGCCCTGCAAATGGGTCGTGGTGGCGTAGCTACGGGCCTCGTGAGTGTGCCACTGCGCTACATGCACACCCCGAGCGAGATGGTGGACCTCGCCGACGTGGAAGCCTGCGTGCAGCTCTTCGTTGCCTTCGCCTCCTTCCTTGAAAAAGGCGACAACGGGCACTGGTGAGCAGATCCGCTAACCCTGGGGTGAAATCCGGGTGACGACCCTTTCCACTGCTTGACAAGGCCTCAGGGCGCAGTGCTTTTTCGCCAAAACCGCCAACCACCGCCTCTCCCAACAGCCGCCATGCCCAATCCATTCGTCCACGCCGAGCTCGCCACCACCAGCCTGCCCAAGGCCAAGGCCTTTTACTCAAAAATGTTCGCTTGGAAGCTGAGCGAAATCCCATCGGAGGTGCTGGGCGGTAAATACACGATGGTCGATGTCGGCAAAATCAAATACGGTTCTGGCGGCGGTATGATGCCGCAGTGCATCCCCGATGCGCCTTCGGCCTGGATGCCCTACGTCAAGGTGGACGACATTGATGCCGCGACCAAAAAGGCAAAAAAACTCCGCGCCAAAATTCTCAAGGGAGTGACCGAGGTCCCTGGCATGGGCTGGCTCAGCATCATCCAAGATCCCACCGGCGCGATGATCGGCCTGTGGGAGCCGTTGGACAGCTGAGCGTGGCGGGCACAACAAGCCGCGGTCGAGATCGGCTGGTAGTTTACGTCTTACCCCTGCTTGTTGCGCCAAGCAGGATTTACGCTCGCCCCAATACGGTTCCAGCGGCACTTTTCTGTGCTCGTTTCGGCTGCGTCACTCCCTCACCCCGACCACCATGAATGTTTCCCGACAATTTGTCGTCGGCGCCGCCCTTGCGCTGATCAACGCTAGCAGCACGCTGGCCGCCGATGTTCCGCCGCTTCCCGGTTGGGCGTATCCCCAGCCAACGCCCGGGGCGCCGCGGGCCGCGCCTGACGATAGCAGCGCCAAGCATGTGCCTGACAGCGAGGCTGCATTCACTCGCGCCCAGATCACCGGCCGGGGCGTGCCAGTGGCCGATTGGCATCCCACAGACCACCCAACGATGCCCGACATCGTGGCCCAACCGAAGACGCAGCTTAATCCACCCCTGCTCTCGTGCGGTTACTGTCATCTGCCATCCGGCGGTGGCCGGCCCGAAAACGCTAGCCTCGCCGGCCTCACGCCCAATTACATCCGGCAACAGGTGCTCGCGTTCAAGGACGGCGAACGCCCCGGTTCCGATCCGCGACGCGGCCCACAAACCTCCATGATCGCCGTGGCCAAAGCGGTGACTGACGACGAGCTTACCCAGGCGGCCGCCTACTTCAGCTCCATCAAGCCCGCCTCATTTATCAAAGTCGTCGAGGCTGAGACTGCGCCCAAAACCTACACGGCGGGTAGTATCCTCGCCAAGCTGCCCACTGGCGGCACCGAACCGATCGGCAACCGCATCATCGAGGTGCCCGATGAGCTGGAGCGCTTTGAACTGCGCGACGCACACACCCCCTACACCGCTTACGTACCGGTCGGAAGTATCAAAAAAGGCGCGGAACTTGCCGCCGCTGGCGGTGGGGGCAAGACGCTCGTGTGCGGCATTTGCCACGGCCCCGATATGCGGGGTCTCGGTGACATCCCCCGCCTCGCCGGCCGCTCACCCAGCTATCTGCTGCGCCAGCTTTATGATATGAAGCACGGCACTCGGACCGATTTAAACACGGCCCTCATGAAAGCGGTTGTCGCCAACTTAACCGATGAGGACATGCTCGCCCTCGTCGCCTATCTCGCCAGTCTCCCACCGTAAGTAATATTGGCTTCTTGCGGCCACTGCTGGCCAATCTATGCCAATTGGGATGTACTTAAGAGCCGCCTAAGACCGCCCCAACATCTTACTTAGGGTGCAGATGAACTGGCTTACTTAGCCGGGTTTGCGCCTTTGACCTTGGTCGGGATGGTGTACAGGCTAGTGCGGGCGGACATGACAAGGATATCGTGGTTCTTGCCGCCAAAAGCGAGATTGGCCGGCTGCTCAGGGACGGCGATGAAGCCGACAAGCTTGCCCGTCTTGGTGTCCACAATGGCGACACCTTGGCTGCCGGGGGTAGCAGGGCCACGACCGCCACGACCACCGGCAAAACCCGCCGGAGGGCCACCTGCGCCCGGAGCGCCGCCAGCACCGGGAGGAACGGCACCGGGAGCGGCCGCAACCGCTGCGCCGCCGGGGGCTCCCGCACCAGGGCCGCCGCCACGAGGAGCCGCTGGAGCCGCACCGCCTGCGCCAGGTGCCGCGCCGCCGGGGGGCTGACCGCCAGGGCCGAAACCGCCCTGACCAAAACCGGCTGGAGGCTGGCCGCCGGGGAAGCCCCCAGGAGCGCCACCGCCGCCAGGTCCACCAGCACCACCGCGTCCGCCACGGCCACCGCCGAAGCCGCCGCCGCCGAGGCCAGTGGTGAAGTAGAGGTTACCTTGGTTATCGAGGGTCATGCCGTCCGAGCCGTAGTTCGCGACGAGCCGGCGGTTGGTGAGCGAGCCATCGGGTTGGATGTCGAAGCCGTAGGTTTTGCGGGCGTTCATATCGGCGACATAGAGGGTCTTGCCGTCGGGGGTGCCGATGATGCCGTTAGGCATCTGAAAATCGGCAGCCACGCGCTTGAGCTCCTTGCGGTCAGGCCCGAGGTAATAGACGGAACGGATCGCCTGCGATGGGCGGGCAACGGCCGGATCCCACCAAGAGCGGCGGTAGATGGGGTCGGTGATATAGAGTCCGCCATCTGGGCGTACCCACACGTCGTTGGGGCCGTCGAGGGGCTTGCCCTCGTAGCCGGCGGAAGAGATGAGCACGGTGTGCGTGCCGTCGGGGGCGATGGACCAGAGCTCGTTCTTCTCATCGGCGCAGGCGATCAGGTTGCCCTTAGCGTCGAAATACATGCCGTTCGAGTAGTTGGTGGGCTCGAGGAACAGCGAAACCTTGTTGTCGGCGGCGCTCCATTTGTGGATGCGGTTATTATCCTGGTCCACGAAATAGACATCGCCAGTCTTGGCATCGGTGGCGTTGCCCTCGGTGAACCTGAAGCCGCCTTGGACTTTGGTCACGGTCGCGTCGGCCGCGATGGTCGGGCCCATGCCGAGGTTGGAGGCGGTGAAATCGGCGGGCGTGACGGCGGGGGCAACATTGCTGTCGGCGGCGGCAGCGGGTGCGGGTGCCGGCGCGGCGGGCTGAGCGGAAGCCGACAGCGACAACGCGGCCAGCGAAATCATCAATAACGGGAAGGAGCGGGAGCAGGGGTTCATGGGAAAATGGTCGAGCAGCGCGGCTGCGCCGCTAGCAGATGGTGGACCTTACAGGACTCGAACCTGTGACCTTTTCCATGTCAAGGAAACGCTCTAACCAACTGAGCTAAAGGTCCGAAATATCTGCGAGGGGCCAGTAACGCCGGTAAGGCGGCGCGGCGCAAGAAAAAATCACCGTCGGCCGCAGGTTGCTCGCCGTAAAAGGTAGGGCGGGTGTTCTCGCCCGTCGTTAAACGCGGCCTGACATACCAACGAGTCGTTGATTTCAGAAAGCTGCGCCGCATGGCAGGCGAAAGGCGCAACCTACCGGAGTACAGTCGCGGTTCGGAAATGTTTCTCGGCCGCCTCGCAATCCCGCGTGATTTGCGTGCGCAGTTCGGCCACATTGGCGAATTTTTTCTCGGGGCGTAGGAAGTGCAGCCACTCGATCTTGATCACGTCACCTCGGCCGAAGGGACAATCGCCGAGGAGGTGTGTTTCGAGTAACGGCGCGATGGCGGCAGATTCGACGGTTGGGCGCAGACCGTAGTTGGCGACAGCAAAGAGCGGCGCAGGGGATTTCGCGCCAGTCACGCGCACCGCATAAACGCCTTGGCGCGGGGCAAGGTCGGGCGTCCACACGAGATTGAGTGTGGGGAAGCCGAGCGTGCGACCGAGCTGTCGGCCGGGCGTGACCACCCCTTCGGCAACGTAAGTTCGGCCGAGCATCGCGTTGGCTTCGTCCATCGCGCCCGCGGTGAGGCTGGCACGAATACGCGAGCTACTGATAGGCTCGCCGTTAAAATTGACGCGTGGCGCACTGAACACCTGCACGCCGAGCTGCCCCGCCAAGCCGACGAGCAGAGCGATGTCGCCTTGTCGGCCTTGGCCGAAGCGGAAATTTTCCCCGGCATGGACGGCAGCGAGCTGCGGCAGGTGGTTGCGGACGTGCGCGAGAAACCCCTCGGCAGTGATGCACGCGAACTCCGTCGTAAAGGATTGGGTGATGACCGCATCCACACCGAGTGCGAGGAGCGCGTGGGCACGAGTCGCGCTATCCATAATGAGCCGCACACGCGCGTCGGGGCGAAAGAGCGCGCTGGGGTGCGGCCAAAAAGTGAGGACGGCGGCAAGGCCACCGCTGCGGCGGGCGGACTGCACGGCGGCGTCAATGACAGCGCGATGGCCGAGGTGGACGCCGTCGAACATCCCGAGTGCGAGGTGTAACGGCCGCGCGGGCGGCAAAGCGGCGCCGGCGGCGGCGAGGCTGGAAAATTGGGCTGGCTGGGTCACGCGAAAGGCAGGAGACAGGAGAAGCGCGATGAGGGACAGAAATTTTTAGCGCGGGC
>CAIQKQ010000058.1 GCA_903872425.1 uncultured Opitutia bacterium | reverse complement strand
CGGGCCTATCTCATCGGCAGTTTCCTATCCTTGATCGGCCGCCAAGCCGTGGGCGTCGCCGTCACTTGGGAAATCTACCAGTGGACACACTCCGCGACCGCCCTCGGCCTCGTCGGCTTGGTCAATATGCTACCCTTACTCTCGTTGTCGTTGCCCGCCGGCGCCTTGGCCGATCGCTACGACCGTCGCCGCATCATTGCCCTCGGTACAGCTGTCTCCACCATCCTCGGCACCGCTCTCGCCCTTTTGTCCTATTATCATAGCAGCGTGCCCGATCTCGCCCCGTTGCGCTGGGCAAACGGCGCGCTCCGCTCCACCGCCCTACTCTTCGAGCGCCACGCCGATCCCGCGTCGCTCCACTTTGCCGATCCCGCGCTCCCGCTGGTTTTTCTCCTGCTCCTAGCTATGGCGACGGTGCGCATCTTGATCTGGCCCGCGCGTAGCAGCTTGCCGCCGCTGTTGTTGCCGAGCGCGCACTTGAGCAACGCCGTCACGTGGAGCTCTAGCACCTTTGAAATCGCCACCATGGTCGGGCCAGCCATCGGCGGCTTCCTAATTGCCTTCGGCGGCTTTCACTCCGTGTACGGCATCGCCGTCGTACTCGAGCTCATCTTTCTCGTGCTTCTACGCCGGGTGCAGTATTTCACGCCGCCCAAATCGGCCCAAGGTCACCGCACATGGCGCGACATGCTCGGCGGCGCGGACTTCATCTGGCGGCGACCGGTGATCCTCGGCGCGAGCACACTCGATCTGTTTGCCGTATTGCTCGGCGGCGCGACCGCCTTGTTACCGATTTACGCAGCCGACATCCTCCACGTTGGGCCCATCGGCCTGGGTTGGTTGCGTGCGGCGCCTTCGATCGGAGCCTTTGGTATGGCCATGTGGCTAGCACACCGCGCGCCACTCCAGCATCCCGGCCGCGCTCTATTGTGGACGGTCGCCGGCTTCGGAGCTTCGATTGTGGTCTTTGGTTTCTCCACTTGGTTCTGGCTCTCACTCATCGCGTTGTTCTTCACCGGCGCGTTCGACAACATCAGCGTCGTGGTACGCCAATCATTGGTGCAACTGCTCACCCCAGACTCACTCCGCGGCCGCGTGACCGCGGTGAACCAGATCTTTATCGGCTCATCGAATGAACTCGGCGCCCTCCGCGCCGGTCTGATGGCGGCCATCTTGGGCCCAGTGGCCGCTGTGATCTGGGGCGGACTGGGCACCATCGCCGTAGCCGCCGTAGTAGCCAAGAAAGTGCCCGCCCTACGCCGCCTCCCCGCACTCCACACCCTCAAGCCCGAAGACTAAACGTCACGTAAACAGGTAGGGTGCGAGCGCTGGGTGGACCGTGATGATAGCTCCGTGCTGCTCGTGAGACCACCAAGGCATCCAACTTGAAGAGTGGAGAGCCGCGGCTTCCTCTAGTTTTTTGTAATTAACTAGGTCGTGCTTAAAGAAGATTGTGGCAGCGGTACTTTGGCCGTTTATTAACGTCTTTACCCCTATGCCCCTTATCAATCGTCGGGATTTTATCGGCACGGCGGTGACTGGAGCGAGTGCGCTCGGTCTCGCGGGCGCCAGCCTCTCCCCCACCCGCGCTGCCGTGCCATCGTCCTCCTCCGCGTGGCCGCCAGTGCGCATGAAGGCGGGACATCAGCATGACCACACGCCGGCGACGTTGCGCGCGCTCGCGGCCTTCGGAGTGAAAAATATTTGCAGCGGTAAGGTCGGGCGTGGGCTGGACGATGGCTGGAGCGTCGAGGACCTCAAGCGACTGAGGCAGCACGTGGAGTCGTTTGGGATCGCGCTGGACTGTGTGCCCCTGCCTTTAAGCTCGGCGTATATCACCGAGGGCGAGCATCCCGAGGTGTTACTGGACAAAAATCCGGAGCGCGACCGTACGCTCGAGTTGTTGGGCCAGATGATCCGCAACTGCGGCGCGGCAGGCATACCAATGGTGAAATACAACCTTACCTTCATTGGCGTGGTGCGCACGGGCACCAAGGTTGGCCGCGGCGGAGCGACGTTGAAGTCCTTTGACTACAGTAAGTCGAAACCGGATGCGACGATGACACCCGCGGGACGAATCACTGAGGAGATTTATTGGGAGCGCATCAACACCTTCCTCAAAAAAATTGTACCGATCGCGGAGGATGCGAAGGTGAAGATCGCGTGTCACCCGCAAGACCCTGGGATGCCGCCGGCAACCGGTTGGCGCGGCGTCACGACGGTGCTCGGCACACCGGCCGGCTTGGTGAAATTCGTCGAGATGCAGGCGAGCCCGTACCATGGACTCAACTTCTGCCAAGGCACGGTGGCCGAGATGTTGCCCAAGCCCAACGAGCAGATTTACGACGTGATTCGAGACTTCGGTCAGCGCGGCAAGATCTTCAATGTGCATTTTCGCAACATTCGCGGTGGGTATCTTAATTTCGACGAGACGATGCCTGATGATGGAGACGTCGATATGCCGAGGGCCTTAAGGGTGTATCGGGAGTTTGGTTATGACGGCATGGTGATGCCCGATCATGTGCCCCAGATTGAAGGCGACACCGGCGGCCACAAAGCCTTCGCCTTCTGCCACGGCTACATTCAAGCGCTGCTACAACAACTCCGTGCTGAAGGGCCAGCGGTGACGTAATGCTAAGCTAGCGGTTAGCGAGATGACCACCGCGCCTACGTAGCCTTTATGCCGTACTGTCCACGGCGTATAACTATAGAGGAGGCCAGGCGGCTTTAAAAAAAGCTTAATGGCGAAGAAACAAAAAGCCTGCCCACGTCACCTGAAGAGGACCTCAGGTGACACGGGATAGGCTTCAAGAGCGCGGTCAGAAGTTACCGCGGATACCGAAATTGAGCTGGGTCGCAAAAATATCGG
>CAIQKQ010000057.1 GCA_903872425.1 uncultured Opitutia bacterium | reverse complement strand
TTCCCGCCGTTTTTCCGTCCTGTTGTCCGCCATATTGCTCGGCCTCGTGGGCTGCCAGTATATTGACACCACGCCGCTGCCGACGGGCAACCAAGTGCTAAGCGTTACGGTCGGCTGGCCGACCGGAGTTACGCTGCCGGCCGACGCGAGCATCACCGTGCTGCTGCTCGACAGCGCGCTTAACGACGTGGCGCTCAATACGCAGACCATCGCGCAGCCGGGCGCGCAGCCGGTGGCGTTTCAGCTGGCCTACAAGGCTGAAGATCTTCGGCCGCCGCACCACGTGCGCGTTGAGGCACGTGCGTCGGCCGGCGGTCGGCCGATTTTGCGGAGCAATCGCCAGAAGAATTTTGTGACTCCCGACAGCGCTGCACAGACCTTCGCGGTCATGCTGGAGCCATTGGCCGGCGGTGCGGGGGTGGGAGCGGTGGCCGGGAGCTATGCGGTCAAGGCCGGCGACACCGGTGCATCCATTGCCCAGCAAACCGGCGTGCCGATCACAGAGCTCGCTGCTGCCAACCCTGGGGTGGATTGGTCGAAGCTTAAGGTCGGCCAGAAACTAAAGCTGCCCGTGACTCAGTGATGGCCGCTGCTTGGCCCGCGCGGTGCATTGGCCGGGCTGGTAATCTAAGCCGCCAAAGCCCCCGCAGGCTCGGAAATATCGGTTTCCGCTTTCTTCGTTTTTTGGTTTCTGAATTCTTCTTACTCTTGTTTCCATGACCCCGTCCAAGCCTCTGACTATTTGGTGCAACGCCAAGTTCACTGACCGCGCTACGCAGCGACTTGTCGCCGGCCTCGCCGCGCACCAGCTTGTGTGGGCCGCCCACGCCTCTCCCTCCGTGCTCGATGGCGGCGCGCCCGAACCTGCGCTCGCGGGGGCCGACATAGTGCTGGGCCAGCCCGACCCGGCAGCTTGCCTCGCCAGTGCGCGGTTGCGCTGGGTCGAGGTGACGAGCGCCGGCTACACACGCTATGACACCCCACAATTCCAAGAGGCGTTCCGCGCACGCGGTGCGGCGTTCTCCTGTATGTCGGGCGTGTTTGCGGACCCCTGTGCACAACACGTGCTCGCGCTCATGCTTGCGCTCGGCCGCCAGCTCTACGCCTCGCACCTCGATCAGCTTGGCGCGCACGGCTGGGCTTATGGCCCGCGCCGCGCCGTCTCTCGCCTTCTCACAGGCCAGACCGTGTTGTTGCTCGGTTACGGCGCTATCGGCCGCCGGCTCACGGAACTGCTCACGCCCTTCGGCATGAAAATCTATGCGCTGCGCCGTCGCGCGCGCAGCGAAAGCGGAGTTCATATCGTCGCCGAGGAGCAACTGACCGCCGTGCTCCCACTGGCCGACCATGTAGTCAATATTCTGCCCGACAACGCCAGTACGCAGCGTTTCGTCAACGCCCGCCGCCTCGCGTGCTGCAAACCCGGCGCGCGCTTCTATAACGTCGGCCGCGGCACGACCGTGGACGAGCCCGCGCTGATCGAGGCACTGCGCTCCGGCCGACTCGACGCCGCGGGCCTCGATGTGTTCGAGACCGAGCCGCTCCCACCTGACAACCCACTGTGGACAACGCCAAATTGCTTCTGCACGCCCCACACCGCCGGCGGTCGCCACGACCAAGACGAGGCCATCGTCGCGCACTTCCTCGCTAACCTCACCGCATTCTCCACTGGTGGCAAGATGACTGATCGGGTGGTGTGAGGGTGGGGGCGTGGGTTTACGCAGTTGGTGGAAAAATAGCGACGCCCCGGTGCAACATTCGCGCGGGCTGAACGTTACGCGAGGATAAGATTGACCCTTCCGACGTTTCAAACTGGCGGCAAAAATTTTCCCAGGTCGGGCACTATTTTCACGCGGCGGCCAGCGGCGTCACGGGTGAGATAGGGGTCTTCTTCGGGCGTGGCGGTGACTTCGTCCTCATCGTCCGTTTCCTCCTGCTCGTCTATTTCTTCGCCATCGGCGTCGGTAAAGATCCACTCGGTCTCCTCGTCGAAGAGGTGCGACATCCGGCGGGCCTGTGGGTCGAGGGTGAGCGCGGGATTTTTCACGCAGCCGGCCTTCACCGGCTCAAAGAGACACGGGTAAAACTGCTTATGGAAATGCGCGAGAAAATCGCTGAGCCATTTGTTCGCCACGCCGTCGCGACGGGTAAGCAGCACGACGTCGGCGAAGTGGATGCAGGCTTCGTACCACGCGAGCAAAGGCGGATTTTTCTCGGCGAGCTGGCAGTTCACTATACAGATCACACGGGCGAGTTCCCCGCCATGGGCCTCGAGCCAGGGCTTGAACGCTTCGATCTGGTCCACCGGATTGGCCCGGCCTTCCGTCACAAAAAAAATGTGCGTGGCATCGGCCGGACGCGTGGCATGGATGAAGCCGTCGGACCATTGCCAGCGGGCAAGACCGGGCAGCTGTTCGTCGAACGCGTCGGTCGGCTCGCTCTCAGCGACCAGCACGGCGGGGCGAT
>CAIQKQ010000056.1 GCA_903872425.1 uncultured Opitutia bacterium | reverse complement strand
TTGCATTTAGCAAAATATTCCTCCCCCCCGCCAAGCTTAATTATTATAAGCTCAAACGCATGAACCGTGGATTCGGAGGCTATCTAATAATGAGCGATTAGCATTAAAAACCCGCCTGCTAATGCAATTTATTTGATAAATAATTGTAAAAATTAACGCCCAAAGCTGTTTGCCAAATATAGGTTTTTGCTATTCACAGCTCTTATCTTCAACGCTTTCCGTGATGTCCATGCATTCCATTCTCGACCCCTAAGCGATTGCAAATCTCCGCGCGCTGAGTCCCGACGACAGTGATGCGTTCTTAAAGGAAATTCTGGGCATTTTCCTTGAGGACACCCCTAATCGTTTAGCCGAACTTCGCGCCAGCCGGAACAAAACCGATACCGTCTCTTTCACCCGCGCTGCGCATAGTGTGAAGGGTAGCTCCAGCAATGTCGGGGCCAACGAGCTCCGCGCTGCCGCCGAGAAGCTGGAGACCCACGCCAAACAATTAGGTCTCGCCGACACTGACGCGCTGATCACTGAGGTCGAGGCCGCCTTCGCCCGTGTCGAGGTCGAATTGCGGAAGCTCGTCGGTTGAACAGAAGCGAAGATTTGGCCTCAGTGGAAGAAGTCGGCCCCATCACCGCTCCAGAAAATAGCCGCGCTGCTTCTCCGAAATTGGCAGGGACGCGCGCGCCATGACTTTGAGCAGGTCTTCCCAAATCAGCCGCTTCTTCTTCGGCGTTGGCTCGCGCAGGATGTAGCTCGGGTGATATGTCACCATGACCGGCCGGGCGGCGAACTCGTGCCATTGTCCACGCGCCTCGCCGAGCGTCTTGAAACGCCCCGCACCGAGCAAGCCGTCGGTCGCCGTCTTGCCAAGTGCGACTAGCAGTTCGGGTTGCACGATCTCGATCTGCGCGCGCAGAAACGGCAGGCAAAACGCCAGTTCCTCGGCTGTTGGCGGCCGGTTGCCGACCTGCTCACCACCAGGGTTCGCGACCGGTAACTGCGGCCGCCAATTCATGATATTGCTAATGTAGATCTCCTCGCGTTTCACGCCCATGCCCTGGATCATTTTCGTGAGCAACTGCCCGGCCGGCCCGACGAACGGCTCGCCCTGCACCTCTTCGTCTGCGCCGGGCGCCTCGCCGATAAACATGATTTGGGCGTTGAGGCTGCCCACGCCGAGCACGACCTTTTTTCCCGGATGTACATTGGCGACACATACGGGATGGTTGAGCACCAGCTCGCGCAACGCCGCCCAGCGGGTGGCTTTGTCGCCTGTTGGCAACTCGACGATCGGCGGGGAGGGGAGACAAGAAGCAGACGGCGGGACGGTAACTGGTGTGGCGACCCCACCGACTTCGAGATTGCGGACCGAGGGTTGCGGAAGGCGGAATGAATCAGCGGGAGAGGAAAACACGGTCACCTTCTTTTCGTCTCCCGCCGCCAGCCTTTCGCCGCCTGTTTCCATTGCTCCCGCGCCGGCGGCGCGCGTCCGCCGTGCGACCACCGCGCGCAACGCCGCTACACCTTCGTCCGACACCATAACCGTCCGCTCGCCCGAGCTTTTCAAGCGGCGCAATTCCTCGGTCAAAGCGTTCAGCACGGCGCGCATGTGGGGTGATTTGGGTGAAAGGAAAAAATCAGCCTGCTCGCGACACGAGCAACTTCTCGACATGCTTCGCGAGCAGATCGAATTCCAAGTTCACCAAGTCGCCTGTACGTCGCGCCCCGAGATTCGTGGCCGCTAGTGTGTGCGGAATGAGCCACACGGCAAAACTGTCCCCAGCCACTTCCGCTACCGTGAGCGATACACCGTTCACGGCCACGCTGCCCTTCGTAACCAGCAACCGTCCGCCACCCGCCGGACCGCTCACCCGCAGGTAGTGATCCTTGCCGCGCGGCTCGAACATCTCGATCACCCCTGTCCCATCAATGTGGCCCGACACGAAATGCCCACCTAGCCGGCCACCGGCCGCCAGCGCACGTTCGAGGTTAACAGTCGCGCCCGGCGCGAGCGCCGAAAAATTTGTCAACCGTCGCGTTTCTTCCAACACGTCGAACCACAGCCGCCCGTCCTCGCGCCGAGTGACCGTGAGGCAGCAGCCATTGACGGCCACGCTGTCGCCGATGGCCACGTCGGCGACCACGACACAGCCCGCGACTTCCAGCAGCCACGCTTCCGCCCCGCGCGCAAATGCGGCGACGCGTCCTGTTTCCTCAACAATGCCAGTGAACATGCCCGTTCATCGTGCGCCCCTCTCTGCCGCTGGCAAGCAGGGAGCGTCTGCGTTCACCCGGCCGTGGCCAGTGTATACGCTTCCTGCTCACAGGCACTTCGCTGCGAAAAGTAGTAATAACCATTTTCCAGCCTGCGCATCACGCCAAGCTGCTCGGATCCGAAGGCAAAATACCTGTGATAGAAAAGTAAGTTACCCGAGTGGTGGGGAGGCTCCACCGAGCCGCTCCCGCATTCGGAGCCCTCACCCACCCCTCAAATCGTTTGTGCCATGAAGCCGCCGTCCACCGTCAGCTCGTGGCCAGTGATAAAGCTGCCGGCTTCACTCGCGAGCAGCAGCGTCGCGCCAACGAGCTCGCGCGCTTCGCCGAAACGTTTCATCGGTGTATGCGTCATGATACTGGCTACGCGGTCGGGCGTAAGCACCTTGCGATTTTGTTCGGCGGGGAAGAAGCCCGGCACGAGGAGATTCACACGCACGCCCTTCGTCGCCCACTCGCGGGCGAGGTTTTTGGAGAAACTATGGACAGCGGCCTTACTCGCCGAGTACGTGAACACACGCGAGAGCGGCGTGAGCGCCGTGAGCGAACCAACGTTGATGATGGATCCGCCGGTGCCGCGCTCGACGAGGTATTTGCCGAAAATCTGGCAGGCGAGAAACACACCCTTCACGTTGACGCGCATGATGCGATCGAACTCGTCTTCGCTGATGTCGAGGAACGGCGTCGGCGAATTCACACCCGCACCGTTGACGAGGATATCCACACGGCCGGACTTGGCGAGCACGGTGGCGAGGAGATTTTCGAGGTCGGCCTTGCTGCCCGCCTCGGCAGCGACAAACCATGCCTTGCCGCCAATCGCGTGAATTTTGGCGAGACGAGCAGCGGCTTTTTCCGCGTTGCGGCCGACGAGCACGACCTCAGCGCCCGCGCCCGCAAGACCCTCGGCCATCGCGCCGCAAAGTTCGCCAGTGCCGCCGATGACGACGGCGACCTTGCCCGCGAGGGTGAACAGTGAGGAGAGAAAATCGGGAGTGTTCATGGGTGGAAGCAGCGAGCAAGGACGGCCGCCGCGCACGCGGCAATGGCAAAGGAGGGCCGGCGCCCGCCGACCAACCCCGTACAGGGGATGCAAGCGGCGGCTTGTGTTCGCCACGTCCTCAGCCACAGTTGTCCGCCATGATTTCCGACCGCGTCTACATGAAGGCCGCCTACGAGCCCGAGCGGCCACGCGCACTGCCCTGGCTGCTCGGCGTGCTCGCGGCCGCGTTTCTGGCAGAACTGGTGATTTTTTCTCCATGGTTCCGGCTAGCGGATGCCGTGGTGGGCAACACCGCGCTGAGTATCGGCGGCCTTAGCCAATGGAAGCTATGGACCCTGCTCAGCTACAGTTTACTCAACTACGGCAGCATATACCAGATCGTGTTTGTGCTGGCGGCGGTGTACATCATGGGCCGGGAACTGGAGCCGCTACTTGGGACGCGGCGGTTTCTCACGGTTTTTATCGGCGCGCTGCTGATAGGCGGACTGGTGTGGTCGGCGGCGCATTGGCGGCAAGGCGGCGTGCTCATTGGTGCGCTGCCAGGCGTCTGCGGGCTGTTGGCACTTTACGCCTGTATTTATCCTGATGAGCGCTTTCAATTTCTGGCATTTTTCTTTCTACCGGTCACACTGACACCGCGGAAGGTTTTACTCGGCGTGCTGGCGGTGGATGTGCTCGCGTTTTTGTTCTACGAGCTGAACGGTGCGCCGATGTGGGTGTTCGTGGCGCCGTCCTCGCACCTCGGCGGCCTGGCAGTGGGCTGGTTCTGCCACCGCCTTTGGCGTGGCAATGAGCAGACGATGGGCTGGCAGCAACCAGTCACCGAGCTGCTGCGCTTTCCGCGCCTGTCCTTCGCGCTGCCACGCTGGCTGCGGAAAAACAAAACGCGCCCGACTTTGGTCGCGTCTGCTGGCGCCCCGGACCGCGCATCACGCCCCACTGCACCGGCCACCAACCTTCGCGCCGAGGTAGACCGCATCCTCGACAAGATCAACGCGGACGGATTCGGCGCACTAACCGCCGCTGAGAAACGCACGCTCGACGCAGCCAAAGACCTCCTCAGTCGCCGCTGAACCGCACTGGGCCGACTGCCAGTCTGTTCTATTTCGCTCCAGTTTTCCGCCCATTTATCTGCTCGCCCAATTGTTTCCTGGCAGACTATTTTACCCCCAAGCGCAACCTTTGTCCCGCGTCCCAGTCTCACCTTTCCCGATGCAACCCCTGATCCGCCGCTGCCACCACCTCCTCCTCGCCGCCGCGCTCGCCCTCGCGCCAGTGCTGCTCCCCGCTGCTGCGTCGGACGAGCGCAAACTTGAGGCACCCGCCGGCTTCGCAAGTGAGGTTCAGGGCGTCGTCCGCCTGCTGGAGGAGGCGCATTACAACCGCGAAGCCGTCAAGCCTGCCACCTACGCCGGCCTACTGCCCGATTTCATGGCCGCACTTGACGGCCAGCGGCTCTTTTTTCTCGACTCCGACAAGCAGGGTTTTCTCAAGCGCCACGAGGCCGAGATGCTCTACTTTAACATCAAGGCCGGCAACATTGCTCCGGCTTACGAGATTTTTTCGATCTACGAAAGCCGCGTACGCGAACGCGTCGCATGGATTACGCAGGAGCTGGAAAAAACCATCGACCTCGCCGGCCAGGATACTTACGCGCCCGACCGCTCCAAGGCCGACTGGCCCGCCGACGCGGCCGCCGCCGACGACCTCTGGCGCCGCCGGATCAAGTTTGATATCATCCAAGAAATGCTTGCCGCACCCAAGGCTGCCGCACCCAAGGCTGCCGCACCCGCGGATGCAAAGCCGTCAACGGAAAATACCACGCCGCCTTCATTGTCATTGCCAGCGCTCGCGCCCGCCAAAGATCAAGCGTCCAAACCCGCGATCGTGCCTGAAGGAACCTCAACGAATGTCGCCCCCGCCACACCCGCCAAAAAAACCCTCGCCGAAGCCAAGGCCGAGGTCTTGAAACGCTACCAGCGCCTCCCGAAAAACGTCGCCGACCTCGACGCCTCCGACCTCGCCGAGGTCTTCCTCACCAGCGTAGCGCAGCTATATGACCCACACTCGACCTATTTTTCGCCCGCCACCTACGACGATTTCGGTATCCAGATGCGCCTCCAACTCGTCGGCATCGGCGCGCTGCTCAGCCTAGAGGAGGATTATTGCGTCGTAAAAGAGCTCGTCCCCGGCGGCCCGGCCGACCTCGGCAAGCAGCTCAAGCCCGACGACCGCATCACCGCCATCGCGCAGGACAACGCCGAGCCGGTGGATGTCATCGGCATGAAGCTCCGCAAGGTTGTCCAGATGATCCGCGGCAACAAAGGCACCAATGTCCATCTTTTCGTTGAGTCCGGCAAGGCTGCCGGCACTACGCGCCGGGAAATCGTCATCTCGCGCGACGTCGTCAATCTCGACTCCTCGCGCGCCCATGCCGCCGTCTTCACCATCCCGGCCCTTGGCGGCAAGCCCACCGTCACCGTGGGCGTCATCACGCTACCCTCGTTCTACGGATCCGACCCGACACCCGACGATCCCAACCCCGCTGTCACCTCCAAGGATGTCGCCGAACTCATCAAGCGGCTGAAGGCCCAGAACATTGCAGGCCTTGTGCTCGACCTGCGCCATAATGGCGGTGGACTCCTCGGTGAGGCCATCAACCTCACCGGCCTGTTCATCAAGTCCGGCCCTGTCGTGCAGGTGAAGGACCACGAGGGCAAAATATCGGCAGGCGTGACGCGCAATGCCGAGGTCGCGTGGAGTGGCCCGCTCGCAGTAGTTGTTGACCGCTTCAGCGCCTCCGCCTCCGAGATTGTGGCAGGCGCACTGCAAAACTATGGCCGAGCTGTCATCATTGGCGATAGCTCCACCCACGGCAAAGGCACGGTGCAGACCATCGTCGAGCTAAACCGCGTACGCTCGCCACTGGAGTTGCTCATCGGCGGCGCCAAGACCGGCGCGGCCAAGCTCACTATCCAAAAATTTTATCTCCCCAACGGCGCCTCCACGCAGCTCCGCGGTGTCGTACCCGACCTCATCCTGCCCTCAGTGGACGACTTCCTCCCCGTCGGCGAGTCCAGTCTACCGCACGCCCTCGCTTGGGATGAGATACCCTCCGCCAAGTTTGACGGTCCGGGCCTCACGCCCGCCACCCTCGCCGCTCTCCGTACCGCGAGCGATGCCCGCCGCCAGCAACTCCCCGAATTCTCCTACCTCCAACGCAACCTCGACTGGTTCAAGGCGCGGCAAGACGAAAAAAATCTCTCCCTCAACCTTGCCCGCCGCGAGCAACAAAAGACCGAGGACGCAGACCACAAGAAGGCCGCCGACGCCGAGTTGAAAAAACTCGAGCAGGCCGAAGCCTACGCCTTCACCGAGATCATGCTCGCCCCGCCCCCGCCGCCCCGGATCAAGTCCGAAAAGCCCGTCGATCCCGACGGGCTCGACGAGCCCAATCCCGACGAGCGCTACGCCAAAATGGATATTGATCTCCGCGAGTCTCTCCGCGTCGTGGCTGACACCCTTAACCTCACCCCCACCCAATCCGCCCAATGGCTACTCACCGCCCCCGCCACCGCGCAAGCCTCAGGCAAGCCTGCCTCCGCCGCCGCGACGCCGTGACGCAAGCCGCAGTATCACAACGGCCGATAATTTTTCCCCGACTTTTCACTTTAGTCATCGCCTGCCCCATTCAACTGTGAACAGCCGAGTTGCCAGCGCCCGATGCTGGGCGCTGCGAACGATATCGTCGCCCTTTATTACAAAACTACCTTAGTCACGACACGATAACCCATTCACAAGTACCAAAATAAGCACCAATGAAAGCCATGGCAGCAAAAAAGGCCTTATCACAAAAACAGCGCGTAGAACTGCTCGACATTTTGCAGGCCCGCTTCGAGAAAAATTTGAACCGTCACGAAGGTTGCGCCTGGACCAAAGTTCTTGCAAAATTGGAGGCCCATCCTGATAAGCTCTGGTCGCTTCACGAGATGGAACACACCGGCGGCGAACCAGATGTCGTGGGGCAGGACAAAAAGACGGGTGAATTTATCTTTTTTGATTGTTCGGCGGAAACCCCCGTCGGCCGCACCAGTCTTTGCTACGACCGCGAGGCGCTGGATTCACGGAAGGAGTTTAAACCGAAAAACAGCGTCGTGGATCTCGCCACGGCCATGGGGATTAATCTGTTGACGGAAGAAGAATACTTTACCCTTCAAAAATTGGGCGAGTTCGACACCAAGCGATCGAGCTGGATAAAAACTCCGGTGGAAATTCGCAAACTAGGCGGCGCACTCTATGGTGATCGCCGCTATGGCCGTGTTTTCGTGGGGCACAACGGTGCGGAGTCCTACTACAGCGGTCGGGGCTTCCGTGGCTCGCTCAGGGTCTGAGGGCAACCAAAGGCAACCGACACTAAGTATGGCCCGTTAATTACGGCTTAAGCTCACCCGCCCACGGCTGTGTGTCGACGCAGGCCGCGCAACCACAGGCCACGGTTGATGGCGAACAGGATTGTAACCCAGCACAGCTCGATCGCGAGGCCGCTGACGGTATCGTTGTAACCGATGCGCCCCGTAATAATCGCGGCGGGAAAATACATCTGGTAGTAAAAGGGCAGAAACTTCGCCACCGCCAGCACGCCCGGTGCAAGCAGGTCGAGCGGAAACATCTGCCCGCCCAGCACCGCCTCGACTGCCATTGAGAGGATGACAAAGCCCTGGATTTCCAGAAACCAAAACGTCAGCAGCCCGAAGCAATAAGCGATACTAAACTGGATCAGCGCAGAGAGCGCCATCGCTGGTAGCCCGAGCGCAAGTCTCCAACCCCAGTCAGCTGGAAACGTCAGGTAGCCGTGCAGCACCGGTAGTGCGATAGCCAGCGGCCCGAGCACCAGCGCACCCGACACGAGCCGCGCCGCCACGAAGATGCTAAGCCTGTAACCGAAGTAGTTGATCGGTTTCAGAAGGAACTGGTTGATGAGGCCATTGCGGATATCCTCACTAATCTGATAGTCCTCGTTGAACGCGCTGATGAAAAACTGGAGTACGAGCAGCGTGACGAAATAGGTGATGATTGGCCCAAATTTATCCGTGCCCTTGAAGGCCGCGCCCCACAGGATGAACACCGCCGCGAGGTGAAACAGCGAGAACAGCCCCCGTACCGCGAAATTCCAGCGATAGACGAGGTTGCTCTGCAGCCCGACCAAGAAGGCGTGACGGTATTTGGTGAGAGTGGAATACATGAGCCGAGGTCAACCAAAGCAGATACTGCAGCCGAAGGACAAGCAAGCGTCAGACGTTTTTCCGCCACTGGGTCTTTTGGGTTGATCGCCTGCCAGCAGACGTAGGTTCAGATCACAACTAAGCTCATGGCCTATAGGAACAAAGAAAGGATACCCACAGGTCCTGCGGCCTCCACGCCGATTACCGCTATCTGAGAATGTCTGCGTCGGCTTTGCATGGCTCGTCTTGCGCCTCTTTGCATCCAACTTCCGAGCATGCCCCCCCGACCTGGCGCACTGCCGTTGCTAAAAAAACGCTTGCGCCGGCCAGCCGTGCTTGGGATACCTTCTCCTTGCGTTAGTGGAAATCCGCCGGTTGCGGGTTCCCGCCATGACTCATCCGGCATTCCGCCGGATTGGAACGGTGGCGTCGGCTCAACCGCGGCTTCGGTCGCGGCGGGCGGGCGTCACGGGCCGCGAGGCCCCTGCAGTCGTGTTCACCTCCCTCCCAACCACCCATGACCACCACCGTTATCAAGCCCGACATCATCGCCGAATACAAAACCCACGCCAAGGACACCGGCTCCTCAGAAGTCCAAGTCGCGCTGCTCACTGCCCGCATCAACCATTTGACCGAGCATCTGCGCACGCACCGCAAGGATTTCCATAGCCGCCGCGGCCTCCTCCAGATGGCCTCGCGTCGGCGCAAGCTCCTCGATTATCTCAAAAAGCACAATTTGGCTAAATATAATGAGATGCTCCAGAAGCTGAGTCTTCGCAAATAACCTTTCGTTACAACGGGCGACCCGATCCGCGGGCCGCCCGTTTGTCTTTCCGACACTCGCCCTCAGCCGGGACATTTCCATTTGCCGCCCACCCTTTCGCGGCGCCAAATGGAAATCTCTCGGAACTGAACCGAGGAGACCGAAACGGTTGATTAGAAACCAACCACCCAAACCCAACGCGGCCTCTACGCCGCGCCACCGTGGCCGCGGACCCCTCCGCTGCCTCGTTTCCCAACTCGCGCCGGCTTTCGCCCGCGCCTGCCCCCGGCCTCGAGCCGAATCAGTCCGAATACCTAACCTCATCCGAAAACCTCCGCCATGAATCAGAAACATAATGTCACCGTTCCCGGTCTCGGGATCACCTTCTCCACCGGCTCCCTCGCCCAGCTCGCTAACGGCGCCGTCAACGTCTGTGTCGGCGAAACCAACGTCTTCGTCTCCGCCTGCGTCGCTCAGTCCACCAAGCCCGGCCAGGACTGGTTCCCGCTCACCGTGGACTACCGCGACAAATACGCCGCTGCCGGTCGCTTCCCTGGCGGCTACTTCAAGCGCGAGGGCCGTCCCTCCGAAAAAGAAATCCTCACTTCGCGCCTCTGCGACCGCCCCTGCCGCCCGCTCTTCCCCGAGGGTTTCCTCAACGAGGTCCAGATCATCGGCCAGCTCATGTCGGCCGACCAGCTCAACGACTCCGACATTCCGATGGTCAACGGTGCCAGTGCCGCACTCGCCATCTCGGACATTCCGTGGAACGGCCCCATCGGTGCCGTGCGCGTTGCGCAGATTGATGGCCAGTTCGTTGCCAACCCCACCATAGAGCAGATGTATTCCTCGACGCTCGACCTCATCTACGTCGGCAACGAGAAAGACATGCTGATGATTGAGGGTAGCGCCGACCAAATCGAGGAGGCCCGCTTTGTCGAAGCTCTCGCGTTCGGCCACCAAGCCATCCAGCCCATCATCACGGCGATCAAGGAGCTCGTTCGTCTCTGCGGCAAGCCGAAGGCCACTTTCCCGCTAGTCGGCGCCACGCCCGCGGCCCGCGCCATCATTGAGCGCGTCGTCCCGGCCGAGCGCATCTCCGCCGCCATCTTCGGCAAGGAGAAAGCTGCCCGCGCGTCGGCCGTGAAAATCCTGAAAGAAGAAGCCAAGGCCGCTCTGACCGCTGAGCTCGGCGCTGACAAATTCACCGACGTTGACCTCGCCGTTGTCTTCGAGGACCTCCAATACAAAGCCTATCGCCACACCGTGCTTGCGCGCGGCGTCCGCGCTGACGGCCGTGACGCGAAGTCGCTTCGTCCGCTCAACTCGCAAGTCGGTGTGCTCCCGCGCGTCCACGGCAGCGCAATGTTCCAGCGTGGCGACACCCAAAACATCGCAATCGTCACCCTCGGGCCGACCAAAGAGGCACAGGACATGGACGGACTCACCGGCGGCGCGACGTCGAAAAGCTTCATCCTCCACTACAACTTCCCGCCGTTCTCCGTCGGCGAAACCGGCCGCACCACCGGCCCCGGCCGCCGCGAAATCGGCCACGGCGCGCTTGCCGAGCGCTCACTCGTCCCCGTGCTCCCACCCGAGGACGCGTTTCCCTACAGTATCCGCGTCGTCTCCGAGATCATGGCCTCCAACGGCTCGACCTCGATGGCCTCGGTGTGCGGCGGCTGCCTCGCGCTCATGGACGCTGGCGTCCCGATTATTGCCCCCGTCGCCGGCATCTCTTGCGGTTTGATGACCGAAAACGGGCCCGACGGCTCGATCACGAAATGGACGACCATCACCGACATCCTCGGTGAGGAAGACCACTTCGGCGACATGGACTTCAAGCTTGCCGGTACGACCAAGGGCATCACTGGCTTTCAGCTGGATTTAAAAATCCACGGCCTGCCCTTCGAAATCGCCAAGGCCGCGATCTTCCAAGCTCGCGACGCGCGCATCGAAATTCTCAAGACCATGCTCGCCTCGCTTCCCGCACCGCGCGGTGATCTCAGCAAATACGCCCCGCGTATCCAGACCATCCAAATTGACCCCGAAAAGATCGGCCTCCTCATCGGACCCGGCGGCAAAACCATCCGTCGCATCACCGAGACGACCGGCGCGCAGATTGACATCGCCGAGGACGACTCCGGCAAGGTCTTCATCTACTCCAACAATGGCGATGCGATGGCGCGCGCGATCAAGGAAATTGACGGTCTCTGCGGCGGCGGCTCCGGCCCTGGTGGTGGTGGCGGTGAGCCGATTGAGCTGGGCAAGACCTACAATGGCCGCGTGACTGGCGTGAAAGACTTCGGCGCTTTCGTCGAATGCACGCCCGGCAAAGAGGGTCTCTGCCATATCAGTGAACTCGCCGACTTCCGCGTGAACCGCACTGAGGACGTCGTCAAGATGGGCGACGCGATCACCGTAAAGTGCATCGGTATTGACGAGCGCACGGGCAAAGTCCGCCTGAGCCGCAAGGCGGCGATGAAGGACCAAGCTGCGCAGAAAAACGCGCCCGCCGCGTCCTGAGGTCGGGCCGCCGCTCGCCGGCGCGCCGTTTCCCCTCTCAGCCGGAGCCGCTTATGCGACTCCGGCTTTTTTGTTTTCACCGCCAATGCTCGGCAATCCATGGCGTAGGGAGCACGTGGCGCAGCAGGCCGTGGCCCCGTCCGATCACGGCTGCATCGGGGTTCGGATTACCATGGAAAACCACCACGCGCGCTCCTGATGGTATTTTTGGCACCTGAAAAAAATTCAGAGGAAACATCGGCAGACAGGAATGCTTGAAGCTTACGCACCACTCGCGCGGCCAATAGGTCAGCAGGCCAGCGCGGTGGATTTCGCGGGTAAGGTATTCCTGCTCGTTGCGCACCTCGCGTTTCACCTGGTCGAGATGCGCCAAAAAATACGCGAGCAGTTCCGGATGCGCGCCCGCCTCGAAGCGATAGACCGACGAATTGCCGGTGATGCGGCGTGGACGTGCCCAGTCGTGAATGATGCAAAATTTTCCCGGATACGTGAAAAAATCATCAAGCGCGCCCACGATGACCACGTCCACATCGAGAAACAATGTCGGCCCGCGCAAGTCGGCGAGCGGCGCAGCAAACGTCGAGAGCTTGCGCCAGCCGCGCTCCTTGCCCGGCGGCAAATCCATCGCAGGCAAGGGCAGCGTCTCGATGCCGGCGGTGAGGTCGAGGCCGGTGGTATCGTCCGTAAAGCACACGAAGCGGTGCGGCAGCGCGAGGTGACGGCGCACCATGAAGCGAAGCTTGTTGACGTATTCCGGGCCGTACTTCGTGCCCCACTTCATACAGATAACGTTGACCATGCATCCGAGGCTAGGCTGTCCGCCGGCCGTTTGCACAGGGAGAATTGCGTATTGGCGATTGGTTGTCGCTTATTGGGCCAGCACGGAACATTTATCAGGCAAAAGGAGCAGCCACACCTGTCTTCTCTGAGGATGGGCCGGTCAGTGCCAGCGATCACCTATAAGAAATATTCCCGCGCCCATGTCCCGCGCCAGTGAACAAACCAACCTTGGCCATCCTCGCCACTGGCCCATGTGGGCCGCGCTGATGTTTTTTCGTCTGCTCTCACGGTTGCCGTGGTCTATCCAGCGGGCGCTGGCCGCCGGCCTCGGATGGCTTGCTTATTATCTCGTCCCGATCCGCCGCCGCGTGGTGCGGATCAACCTACAGCTGTGTTTCCCCGAGAAAACCGCGGCCGAACGCCGGAGGCTCGCCCGCGCACACTACCAATCGCTTGCGCTCGGCGGGTTCGAGGCGTGCCTCGCGTGGTGGGCGCCAGCCCGCCGGCTACCGCCGCACGAGCTAATCGGCCGCGAACATCTCGAGGCGGCACAAGCCGGCGGTCGCGGCATCATTTTACTCACAGCTCATTTCACCACGATGGAAATTTACGCGTGTTTACTGAACCAACACGTGCGTTTTGACGTGATCTACCGCGAACCCAACAACCCCGTGCTCGCACGGGAAATGCGCCGCCAGTTCGAGAGCCTGCTCGCCAACGCGATCCACTTCGACGATCTGCGCGGCCTCGTCCGGGCGCTCAAAGCCGGCCACATTGTCTGGTATGCGCCCGATCAAGGCCAGCGCACCAAACAATCGGCACTCGTACCTTTCTTCGGCGTGCCAGCGCTCACCAACACTGCCACCTCGCGTCTTGCCGAGATGACAGGTGCGGCCGTCGTTCCCTATTTCGCCCTTCGCCGCACCGATGGCTCCTATCTGCTCACGCTGCTGCCCGCATTAGACAACTTTCCCTCGGGCGATGCCACTGCCGATGCCGACCGCGTCAACCGACTCATCGAGGCGCAAATCCGCCTCGCTCCTGAGCAATATTTCTGGGCCCACAAGCGTTTTAAATCCCGTGGCCCCGACCTGCCCGACGTGTATGCATAAGGCCGGGCGCAGCACCGGTGAATGGAGTGGCTTGCCTTTGCCATTGCCGTGCGGTGCGTCGCGCTTCTGTCTCCCTTTCGCACTCCGTATACGCAATCCCGCTTTTCAGAATTGCCGCTCCTCGCCGTCACCGATCTCCGCACGAGTTTCCACACGCGCCACGGCATCGTCCGTGCGGTGGATGGCGTGAGCTTTTCGCTGGAGCGCGGCGAGACTCTCGGCCTAGTCGGCGAATCTGGCTCGGGTAAATCTGTCACCTGCCTCTCATTGCTCGGCCTGCTGCCCTCTCCGCCCGCGCGCACCGAAGGCGGCACGGCCGTGTTCGACGGCGTTGATCTGCTCCGCGCTCCGTCACGCGAGCTCCGCGCCATCCGCGGCAAACGCCTTAGTATGATTTTCCAGGACCCGATGACTTCGCTCAACCCCTACCTGCGGATTGGCGACCAGCTGATCGAGCCGCTCCTCATCCACGAAAATATCTCCCCAAACGCAGCGCTCGCCCGAGGCCTCGCCATGCTCGAGGCCGTTGGCATCGCCGAGCCCGCCCGGCGGCTGCGACAACACCCGCACGAGCTTTCCGGCGGCATGCGGCAACGTGTGATGATCGCGATGGCGCTCATCACTCGCCCCGAATTGCTCATCGCCGACGAGCCAACGACCGCGCTCGACGTGACCGTGCAGGCGCAAATATTAGAGCTCATCAAAAAATTTCAGCGCGAACTAGACATGGCGGTGATCTTTATCACCCACGACCTCGGCGTCGTCGCCGGCCTGTGCGACCGGGTGCAGGTGATGTATGCCGGCCGCATCGTTGAGACGGCTGACACTCGTACGCTTTTTCGGTCGCCGCTACACCCTTACACCCGCGCGCTCCAACGGTCCATCCCCGCACTCCAGCCGAAAGGCGCGGCGTTATTCAGTATCCCCGGCCTTCCGCCCGACCTCACACGCCCATTGCCTGGCTGCGCTTTCGCCCCGCGCTGTACCTTCGCCGCCGACCGTTGCCGAGTTACGCAACCCATGCTTGTTGAGGCTGCCGCCGGCCACGCCCACGCCTGCCTCCGCTCCCACGCCGGAGAAATCTGAATTCGGCAACCGCCGTGATCCACGCGAGGAAGCAGCTTGGTTCGCTCCCGGTAACCGCGATTAGCCAAAGTGTCAGAGATTGAAATCCGCCGGTGCGATGAGGACAGTGAACTCACCTTTGCGGCTGCCAGCGGCAAGGCGGACTTGTACTTCGGCAGCGGGGCCGATGAGGAAAGTTTCGTGAAGCTTTGTCACCTCGCGGGCTAGACAGATAACGCGAGTGGGCCCGAGCGTGCTCACGATTTCCGCGGCGAATTTCTCGATACGGTGGCAGCTTTCATAAAGGGCGAGCGTGTGGGGGAAATCGCGATATCTTTCGAGGAAAGCGAGGCGTGCGGCGGATTTCGGCGGAAGAAAGCCGGCGAAAAAAAACGCATTGGTCGGCAGACCACTCGCGCTGAGGGCGGCAGTGAGCGCGCTCGGGCCGGGGACAGGAACGACGGGTAGGCCGCGGCGGCGACAGGCGCGCACGAGGCGAAAGCCGGGGTCACTGATGGCGGGCGTGCCGGCGTCGGTGACGAGTGCAACAGATTTTCCGGCGACGAGCTGGTCGGCGATTTTATCCGCCGCGTCGGTCTCGTTGTGGTCGTGGTAGGCGGTGAGGGGACGGTGCAGGCCGAGACGCGTAAGGAGTGCGCCGGTGGTGCGGGTGTCCTCGCAGGCAACGAGGTCAACGGCGGCAAGAATCGCGCGGGCGCGGTCGGTGAGGTCGGCGAGGTTACCGATCGGCGTGGCGACGACGTGGAGCGTGCCGGGCGACGGCGTGAGGGAGGCATTGGCCATCGGCGGAGATTGATCGCGCGGCCGGTGTGGGGTGGCCACAAAAAACATCCGGGCAGGGCCGGATTTATGGGGTCAAAAAAGCGCGGGCGGACCGTTCAGCGCAGACCGTTGCCACCAGTCGGACCGCTGCTGCCGCCGGTGAGCCCTCCCATCCCAGGGATGCCGGATTCGTAACTACTACGGGCCCAAGGAACGGTATTACCGACCGTGTTACTTGACGTGGCGCAACCAGCGAAAAGCGCCCCAAGCGCGAACATGGCCAAGAGAAGAATGGAGCAGCGTTTTATCATGCGGGAAAGCAAATGCACGTGGCCCACGAAGGCAAGGCCTGGATTGCGGCGGTGCCAAATTATTTTAGCATCGGTCATAACTATGCTGCTGCCCGCCATCGTCCATCTCGACGCCGACGCGTTTTTCGTGGCGGTGGAGCAGGCACGCGACCCGTCGCTGCGCGGCAAAAAAGTCGCAGTGGGTGGGAGCGAGCGAGGCATCATCGCGTCGGCCAGCTATGAGGCGCGGGCGTGCGGGGTGTTCACCCCGATGCCGACGACGCGGGCACTGCAAGTTTGCCCAGATTTGATTTTGGTCTCACACGGGCATGGGCGCTACGGGGAGGTGTCGCGGCGGATGTTTGATTTATGCGAAACCCTCACTCCGGTCGTGCAACGCAACTCTATTGACGAAGGCTATCTCGACTTGGGGCCGTGCGGTTTCAAATCGACGGCGGAGATCGAGGCAGCGGTGCAAAGGTTACAGCGGAGAATTTGGGACGAGCTGCAAATCACGGTGTCGTTTGGCATCGCCACCAACAAGCTGGTGGCGCAGATCGCGTCAAAGCTGCGGAAGCCGCGCGGCTTTGTAGTCGTGGCGCCGGGTACGGAGGCGACATTTCTGGCGCCGCTCGGCTTAGGCAAGCTGCCAGGCATCGGCGCCAAGACGGAGGCGATGCTCGCTGAGAAGCACGGACTGCGGCTCGTAGGCGAGGTGCCCCTGCGAGGCGAGAACGAGCTGGCAACGATTTTTGGCGACGGCTGGCGCGAGATCGTGGCGATGGCGTGCGGCGAGGACAATCGGCCCGTTGAGACGGAGCGCGAGGAGGCGAAGAGCTACTCGCAGCAGGAAACATTTACGGCGGACATCGGCGACTTTGCCACGATCGAGCGGGTGGCGAAGCGGATGATTGACGAGCTGATGCCGGCCATCCGCGCCGACGGCAAACGCACGCGCACACTAACAGTAAAAGTGCGCTACCCAGACTTCGTGCAGGAGTCGCACGCGCGCAGTCTGGAGACAGCGACGGACTTGGAGGCGGCATTTTACCCGCTGGTCGCACCACTACTGCGCGCGGCGTGGCGGGAACGGCGGCCGCTGCGGCTGGTGAGCGTGCGATTCTCCGGCATCGAGGGCAGGCCTGTGCAATTGGAGATGTTTGCCCAGGCCGACGAAAAACGCCGCCGGCTTGCGGTCGTACTCGACCAATTGAATTCGCGCGGTGCAGCGGTCGTGCGTCACGGTCATCAGCTTGCCAAAAAACCACCCAGCCTTTGATTCGCTCCATGCCGATCTACGAATTTTACTGCCGAGAGAATAACAAAATTTACCAATTCTACGCGAAGACCCTCGCGCAGGGCCGCACGATGCCTCGTTGTCCGGACAACCCAAAACTAAAATTAGAAAAAATTGTATCGCAGTTTGCAGTAACCGGACGAGGTGGAGAGGAAGCCGGAAACCAAGACGCCTTGAACGGAGGGGGAGAAATTGGAGGGATGGCGGGCGATCCGGTGGAAGACGCACGAATGGAGGCCGCTATGGGCGTGATGGAGCAGGAGTTTTCTAGCGTGAACGAAAACGACCCACGCGCGATGGGGCGCATGATGCGGCGAATGGCTGAGGTGACGGGCGAGAAAATTGACGGCGAGATGGAGGAGGTCGTCCGCAAGCTTGAGGAAGGCGCCAATCCCGATTCACTTGAGGAGCAGCTCGGGAGCAGTGAGGAAAACGTGAGCGACCCCTACGGCGACGGCCCGCCCATCAGTGCACCGCCCAAAAGCCCCAAGGAACCACGCGCGCGCCTGAAAGCAAAGCGCCGCCCGCCGCCGACACGAGACCCGAAGCTCTACGACTACGAGTGAACGGGCTTGGGTCAGTCGGGCCGTTGCGGCCGTATGCGGACACCGATTTATTCTCGGTATAACACATCATAAAACCGACAAAAAGCTGCCGGACCCGTCTCGTGGTTCCCCCACTTCATCCCGATGTTTTCTACCATTTATTTGCCGCATAGAGCCTATGCCACTCTGCGACTATGAGTTGGACCCATTTTACCCACTTTGCAGGGCAGAGCAACTGAGCCAGAACGGCGACCGGCTCTCCGGCGGAGTGATCAGCGTCGGAACTGGAAGGCGGCAGTTTGCGCGGCGGGCGACTGTAAATCGGAATTGTGCGAAATGGCCATGATCGGCTGCGCCAGCGTGCGCGGCTCAGCGGCGAAGTCTTCCACGATGACCGGTTGCAGGGGGGGCAGCTCGCCCGGCGTTGTCCAGCCGGTGAATTCTGCGCGGACGAGGCCAGTGCCGCTGGGCGCGAGACGAGCCGGTGCGACGAGCGAAACACTCTGGTAGTCGTCATGCGTCGGCGGCACGGGTACATAGTCCACGAGCGTGGCAAGCGGATTTGACTGATGGGCGGCGGGCGCAGTCGCGACATCGGCCACCAAGACTGTTGCGGGCGGTGCAGCCTTAGTAGCCACTGCCGGTGCCGGTGGCTCGGGGGCAGGGCGGGTGAGCATAAAGGCGACGCCTGCGGCCATTGCGGCGAAGCCGGCGAAAGCGGTTACAAGCGGGCGGCGGAAGGCGATGCGCTCTGGCGCGGCGACTTTACGCTCGGCATCGAGCCGGGCCTTTTCCAAGGCGAAGGAGGCGGGGGCCAGTACGCGCTCGCGTTCAAATAGGTGTGCACATGCGTCCTGCATCCGGGCGTAAGCCTGATATTGGCGGAGGCGGGCAGGGTCACGGCTTAGCTCAGCCTCAAATTCGGCGGCCTCGGCAAGCGAGGCCTCGTGGTCAAGGTGGAGGTTGAGCAGCTCAGTGAAGCGTTCGTCGGGCATGAGAGTATTCATTTGAAATCGTCGCCTAATTTTTCCCGAAGGCTGTCGCGGGCGCGAGCAATGCGGCTTTTGACCGTACCAACAGTAAGGTGGAGAATGTCAGCGATCTCCTCGTAAGATAGATTTTTGACATTACGGAGGATGAGGATCTCGCGGTGCTTCTGGCCAAGTTTCTCCATCCCGGCGGCGACGCGATCCACGAACTCCTGCGTGACGGTGAGATCGTCGGGCGACTCGGCCTCGGCGGGGATGACCTCTGCCAACGTGAGCGCAGAGTCGTGGCCGACAGGCGCGTCGATTGAGACGGACTTGTCGCGCTTTCGACGCCACCAATACCAGTAACGATTGCGGGCAAGATTGGTGGCGATTTGGTAAAGCCACGTCGAGAATGCGGCGTCGCCGCGAAAATTACCGAGGCCGCGGTGTGCGCGGATGAAAGCGTCTTGCGTGACTTCCTCGGCGTCCTGCGGATTGCGGAGCAGTTGGTGCACCATCGCATAGATGCGGCCCCAATGTCGGCTCACCATCTCGTCAAACGCCGTGGCGTCGCCCCCCTTGAAACGGGTAACGAGTAGCTGGTCGAGGGTGGCTTCCTGGAGTTTGGCTGACATGACTTCCGCCGTAGTAAGACGGGGCTGGGGCGGAATTGTTCCCGATTTCTTTCCGCCGGGCATTGCAGGCGCGGGGGAGATCGGGCGGTGGGCTGTCATGGGCGTGACGGCAAAAAACACTTGCCAATCGTCGAGGGCAAACCCATTCCATTCTCCCCTCTCGGGCCGGGGGTCGATAGCTCAATTGGTTAGAGCAGTTGCCTTTTAAGCAATTGGTTCCGGGTTCAAGTCCCGGTCGACCCACCAGCATTTGTCCGGCACGACCGCCACCGCTCACATTTCCAGCACGATTTTCCCAAACTGGCCACCGCGTTCCATCAGGGCGAACGCATCGGCGGCGTCGGTCAGCGGAAAAACTCCGCTGACGACGGGGGCAATCTGATGGCGTGAAACGAATACCGTCATCGCCACCCAGTCCTCGGGGCTGCCCATGGTCGTGCCCAGCAGTGAAAGCTGCCGCCAGAAAACTTTCCGCAACGGCAGCACGGGCGGGTTGCCACGCGTAGCACCGAAAAACACCACTCGACCACCCGGCGCCGCCGCGTCGAGCATCCCTTCGAAGCCGTCACCGCCCGCGCTGTCCACAATCACGTCAAACAGGCCGGGCGTCTGCCCGGCAGTTTTCGCCCAGCCGGGTACGGTGTAGTTGAAACCGCCACGGGCCCCGAGCGCGACAGCGCGGGCGAGCTTGTCATCACTGCACGATGTGACCCACGCCTCCGCGCCGTGCGCGACTGCAAATTGCAGCGCGAAGAGCGCCACGCCGCCGCCGATGCCGCTGAGGAGGATCCGTTCGCCGGGCTGGAGCCGCGCACGGCTGAACAGTGCGCGATACGCCGTCAGCCCCGCGAGCGGCAACGCAGCTGCCTCGCGCCAAGAGAGATGCGCGGGTTTCGGCGCGAGCTGCGCGACCGGCACGGCGATTTGCTCGGCCAATGTGCCGTCGCGCGGCAGCCCGAGGATTGAAAAATCCGCGCCCTGCGCTCGCTCGTCCGCGCCCCAACCGAAGCTCGCGTTGATGATGACCTCGCGTCCGATCCACGTCGACTCCACCCCCGCGCCGACCGCCGTCACTACGCCCGCGCCATCAGAACCAGGGATACACGGGTACTTGAGGCCGGCGTATTGGCCAAGTTTGATCCACACGTCACGGTGGTTGAGCGCGGCGGCACGCAACGTGACGACCGCCTCACCTGGCGCGGGCGACGGCGCGGGGACTTCGGCAAGGACCAACTGGTTGACGGCGGAAAATTGGACTGCACGCATGGGGAAAGAATTTTTGGGAGTATCATCGTGGAATCGCACAGGAACGGAAGCGCGGAAATTTTGCTTTCAGCGCATAAGCTCCATTCCCGTGTTTCCACCCTTTCGCGTTTCCATGATTTCTGGTTGGATTGCTTCCGTGCTTCTCGCCCTCAACAAACCCTACGGCGTGCTTTCTCAATTCACCCCCGAGCCCGGCTCGGCGTGGCGGACGCTGGCAACAAGCGGCTTGCCGAAGGGCGTATATCCGCTCGGCCGACTTGATGCTGACTCGGAGGGCTTGCTGCTGCTCAGCGACGAGCCGGGACTTAATACGCGGCTACTAGATCCACGCCACACGCACGTGCGCGAGTATTGGGCGCTGGTTGAGCGCGTGCCGGACGATGCCGCGCTTTCACGACTAGCGCGGGGCGTGGCAATCGGCGGACACCAAACTTTGCCGTGTCGCGTGCGAAGGTTGGAACCCGCACCGGACTTGCCGCCGCGCGAGCCGCCGGTGCGGTTCCGAAAAAATGTGTCCGACTGCTGGCTCGCGCTGGAGCTCATCGAGGGTAAAAATCGGCAGGTGCGCCGCATGACGGCCGCTATCAGCCACCCAACTTTGCGGCTCATACGCACGCGCATTGGCGGACTGACGCTCGCAATGCTGGCGCTCGTCCCGGGAAAATGGCGTGAACTCACGGCCGCCGAGCGCGCGTTGGTGTTAGGCAGATAATCGCTGAGACTAAATCGCAGAACCGACTTAGGCGAGCACCTTCAGCCCACCGCACTCATACGTGCTTAATCACCTCGCCGGCGGGGAAGCGGACCTTAGGAGCGGTGGCGTATTTATCATCGGCGGCACGATAACCGGCGGGGCAGGCGCAAAGGGTGGTGTAGGGCGTGCCGGCGAGGCCGAGCAGTTCGTCGTATTGCGCGGGGACGATGCCCTCCATTGGGCAGGTGTCCACACCGAGGAGCGCGGCGGCGGTCATGAACTGACCGAGGGCGATGTAGACCTGACGCGACTGCCACGTATCTAGGTAGCCAGCAGCCTTCGCGCCGGCGAGGCTCTGCAGCATCATGCCCTTATACCCGTCGAGCGTCGAAGCCGGGCCGCCGCGGGTGGCAACAGTGCGGCTGATGAGCTTATCCACATCTGCCGGGCCAAGGTCTTTCTTGAAGGCGAAGACAACGAGATGCGAGCAGTCGGCGGGCTGGGTCTGGTTCCACGAGGCGGCGGTAAGCTTTTGTTTCACGGCGGGATCGGTCACGACGACAAATTTCCACGGTTCAAGACCGAAGGACGACGGCGCAAGCACGAGTGCCTGCTCCAGCGTGCTCCAAATTGCGGCCGGAATTTTTTTCGACGAGTCGAATTTCTTGGTGGCGTAGCGCCAGTTAAGTGCGGCGAGGAGCTGGGAATCGGCGATGGGTGTCATGGAGCGAGGTGAGTTGAAGCGGGAAGGCGCTGAGGCTGCATAGCCGGTGCGAAAAGGCAAATCTTCACCACGATCGTAGTGGGTCTGTTTGCCATGTAGGTAGTCTGGTTGGCAGCAGCCGCTTAGAAATGCCGTACCCGCCGGCCGGTGCAAGACACCGGCGCGACTTTGGTTCACCAAGCTGAAACACTACGCCAACATGCCCTCGCCGCTGACAGTGCGGACCTCTCATACGTAACTGTTGCCGTCCGGGACACCGCCAGCCTCACCGTGCCAGATGCGATGAACGCGCTCCTCTACGAGATTGCCGGACCCGGCGAAATTGTCGCCTTGGACAACGGCGATCCCACAACCTCGTGCCCGTACAAGGTACAAACAGAGGCAAGGCATTCTATGGCCTCGCACACATGATCGTATGCGTCAAGCCCGGCACAGTCGGCCCCATCACACTGCGCGCCACCAGTGACGGCCTGACCTTTGCCTCCACAATTACCGTTCCCCCCCACAACTGGGATGCGTTTGAGACCGGATTAGGCCCCCATTAATCCCTCACTAAAGCTGCTCCGCCCGCCGCCCGGAGCCGTAGCACGTCGGGAGCGGTGCCGAATTTATTACCATACGCGGCCACCACCGCCCTCGCCTGCGCAGCGGAAAATTTTGGTGAGGCCAGCGCCAGCACTGCTCCGCCAAAGCCGCCTCCGGTGAGCCGCGCGCCAAAGACATGTGGGGTCCGCGCCAGCCGCGCCGCGAGAAAATCTAGCTCGGTCGTGCTATTCTCGAACAACCGCTTTGAGCTGCGGTGCGAGGCGCTGAGCCATTTTCCAGCGGTGGCTAGGTTGCCGACCTGTAGCGCGGTAATTGTGGCGTTGACGCGCGCAACCTCGCCCACGACGTGGCTCGCCCGCCGGAACAGAAGCAGGGAAAGCTTGTCCCGGTTGGCCGCCAGTATGGCGGGCGTGACGGCGGCGAGCAGCGGTCCACCCAACGCGCGCGCTGCCGATCGGCACTCGCGGTGACGCGCGGCGTAGAGGCCTTCCACGAGCGCATGTTTAGCGTGGGTGTTGAAAATCCAGAAACGCGCGCCCGCCGGCAGCGGCACCGTGGAAAAACGTGGTCCGGCGCAGTCAACCAACACGAGTCGGCCGCGCCGACCGAGACAAGACACCGCTTGGTCGAGCAGTCCGCATGGCACGCCGACAAAATTGTTCTCTGCGTGGCGGGCAATTTCGGCGACGGCTTCTGGCGGTACATCCCACTCGCCGACGGCGGCGAGAAACACCAGCGCCGACGCGACCTCCAGCGCCGCGCTGCTGCTCAAGCCCGCGCCCGCCGGCAAATCGGACATCACCGCCAAATCAAAACCCGCCGGGACTCGCCTACCGAAGGCGCGGAGTGCCACGAGCACACCGAGCGGATAGTTCGCCCAACTCTTTTCGCCGCGCTGCTTTTTTTCTCCGCCGTTCGGCAACGTCACAACATCGCCTCCCGCGGCGCTGACCAACCGCCGCCGTCCGTCGCGACGCGGCGCGAGCGCGACCCAGACGTGGCGGTTGATGGCCGCGCCGAGTACTTGGCCACCGTTATAGTCGGTGTGGTTACCGACGAACTCGATCCGGCCCGGTGCGCGCGCAACAAACAGCGGTGCACAGCTAAAAGTCTGCTCAAAGAAGGCGCGGAGATTTTTCCGCATGGGGGCGGGCAGGCGTCACTTCAGGTCGGCAGCCTTTTGGAAGCCGTCGGCGACGACGGTCGCCATGAGATTATCCTTATCCACCGTGACTACGTCGAGGAAGGCGCTGGGAACTT
>CAIQKQ010000055.1 GCA_903872425.1 uncultured Opitutia bacterium | reverse complement strand
TCGCGATCGCGTAGAAGAGGAGGTTGGCGATGGAGAGCGGCAGCAATTTCTGCCAGCCGATCTTCATAACTTGGTCGTAGCGGAAACGCGGGAGCGTCCAGCGCACCCACATAAAAAAGAAGATCATCGCGAGCACCTTGCCCATGAAGATGGCGATGGACAAAATCCCAACGAAAAGCGGCGCGTGCGCAAACGGCAGGAACGTGCCGAGGAAATCCACGGCCGTAGCGAGCGAGACCCAAGGGAGCGGGTTCCAACCGCCGCCAAAGAGCAGCATAAACACGCCTGAGCCCACGAGCATATGCGAATACTCAGCGACGAAGAAGAGACCCCATTTAAATGCGCCGTATTCCGTATGAAAACTGCCAACAAGATCGGACTCGGATTCAACAGTGTCGAACGGCTGACGATTCGTTTCGGCGAAGAGCGCGACGAGGAAGATGAAGGCCGAGATTGGCATCAGAAAACCAAACCACATGCCACCGAAGAAACCGGGTTGGCTTTGAAACTCGACGACGCGGGCGAAGCCCATCGTACCTTCGGTGCCGGGCGCGTTGACCCAAAGAAACACCGGGAGCACGGCGAGCGTCATCGAAAGTTCGTACGAGATAAGCTGCGCCGAGGCACGCACGCTGCCGAGAAACGGGTATTTGGAATTGGAGGCCCAGCCGGCGAGAATCGCGGAGTAAACCCCCAGCGAGGATACCGCGAACACGGCCAACATGCCGATATCAAGCGGCGCTAACCCGAGCGGGATTAATTTTCCCGCCGCATCGAAATACGCGCCAAAGGGCACCGCGACAACGGTCGTGAGCGCGGGAATCATCGCGACGATCGGGGCGAGCACGAAGTAGAATTTGTTCACATGCCCGGGCAGTGAATCTTCCTTAAACAGCATCTTGCCGCCATCGGCCATGACGTGAAACACGCCGAGACGTTGGAGAAATTTTCCGAAGAACGGAATCCATGCGACCCACGGCACAACGGCACGGTTGGGGCCGGGGCGATCTTGAATCCAGGCAGCGATCTTGCGCTCGGCCATCGAGCACGCGCCGGCGATCGGGAAGATCACCATGATCACGGCGAGGCCTTGCAAAATCAGGCGGATGACAAACGGGATTTCGAAGTAAAAGTCGAACATGGCGGCGCTTCGGTTCAGGCGATCGCAGCAGCAACGGCGGGTTGCGCGGGTTTATAGTGGAGGGTCTCGCCTTCGACAAAGGGCAACGCAGCGAAAGGCGTGGCATCGAGCAACAAGCCATTCTCGGGCAGATTGGCGAAGGTCATCGTGGCGAGCGTGGGGACTTCGGCGGCAATAGCTTTCCATAGCGCAGCGAGTTCGGCGGGTAGCGTGGCCCCACCGGCGGCGACGACCAACTGAGCGAGGACAACGAGGTCGTCGGTCGCACCGGCGGCGGCGGGAACAGCCTTGAGCGTTTTCTGGATGCGGAACTGTTGGTTCACAAACGCTCCGCTCTTTTCAAACACGGTGAGCGTGGGGAAAACAACTTTAGCGGCGGCGCTGGTCGCGTTGGCGTGGGCACCGAGGTAGACGATGGAAACTTTCGCAAGCTGCGCGGTCGTGAGGCCGGCAACGCTAAGGTCTTCGTTGATGGCGACGACGACTTTGATTTTGCCGGCGTCGATCTGCGTGGCGAGGTCGGTGAGTTGCTGGGCGGGCAGCGTCTTGATGAGGCCCGTGACAAGAGCGCCGCGGACGTTGGGGTTACGGTCAGCGGAGATAAGGAGCTTGTCACCCTGCCCTACCCGGCTGACGAGTTGCGCGGAAGCCTTGAGAGCGGTGGCGAGGTGGCGGGTGAGGAATTGTTCTTCCACTGTGCTGCGACCGGAGCCGACGACGGCGATGGCGCCGGGCGCGGACTGGAAGAGCGCGGCCGCACGAGCGACGAGGGCCTCAATGGTCTCGGTGGCGGCGAGGCGATCAACAGCTTTGACTGCCTTGTAAAGGACGCGGGCGCTGTCGGCGAGCCAAGTATCATTCACCTCGTCGTTGCGACGAGGGGTGATGCGGTAAATCGTGCCTTCGCGGGACCAAACAACGGTGTTGGCGCCGACGGAGGATTCGGTGTCGATGGCGATGGTCTGCTTGAGAAACCAGACGCGCATCTTGAAACGGAAATCGGTGCTGGTGAGTGCGCCGACCGGGCAGATGTCGACGGTGTTAAGCGAGTAATTATTCTCGAGTTTCTTGCCCGGGTAGCAGGTCAGCGTCGAGTAACTGCCCCGATCGACGAAGCCGAGGACGTCGTCTTTGGCGATTTCCTTAGAGAAACGGATGCAGCGGGAGCAGAGGATGCAGCGCTCATCGTCGAGGGTGACGCGGGGCCCGAGTTGAGTGCGCTTGGGTTTAACGTTTTTCTGTTCGACGAAACGGGAGTAGCCGCGGCCGTAACCGGTGGCTTGTTCCTGGAGTTTACATTCGCCGGCTTGATCGCAGATGGGGCAATCGAGCGGGTGGTTAATGAGGAGAAACTCCATGACGCCTTCGCGGGCGTCCTTAACCATGGGGGAGGTCGTCTTGACGTGGAGGCCGGGAGAGACGTTGGTGCCGCAGCCGATCTGGGGGCGCGGGATCCAGTTGATCTTCTGCTTGCCGGTAGCCGGGTCCATGATCGGCGCCTTGGTGGCGGGATCGACGGCGGGCATGCCCATTTCGATAAGGCACATGCGGCAATTACCCACGACCGAGAGTTTCGGGTGGTAGCAATAATGCGGTACGTCGACGTTCACCAGGCGGGCGGCCTCGATGACGTTGGTGCCTTTCGGCACGGCGATCTCCTGGCCGTCGATGTTGACGGTGACGAGGTCGGGTTTGGCGGGAGCGATCATCGGGACGGGAGAGGGTTAAACGAGCGCGACCGCGTCGACGGGTTTCGCGGTCTTTTTGGTCTCGGGATACTGTTTAAATTCGTCGCCGAATTTGGCGATGAAGCTCTGGGTCGGCCACGAGCAGGCTTCGCCGAAGGCGCAGATGGTGCGGCCAGGAATCTGGTCGGCGACGCTCTTGAGGAGCGCGGCGTCTTCGTTGCGCGCTTGGCCGTGGACCATGCGCGAGGTAATTTTCTTCATCCAGAGCGAGCCTTCGCGGCAGGGCGTGCATTGGCCGCAGCTTTCGTGGGAGTAGAAGGCGTTAATGTTGGCGAGGGCTTCGACCATGTTGACGGTGTCGTCCATGACGATGACGCCGCCGGAGCCGCCCATCGTGCCGATCATACCGAGGGAATCGAAATCCATGGGAACATCTTCGACGCCCCAATCGTAGTCGACTAGCTCGGTGCCGACCTTCCGTTTGCCTTTAAAGCGTTCGCCGAAACGGAGGATTTTCGCGGAGGAACCGCCGGGAATGACGGCTTTGAATTTACGTCCGGGGAGCGGGCCGCCGCAAACGTCGTTGAGGAGCTGCCCCATCGTAATAGTGCCAGCGGGGAACTCGTAGTAGCCGGGGCGTTGCACGTGGCCGGAGACGCAGAAGATACGCGTGCCGGTGTTGCCGGGTGTGCCGATCTTGGCGTATTCGGCACCGCCGTGTTCGGCGATGTACTTAACGTGGCAGAGCGTCTCGACGTTGTTCACGATCGTCGGACACTGGTAGAGGCCGAGGACGGCGGGGAAATACGGGGGCTTGATGCGCGGGTTGGCGCGTTTGCCTTCGAGCGATTCGATGAGACCGGTCTCTTCGCCGCAAATGTAGGCGCCAGCGCCGCGGTGGACGAAAATTTCGCAGGAATAGCCGGTGCCAAGGATGTTCGGGCCGACGAAGTTGGCCGCGCGAGCCTCGGCGATGGCTTTTTCCAAAATGCGGGCGCCGTGCGGCATCTCGCCACGGATGTAGATGTAGGCCTGCTTCACATTGTTCGCGAAGCACGAGATCATCGTGCCCTCGATCAACTGATGCGGATCCTGGTGCATGATGTAGCGATCCTTGAAGGTGCCGGGCTCGGATTCGTCGGCATTGACGATGAGATAAATAGGTTTGCCGCTCTTGCGGTCTACAAGGCCCCACTTCACGCCGCAGGGGAAGCCTGCGCCGCCACGGCCGCGCAGGCCGGATTTTTTAACTTCCTCGATGAGCTCCTCGGGCTTGCGGGAGACGGCTTTTTTCAGGACTTCGTAGCCGCCGTTACGCAGGTAACAGCCAATGTCGTTCGTGTAGCCGGGCTCATCAATGTGCTTGAAGATGATGCGGTGTTGTTCGGGAGCGGGCATGGACGGAAGGGGGTCAGCGTTTCTTGGCTTCGGCTTTGATCTGGTCGCTCAACTGTTTCGCTTTCGCGCCGTCGACCTTCTCGTGGAGTTCGTCGTCGATCATGACAACCGGGGCAGTGCCGCAACTGGCGAGACATTCCACGAAATCAACCGTGACTTCGCCGTCGGGCGAGACTTCGCCAAGGTGCGTGTGAAATTCTTGCTCAAACGTCGCGCAGGTCTTGTAACCGCCGAGGAGCGCGCAGGAAAGCGTGCGGCAAACTTTGATGTGCCGACGACCGATGGGCTTCTGCCGGAACATTGGGTAAAACGTGATCACTTCGAGCACGTTGATCGGTTGCAGCTCGAGCTTGGCGGCGACCCACTCGCTGGTGTCAGGCGGGAGGTGTCCGACATCCTCTTGGATGAGGTGCAGCAAAGGGAGCGTGGCGCTCCGCTTCGTCGGGTAATGCGTGATTACCTCGTCGATCTTGGAAAGTGTTTCGGGCTTGAGATTCATCGAGCTGGGTTCGCGGAAAAACTTAACGGTCGCACTCGCCCATGACGAAGTCGAGGGAGCCGAGCAACGTGACGACGTCGGACATCATGGTACCGACGCAGACTTTAGGGAGGATGGAGAGATTGCAGAACGAGGGTGAGCGGATCTTCATGCGCCACGGTACGCCGCCGCCCTTGCTCACGATGTAAAAGCCGAGCGCGCCCTTGGGATTTTCCGCTTCGAAATACACTTCGCCGGCCGGGATCTGCGGGCCTTCGGTGACAATCATGAAGTTGTTAATCAACTCCTCCATCGACGTGAGAATCTTGTCCTTCGGCGGCGCGAAGATCTTGCGTGCGTCCTTCGCGTACCAATCGCCGCTGGGGAACTTGGCGACGATCTGGCGGATGATCCGCACCGACTGGCGCATCTCTTCGCCGCGGCATAGGTAACGATCGTAGCAATCGCCCTTCGAGCCCACGGGAACGTCGAATTCGTATTGCTCGTAACCCGAGTAAGGCCGGTCTTTACGAAGATCGAGCGCCACGCCAGAACCTCGGAGATTCGGCCCGGTAAGTCCGTAGGCGAGCGCATCGGCTTTAGTGATAATACCCACGCCGACCGTACGGTCTTGGAAAATCTTATTCCGTGTGAGCAGCGCCAAAGTTTCCTCGAGCGCAGGCTCGAACTGATCGCAAAACGCGATCACGCGGCCGAGCCAACCCTCAGGCACATCACGCGAAACGCCGCCGATACGCGTGTAACTCGTCGTGAAACGCGCGCCAGTGAGCTCTTCGAAAAGTTTGTAGAGATGCTCGCGTTGATTGAGCGAGTGCACAAGCACGGTCCAAGCTCCGACATCGAGGCCAAACGCGCCGAGGCCCATCAAGTGCGCCGAGATGCGGGCCATTTCCGCCGTGAGCACGCGGATCGCTTGGCAACGCGCTGGGACTTCGAGGCCGGCGAGTTTTTCCACCGCAATGGCGTAGGCCATGTTGTTGGCGAGCGGGGCGAGATAATCCAGACGGTCCGTGTAAGGGACGAACTGGTTATAAGTCATGTTTTCGGCGATCTTCTCGTCGCCGCGGTGCAAGTAACCGACAATTGGGTCGCACTTCGTGAGGACTTCGCCGTCGAGCTCCATCTGGAGGCGCAACACGCCGTGAGTGGAGGGGTGGGAAGGCCCCATAGAGAGAGACATCTTTTCCGGCGCAAATTCTTGCTCGGCGCCGGCGGCTTTCGCCGCGCTATCTGGAAAGGCAATTTCGGTGGCCATGGCGTCGTTAAATCAGGCTTGGGGTTTGGCGGAGCGTTCGTTCCAACTCTCATCTTTGGCGCGGGGCTCGGCTTCGGTGAGGTTCATCTCGCCGGAAGACGCAACAAAGGGCCCACCCACCATCGGCGCCGGGATAACTTTGGCTTGGGTTTCCTCCGCCACTTCGAGATCGGGCAACGCCGTCTCGATGCCCGCCAACGGGAATTCTTTCCGTAAGGGGTGATAAGGATAGCCATCCCACATCAAAATACGGCGCAAGTCCGGGTGACCTTCGAACTTAATCCCAAACATATCGTAGGCCTCACGTTCGTGCCAGTTGGCCGCCGGCCAGATATCCACCACGCTCGGCACCGCCGGAGCCGCATCATCGCCCACGCACGGCGTCGCCACGCGAACGGCCGCGTGCGAGGCGGTCGAATAGAGATGATACACCGCCGTGAACCGCGGTGTCGCGCCCTCGGCCCAGTCGATAGCCGTGAGATCCGACAACAAATCAAAACCCGCCTCATCGCGCAGCGATTTCAACGCGGCGAAAAGGTCCAGCGTCGGCACATCGACCGCCGGACAATCGCGGCTGGCGCGGTCGGTCACCTGCGGAAATTTGGCCTTGAGGGCGCTGAGGGCGTCGACGGAAGCGGACATCGTGAATATGAAAAATGCGTTTAACCTAGAGCAGAACTCAGGCCTTAAAAAGTTGGCCGGCGGAATGCTCGGTCTTAATCTTGCTCTGGAGCTTGATGAGCGCGTCGAGCAACGCCTCCGGCCGCGGAGGGCACCCGCTCACATACACGTCGACGGGAATGATCCGATCCACACCCTGCAAGGTAGCATAACTGCGGTACATGCCGCCCGAGCTAGCGCAGGCGCCCATGGCGATCACCCACTTGGGCGACGTCATCTGATCATAAATGCGACGCACCACCGGTGCCATCTTGTAGGTCACGGTACCGGCGACGATCATGCAATCCGCCTGACGCGGGGAAAAACGCATCACCTCAGCGCCGAAGCGCGCGATGTCGAAGCGGCCGTTACCGACGGCCATCAATTCGATGGCGCAGCACGCCAAGCCCATCGGCATCGGCCACACGGAGTTAGTGCGGATCCAGTTAATGACCGCGTCGGCGCGAGAGACGATTACTTCGCCTTCGACCTTGCCGTTGTAGCCAAATTCGGAGTTTGCCGAGACCATGGATAAAGTTGGGTTATTGAGACACTATCGGCACCGAACGTAGTGACCAAGGTCAGTCGCGCAAGATGCTTTTCGGAAATTCTCCGGTCATTAGCCCGAGCGGGCGACACTGATTAAAAAACTGGCGGAGAGGGAGGGATTCGAACCCCCGGTTCCCTTTCGGAAACACGCGCTTTCCAAGCGCGCGCATTCGACCACTCTGCCACCTCTCCGGTGATAAACCGACTCGTCGAAAACGAGCCCGTCGCTGGGCGAAGGGGCGAAACAAAGAGCGCGGCCCGAGCCGGGTCAACGCGGAACTTGCATGGTCTTTAATACCCCACTCTGCCGCCGCCATGCATCCGGACTCTCCCGTTCCACCGCCCGGAACGCCCGATAGAAATTCGAAACGTCCTCGAAACCGCATTCATAACAGATCGACGTGACCGAGCGCCCCGTTTCCCGCAACAGCCGCCGCGCGTGCGCCAACCGCAGCGCTCGCACCGTGTTAAACCACGTATCGCCGGCCACCTCCTTAAACAGCGTCGTAAACCTCCGCCGGCTTAGCCCCAGCCGCTCCGCTGCTCCGTCAATGAGCCGCTCCTCAAAAAAAGTCTGCTCAAGTCCTCGCGCATACGCTGCCACCCGCGCCTTCGCCAACGACCCCGCCGGCTGCCCCGCAGCGCGTCGGCCCTTAGCCGCGCCCGCCCCGCGCAACACCAGCCCCGTTAATTGCCACGCCAGCCCGAGCAACAACGCCTCCCCACCCGCCCGCCGCAGAGTCTGCTCGTGCAACATCTGCCGGATCAGCCCACGCGCATCCATCGCCCACGTCGCATGGCCAAACACCTGAACGCCCTCCAACCCTCGCGCACTCGCCGGCAACACCCCCAACACCCGCGCCTCCACGCACACCGCATAAAGCGACATCGGCCGCGTGTCCTCGATCCGATGCTGACATCCCGCCGGCACCAACACCACCGCGCCGGTTTCCAAAATTTCCCGCCGCGGCCCGTGCACCAACACCCCAGCCCCCGCCAACACGAGCAACACTTTTACAAACGCATGCACCGTGTCCTCCATCCGAAACGCGCGATCATGCCGACTTTCCAAAACAAAAACCCCCGCCGCGTTAAACGTGACGTCGATCGGGCGACGGGCGAGCGGATCAAACATATACTTCCAATTTCAACGTAATTGCCCGATCTGCCAAGCTTGATTGCCCGGCCCGCCACGACACGTACATCCGCTTTTGCTAGAGTTTTCTTCCGCTCCATGTATCTCGACGAAGACCACGTCCTCCATTCTCTCCGCGCCACCTGGCAACCCGTGGCCAACACCGCGAGTCTCGCCCCCGGCGCCGTGATGGGTGTCACCTTGCTCGAGACGGAGCTCGTCTTGGCGCGCTTCACCGAGGGTCGCCTTCTCGCGGCGGATGTCGCTTGTCCCCATAAAGGCGCGCGACTTTCCGCAGGTTGCATCCGCGAAGGTGAACTCATGTGCCCGTATCACGGTTGGTGCTTTGATCCGGCGGGTGCCTGCCAATCTATTCCATCCCTCGTCGAGCCCAACGCCGCCAAACTCGCCCTGTCTCACCTCCACGCCTACGCCGTGCAAGAGCGCTACGGCTTCATTTGGGTCCAGCTCGATTCGACGCCTGCCGCCGATGGTAAGGTCGCTACGTTGCCCGAAGTGCCAGAATTTGAAGATCCACGCTGGACCTACGTCATGGGCCCGCCCATGGCGTTTGCGACTGGCTGGCGCCGCGAGGTCGAAAACTACCTCGATATGACTCATTTCGCCTTCGCACACGCTACCACGTTGGGCAAAGCCGCCGACCACCGTCTTCCGCCAATGGATATCCGCGAAACTGCCGATGGTGGTTTCCAGATGGATGCACCCTTCCCCGCCCTCGCTACACCCGCAGAGCCTCCCGGCAAGCTCCAGAGCGCGCACCACCGCACCCAACGCGGCTACTTGCCCAACTTCACCACCATCCGCCAAAGCTTCGCAGACGGCGACGCCCGCGTCCTCTTGCACGTTCCTTCGCCCCGCACGCGCGCGAGTTGCACAGTCTTTTGGTCGCTCGCGATTTCTCCGGGCTTCGAAGGCCCGCCACCCGCCACCCAACTCGAATTCGCCGTCCGTGTCCTAGACGAAGACCGGCTCATGTGCGAAAACCAAATCCCCTCCGAAGTCCCTATTAACCCCGGCCGCGGCGGCTGGGGCGTCCTCGTCATGCCCGGCGACACCCTCGCCAACACCTTCCAAAAACAACTGCGCCGCTGGCTCACCAGCCGGCCCTCCCCGGAGACCCTCGCTGAAATATCAGCATAATCCCGCTCGCCACCCCCCGGCTTTGTAGGCCCAACTAATCTTTCTCTTTTTCGCACCCCCACTTATCACCATGGCTAAACCCAGTATCCTCACCACCACAGTAGGTTCTTATCCAGTTCCAGACTGGCTCGCGGCCCTTCCCTCCGAGCAAGCCGTCATCGACGCCACGCGCGTCGTTTTCGACATCCAGCACCAAGCCGGAATCGACCTCCCTACCGACGGCGAGCTCTACCGTTTCGACGTCAACCACCCAGATACCAACGGCATGATCGAATACTTCATTCGTCCTATGTCCGGCATCAACGGCCAGGTCGGCCGCTCCATCACTGAAGAATTCTCCCGCCATCACCCGATGGGGTTCCGCCGCAAGCCCGCTGGCGTCGTCACCGGCGCCCTCGGCGAAGGCTCCCTTAACTTGCTCGCCGATTGCCAACGCGCCGCATCCGTCTCCGGCGGTGACTTCAAGTTCACCGTCACTAGCCCTTACATGCTCGCGCGTACGCTGCTCGACCACCACTACGGCAGCTTTGACAAACTCACAATGGCCCTCGGGCACGTCCTCGCCGCCCAGATGCCCGGCCTCCCCGCCGCCTGCGTCCAAGTCGACGAAGCCAACATCCCCGGCAACCCCAAAGACGCCCCCCTCGCCGCCGCTTCGATGAACCTCGTCCTCGACGCCATCGACAACAAGACCGAGCGCGCCGTCCACTTTTGCTTCGGCAACTACGGCGGTCAGACGATCCAGAAGGGCAACTGGAAAGCCCTCCTCGATTTCCTCAACGCGCTCCACACCGACCACCTCGTTCTCGAACTCGCCCACCGTCCCGCCAGCGACCTCGATGCCCTCAAGCACATCGACAAGAAAATCGCCCTCGGCGTCGGCGTGATCGACATCAAGGTGAACCACATCGAGACCGCCGACGAAGTCGCCGCGCGCATCGAAGCTGTGGAAAAGAAAGTCGGCCCCGGCCGCGTGAAGTGGGTCCACCCCGATTGCGGTTTCTGGATGCTCAAACGCTCCATCGCCGACCGCAAAATGGAAGCCCTCGTCCTCGGCCGCGACAAATACCTCGGTCGCTGAACCGCCCGCGGTTCACCGCGTTTACCGCAGGCCGCGCCTCACCGCGCGGCCTTTTTTTTCACCCAGCCGCCGCGTGCCTCGCGTTGACACGCGTGTGAGCGCACTACACCTGTAGTGCATGAGCTCCGCGACTGTTCCCACCTCAATTCGGCTCACCGCCGCCGAGAAACGCCGCATCGCTATCGCCGCCCGCAAACGTGGCCTGAGCCCCGCCACCTACATAAAGCGTGTCGCCCTCGAAAGCACCCAAAGCTCTATCACCAGCGACGCCAAACTCGAACGCCTCGCCACCCTCGTGCGCTCCGTCTACGATGCCGTCGAAGACGAAATCGACTACCGCGCCGCCGCCGCCGCTTGGGGACGTCACCTCAAAAGCGGAGCCAAGACCATGAGCGGCGAGGAGGCTCGTCATGCGTTGGGACTTTGAACTGAGCCCTGAGGCGGTCAAACAGCTTGAGAAAATCGGCCCTTCGGCCGCAGAGAGTATTTTAGGGTTTCTCGAAAAACGCATCCGTGGCGCTGCAGATCCAATGGCCTTCGGCAAAGCCCTTCGCGGCGAGTTCAAGGGTTTTTGGCGCTACCGCGTGAAAGACTACCGCATACTCTGTCGGATCGAGGAGTGCCGCGTCGTTGTCATCGTTATCGCCGTCGGCCACCGCTCGAGCATTTACGAAAACTAAAGCCGAGCCTCACCGCGCGGTCTTTTTTGCGCCCAGCTGCCGCGCCAACTTGGCCAACGCTCGGATCAAGTCCTGATCCACTCGCGCGTACGGCAACTCACCCATCATTAGCGGCACAAAATCATCCGAATAACCTGCCCTCCGCTGCGCCGCCGCATCCGGTGCGTAGCCATTACCACCGACCAAGCTGACGACCCAGGTCGCCGCGTGCGGACTGTTTTTCAAAATCTCCGACTGCAAGCTGTGGTACACTTCCAACCCGCAGCCCAACAACGCTACCGGCCCGATCCTCAAACCATGCACGCGCACCGGCGGATTTGGCGCCATCCGCCCGCGCCACTCCGTGAGCAACGCCCGCATACCCTGTAACCGGGCCATCTCCATCCCGCGCGTGTGCAAAGGCGGTAACCCGCCAGCGTGGGGAAAATCTGTCACGCCGGCTTCGGTAAAAATATTTTCCAAAGCCGACACCCGCTTGAGTACCCGAGCCTTCGACCAAGCCACGCGAGTAAATTTAATTTCATCACTCACGTTAACCAAAGCGTTAGCCGCGCACGCGACCGGTCGCGCCACGCGCAATCCACGCGCCACCGCGCCTACATACTGACGCGCGATCGCGTTCAAGGCCCGCCGCGATTCCCGCGGTACGCGGTGGTTCAACTTCGGGTTAACATCGCCCAGCGCTCCCGGCAAAAAAATAGCTACCGCACCCGCGTGCTTCGCTTCCAGTTGAATCGAGGCCAGTCCGACAAAATCCCCGTGAATCGCCGCGGTTTTTTCGCCATAAACAACCGGGTGACAGCCGAAATGGTGGAGCAACCCGACCAGTTTTCCGCCCGCACCATACGCTGCCAACACGCGTACGGTCGGGTCCGTCTGCTCGGGCTTTGCCGGCCGCCAACGAAGATTCATCCGCTCCGCAAAATTCGCGTTCAGCGCAAAACCCGTGTCTGTCTCGCGGTTCACAGCAATGCCTTCACACGCGACGTGCGCGTGTCGCCACTCGACCTCGGCCAGCGCAGCCTTAGCACGTACCGCTGCCTCGGCCGCCCGTGCGGGCAATGTCTCCAAATAAACCGCATCCGGCTCACCCCACCCAAACATCCCGCCTACCGATGGCGCACTGTGCGTGTGTGTAGAAGACAAAAACACCTCATCCGCCCGGCAACCCACACGCGCAGCGACGACCGCGCGAATGTGCTCAGCCAAGGGCCGTGGCGTTCCACACAGCTCCACACTCAGCAACACGACGTTCGTTTTTCCGTCACGGATCACTACCGCACGCGCCGCGAGGGGCGCGACGATTTCCTGCGCCGCGCGATTGCGGTACGGCCCGTAACCAGCCAATTGAACGCCGAGGCGCGGCGTCAGATCGCTCTTGCCGAAGCCCGCTTTCATCAGCGTCGCGCCGGCGCGGTCGGTCCCGCCGTGCGCTCGTGATCGCGCAGCGCCCCGATATTTGCTTCTACTTTCAAAATAATCTCGGCCATACGGCTCACCATTTCTTCGTTAGGGTCAACGAAGTCAAAACGCGTCTCGATCGAGTTGGCCACGCGCCAACGGCACTGCGGCAACGCCATCCCTCGGTAATCCACACCGGAGCGCTCAAGCGCCGCGAGCCACGAGACGCGCGGGCCACGGTAATCCTGCCAGTGTAGCCGCGCCCAATCCGGGATCGGTGACGGCACATAACCAAAGGCCATCATGCCTTCCGCCTTCATCGCCGCCGCGAAGGTATTGCGCGACACACCCGCCGCCATGGGATCAAAATTCATCGTGAGCAGATGATAAACCGGCTTCACGCCCGCCGCGTAATCGGGCATCCGCAAAAATTTCGCCGCGGCTATTTTGCTCCGCAACAGCTCCGCGTGCCGGCGACGCTCAGCGATCCAGCCGTCGATTCGGCCAAATTGTTCTGTGAGCAATACCGCGTTCAAAGGCGTCACGCGATACGTATACACGAGCGAATCCACCCAGGGCCGCAGCGCGTCTGGGAAATCTTTTTCCGGCGAGCGTCCCATGTGCTGCCCTATCATCGCACCTTTCCAAAAAACAGATTCGTCCGGCGTAACGAGATAACCGGCCTCCGTCGTCGGCAGCACTTTGCCGCCCATACAGGAAAATCCTGCGGCATCACCGACGTTACCCACACGCAAACCGTCGATCTCAGCGCCGTGCGCTTGGCTGCCGTCTTCGACGAGCTTCAAGCCGCGGCGGTCGGCGATTTCGCGTAAGCGTCGCAAGTTCGCGGGCTGCCCGAAAATATGCACCGCGAGAATCGCCTTCGTGCGCGGAGTGATCGCCGCCTCCACCGCCGCCGGATCGATCAAGCCCGTGTCCCGCTCCACATCCACAAAGATCGGAATCGCGTTCTGATGCAAAATACACGAGGTCGAAGCGCCCCAAGTGTAAGGCGTCGTGATCACCTCATCGCCCGAACATATTTCCAAACCCGCCAGCGCCGCCTGCAACGCCGCGTGACCCGAGCTGCACGCCAAAACTCGACGGCCGGCGTGATAACTTGAGATCGTGTCTTCCGCCTCTGCGATTTCCGGAGAATGAAACCGCCCGAGTCCAACGGCCTTACCCGCGCGCAAGACTTCGCCAACACGCTCAATCGCTCGCTCCGAAAATACGGGGAACTTCGAGTACACCACTTCGCCGACTGGCGTGCCGCCAAGCAGGGCCAATTTCGACGCAGAGGAAGAAGAATACGTACTCATAATAGAACCAATCTACCACGTCGCTCCCTCCGCGGGAATAGCCGCACTTACGAAGCCATGGCCAAACTTCCGCTCCGTGCCGCCAGTGCCGCCCGCGGCGTCTGTCCCGTCACCCGCTTAAACGCGCGGCTAAACGCAAAGGGATCAGCAAAGCCCAAGCCGAGCGCGACGGCCTTAACGCTCGCACCGGCGCTCCCGAGGCGTTGCTGCGCCAAAGCGATTCGCTCGCCCAAAATAAATCGCCCAAGCGGCGTGCCCGTCTCCGCGCGAAAAAGTCCCGTCAGATAATTCGGCGACACGTGCACCGCCCGCGCCACATCTTCCAAAGCCAGCGGCCGCGCGGCATTCGCCTGAACATAATCCACCGCGCGACCAACGAGTTGCGCGCGTGTGTCGTGCTGCGCCTCGCCGCCGTCGAGTACACGGCGATACAACGCGAGTGTCACCGTGAGCATCGCCTCGCGCAGCGCATCCACGTCTGGCGCGCGTCCCGCGCTCGCCATGGTGCGCAATGCCGCCAAGCGCCCGCGCGGCTCAGCCGGCAACGCCGCCAAGCTCATGCGATATTCCACTTGGAAGCCGCCACGTTTCGAGTAACGCGTCGCGTGCAGGCTCGGTTCGCCTGCGTGTAAACTCCACCACACGAGCCGATAGCCCACACCAGGCCGCCCAAATGCCTCGGCGTGCGCCGTGCCCGCGGGACAAATTACCAGATCACCCGGCTCCAATCCGCAACCAGCGCGTTCAAAACTAAACCGGCACCGTCCGGCCAACAGGAGGCACAGCTCCGCGTGTTCGTGCGCATGATCTTCTCCATAAAGGGCTGGGATAAACTTCATCCGCGGCCGTCGCTCCGCAGGCCGCGCGCCGCGCCACGGGCCGAGCACCTGCGCCGATCCCAACCCGCCCAAAGCGGAAATCAATTCGCGACCTAGAAATACCGTGAGCGACACGCCGCCATATAAACGACCTGCACCGGCGTCTGCAAAACTTTCTTCCGCGTCCCCAGATGCGGGGCGGCGTGCTTAAACCACGCGAGCGCCACCCGCGACTACGAGCTCCACGGGGTTCCCGCCGACTTCATGCGCCAAGAGCCGTTCGTCGCGGTGCCGCAGCATAATCAAATCGGCGCGTTGTCCGACTTCGATCGTGCCGCGATCGCTCAACCCGAGCACCGCCGCCGCGTTCACCGTGGTCGCGGTGATCGCCTCCGCTGGTGTGAGGCCAGCGTAACGCACCGCCAGCGCAATGACGAAGGGCATCGAGTAGGTCGGTGCCGAGGCCACACCGTAGTCGCTTGCAAGTGCTAGCAATCCACCACTGTCCGCAAAGGCTCCGGCGCGCGCGTACCGACCTTTGCTGTGAAAACTAGCCGCCGGCGTGAACACACCAAAGGTATCGCTCGCCGCCAACGCCACGAGGTCCGCCTTTGAGGCGTTTTCTAGATGATCCACGCTGCGAAGATGGAGACGCAAAGCCTCTGGCACCATTCCCGTCGGCGCCGCCAGGTCCGCACTCACACGCAACGGCAACCCATGTTTGCCCGAGCGCTCAAAGAGACGCACGCACGCCTCCACCGGCCACGCATCCGCCGCGCTCACGGCTTCGACCGCAATCCCCGGAAATTCGTGCCATACCGCCGGCAACAACTCACGTACAACCATGCGCGTAAACGCCGCCACGTCGCCTTCCGTGGCTTGCCCGAGTAAGGCCGTGGGCACAACGGTGCCAGCAAATTCCTGTGCCGCACGCACGATGGCGTGCAACATCTTTGTCTCGCCGTCGATGCTCAGCCCGTAGCCACTCTTTACTTCGATCGTTGTGGTGCCGCCGCGAAGCATCGCGTCGAGACGCACGCGCAGGCTCGCCGCGAGTTGTTTCCGCGTCGCCTCGCGCACGGCGCGCACGGTCGCTTGGATACCGCCGCCTTTTTTCAAAATCTCCGCTGGCGCGACCCCGCTCAACTCTTGTTCCCATTCCACTAGGCGATCCCCCGCCCAGCACGCGTGCGTGTGACAATCGACAAAACCGGGCATCAACACGCGCCCATCTGCTTCGATCACTTCGGTGTCAGCCGGCACAGGCAACTCCGGCCCTAAGGCCGCGATTTTCCCGTCCACAACGAGCACATCGCCGCGTGCGATCACGCCGAGTTCCTTGAGCGCTGGACCGCGCCGTGCTTTGCGCCCGCCGAGCAATGTCGTCACGGCGGCCCCATCGGTTTGAGCGAGGGTCAGGACGCGGGCATGGCGGATCAAAAGACTCATGGCGCGAACCTTTACGGTCTTGCCCGTCCGTGCAAGCCGCACGCCACAGTTGCCAATTCGGCTCAACCATCACCTAGTTTCTCTCCTGACGCTATGTCCGCCGATCTCTCCGAACTTTATCAACAGGTCATCCTCGACCACAACCGACGCCCCCGCAACCGTGGTAAACTCCCC